>CAZKXG010000128.1:7307-9150 GCA_964556465.1 uncultured Cryomorphaceae bacterium | reverse complement strand
AGGACTTGGACGTCTTGGCTCAGAAGGCCGATGAGATTTCTGCCATCATAGCCGATGTGGACGGAATTGGCGATATGCGGGTAGAGGCCACTACCGGTCTTCCGCAAATAACCATCTCATACAACCGCGAGAAACTGGCTCAATTTGGACTTCAGGTAGATGCTGTCAATAGATTGATTCAAAGCGCATTTTCAGGAAGCACAGCAGGTGTTATCTTCGAAGGAGAAAAGCGCTTTGATCTGGTCGTTCGACTGGCGGAAAACGAGCGTAACAGCATTGATGATGTGAAGGATTTATTCGTCAATTTGCCCGATGGAAATCAAATTCCGCTGAGCGAAGTGGCCAATATAGGTTACGAAACAGGGCCGATGCAAATCAGCCGTGACAATACCAACCGCAGAACTTATGTGGGCGTCAATGTGCGCGGCCGCGACATCCAATCCTTTGTGGAAGAAATTCGCGAAAAGCTCGATGACGAATTGGAATTACCTGCGGGCTATTACCTCCGCTACGGCGGTACTTTTGAGAATTTTGAAAGAGCCACCAAGCGACTGCGGCTGCTAGTGCCGGTGGCATTGGCCCTGATTTTCGTACTCATCTATTTCGCATTGGGATCCATAAAAGAAACTGCCATGATTTACATCGCTATTCCCCTCGCCGCCATCGGGGGTGTATTTTCACTTTGGCTCCGTGATATGCCATTTAGCATCTCGGCGGGAGTTGGTTTCATCGTACTCTTCGGAGTAGCCGTTTTGAATGGTCTTGTGCTGATTAGTGCATGGAAAGAGCTGAAAGAAGAGGGAATCACCGATCTCAACGAACTGATTACCAAAGGGGCTCGCAGACGAATCAGACCAATTCTGTTGACGGCGCTCACCGATATTTTGGGCTTTCTGCCAATGGCATTATCGACATCGGCAGGAGCCGAAGTCCAGCAACCACTTGCCACCGTAGTGATCGGCGGAATGGTTTCGGCTACCCTACTCACGCTTTTTGTGCTGCCTATTCTCTATCGCTGGTTGGAAAAAGCCAAACCGGTAAGTATGACGGGGGTCGCCACAGCGGCGGTATTTTTAGGTATCACTTTCTCGGCTTCCGCCCAAACGACGGAAAACCCCATTCCATTGGCTTTTGAAAATGCTGTAGAAAAATCCCTGTCGGGATACCCGGAACTTAAAGCGGCACAACTACAAGTAGAGAATCGGGAAGCTTTGAAAAAAACGTCGCTCAATCTAGGACAAACAGGTGTTTTCACCGCGGGCGAAGAGATGCAGGACGGTGAGGGAGTAGTGACGATTATCGGGTTTCAACAGCAAAACATCGACCTGTTTGGGATTCCTTCAAAATCGAAATTGCGGCAACGCGAGATTGAATTGGCGGAAGCCGAACTCAACCTCACCCAACAGCAATTGACCTATCAGGTAAAACTTGCCTACGCAGAACTTTATGCCGCACAGAGGAGAGCGGACCTTTACGAAAGCTTGGACAGCTTATTTGTCGACTTCGAACGTGCTGCAAGGATTCGCTACGAGACAGAAGCCACCTCGAAGCTGGCCTATTTGGCTGCAGCCAATCAAGCCAAGCAGATGACCATCAGCAAACAGCAATCGGGACGAGACTTGCAAGTGGCTTTGGCACGGTTCAACCGTTGGTTTGTAGGTGACACCATCTACGCGGCATCTGCTGAATGGGAAATCGGCATGAGTGAGCCGGCACTGCAAGATTCACTTGGCACCCACCCACTCATGCGGTCGGCAGAGTCGCGCCTTTTGGTAGCCGACCAAAACATCGATATGGCCAATGCACAACTCTTGCCAAAGATCAATTTGCTCTACGGCGTGCA
>CAZKXG010000128.1:5520-7297 GCA_964556465.1 uncultured Cryomorphaceae bacterium | reverse complement strand
CGCCGCCGCAGCCGCCGCAGCGATCGGGTGTATGCCGCGCCACCGTGATGTGATCGCAATCGTCGCAATACCAGGCGGGAATAGCCCTTCCGCTGTTCTTTTTCAATCAGCAGGGGAAAATCCAATCGGCCAAGATCGGCAGAGCCATTGCCGAGCAAAATCTATTGCAAACTGAAATGGAGCTCGAAAGTCAGTACCTGTCAGCTTTGGAGAATTACTTCAAATGGAAAGAAAGCTGGGAATTTTACCGAACCGAAGCTATGCCACTAGCGCAGGAACAACTCCAAGGAGCAGCATTGGCTTACGCCGAAGGCGCCATTGATTACGTAGCATTTTTGCAAAATGCAAAGGATGCCATTCGCTTAGAAATCGACGCATGGAATGCCTTTGGCAACTATGCCGATGCATTGTTTCAACTTGAATTTTACACATCGAAATAAGATGAATAAGAATAACACAACCGCTTTTGCACACCTTTCAGAAAGGACGAAAAGCCACTTTATCATTCTCCTTATCGCAGTAGCCTTCGCATCTGCGTCTTGCCAAGAACAGACTCCCGACCATGCCGCTCACGATGAGGAAACCCATAACCAAGCCGATACGCACGATCACGACGGTCATGACCATTCGGAGGAAGCGCATGAAGAAATGGCCGAACTGGACGCCCGCCAAGTGGAATCCCTGGGTTTGAAGTTCGGTAAACCGGAAATGAGGAATATGAGTGCCTTTGTGAGGACCAACGGTCGCTTGCAGGTACCGCCACAAAACAAAGCATCGGTTACGGCCATTATCGGGGCAAACATTCAATCGGTGAAAGTGATAAAGAAGGGACAGACGCTGGCCACGGTGAGCCATCCCGATTTGATCCGCATCCAAACCGAGTATACCCAGCACAGCAACGCGCTGGATTACTTAGCAGCGGAGTATGCCCGACAGAAGAGGCTCTACCAAGAAGAAGTTGGTTCGGGAAAGGAATTCCAGAAGGTGAAATCAGACTACCTCACGACAAAAGGACGCGTGAAAGGCCTGGAGTCGCAGTTAAAGCAGCTCCATCTCGACCCCGCAACGATTAAAAATGGGGATATCTCGGAGACCGTTGCCATTACCTCTCCCATTGACGGGTCGGTAAATGCGATTGGGGTAAATATTGGACAGTACGTAGCACCTGAGACAACCATGTTTGAAGTAATCGACAATCACCATATTCACGTTGATCTGCTCGTTTATGAGAAAGACATCGCTAAAATTGAGAAGGGGCAGCAGGTTCTCTTCCATACGGAGTCGGCACCTGAGACTGAGTTTCCCGCGGTGATTTTTGCGGTGGGAACCACCTTTGAGCAAGACTCAAAAGCGGTGAGCGTTCACGCTGAGATATTGGGAGACAAACCGAAAGTGCTCTTGCCGGGAATGTACGTCAAAGGCCGCATTATGCTGGCGGCTGAAAATCAACTTGCAGTTCCCGATGCGGCTGTGGTGCGCGACGGGGAAACGCACATTATTTTTGAAGTAGAAGAGGAAATGGAAGGCAGAGAAAAGATGTATCACTTTACCCCCATTGAAGTAATGGTAGGCGTAACAGATGGTGGCTGGACTGAAATCAAACCGCTAAAGGCAATAGACGATTCTACTCAAATCGTTTTGAATCAGGCGTACTTTGTGCTTGCAGAGATGGACAAAGGTGAAGGCGGGCATGAACACTAATTTGAAGTTGTCACGAGCGATCTGATCGCTTTTTCAAATATAGGACGGTAGAAATCGAAATTGGCGGGGTCAGCTG
>CAZKXG010000128.1:1774-5487 GCA_964556465.1 uncultured Cryomorphaceae bacterium | reverse complement strand
ATAGTACTGCCCGTCTTTAATGAGCAGGTAGGTCAGCCGTTTATACGGAACACCATCGGTAGTGAGACTCAACAGCGCCCAGCGAGCCTGCACACCATTTACGGTGTCGCTTCCTTGATCGATGATTTCCATATCCAGTGCATCGGGGCCATTGAAAGCCAATACGGTGAACTCAAAGGCTTTTTCCAGATCGGTTTCGGTGGTTTCGTAATAAGTGAAATCGAGGTATTCTTTCCCGCCTGACGGGGGAACGATCGCAAAATTGTATCCATCGTCCTCTACCCGCCAGTTCTCAGGTACTTCAATAGAAAATGTAATATCAGGATCTTCAACTGTATGGATTTCTTGGCAAAAGCCACTTAAAGAAATGCTGAGAATGAGAATAATGAGGACAGACTTCACTTAATGAAATTCTAATTTATGGGTAGAGATCAAATTTAGTACCACTTGTGTAATACAGAATGAAGCACATGAGCCGCGGCTCCATCACGAGGCGATTCTAATAACCACTTTTCCTTTTGCATGGCCTGCTGCCACATATTTTAGTGCATCGGCCGTCTCTTCGAGGGGATAGATTCGATCAATCCGAGGTGTTACATTTCCTTTTTCGATCAGTTTTCGAATGGTGGCGAGATCGTCCATGTTAGGCACAGCTTCGAAGGTGACCACTTTACGGTTATTTAATATCCCACCGAAGGGACTCTGCAGTATGGCTGAAGGACTGAATGCACAGGCTACATACTTGCCGTCTCGAGTCAACATGCGGCGGTAGGTGTGCGCAGAATCATTGGCAACGGTATCAAAAATCAGCTCGTAGTGGTTGTCGGAATTGGAATGCTCTAAATCGTCATATGTCATGACGAAGTCCGCACCCAGACTTCGCACAAAATCCAAATTATCTTCACGGGTTACCGCGGTTACTTGGAGATTGTAATTTTTGGCGATTTGTACCGCAAAATGACCCACTCCGCCTGCCGCACCCAGGATCATTGCCGATCGATAGGAAAGCATCTGTCCCCAATCTAAGAGTCCTTGAAAGGCAGTCGTAGCAGCCATCGGAATTGCGGAGGCCTCTATGTAATCCAAATTACTTGGCTTCAAAGCTATCGCCGACTTGGGCACACATACATACTCGGCAAATGCACCAAATCCGTGGCTTGAAAGATCTGCGTATACTTCTTCGCCCCAGGTGCAACCAATGGCTTCGGGGCCCATGGCATCTACCATGCCGGCAACATCTATTCCGGGTACTGTCTTACCCGGAGAGAAAATACCCGTGCGGAATCGATTTCTCAACTTGCCGCTCATCAATTGCAGGTCTCCTGAATTTACAGATGCCGCGTAAACCTTTAATCGAACTTCGTCGGCTTTGGGTTCGGGCTTCTCTCTTTCTTCAATTCGGAGATTGTCAAACGAACCATACTTATCAAAGACTACTGCTTTCATTGTTGAATTTGCGCTAAAGTAACTCATTTGATCTCATGACAGAATCAATCAGGATGAATTGGGTCATCATCAGAAACTATTAGAACGAAATCGTTCGGTTGGTTCACATTTCAAAACGGAATTCTATTCCCGTTACGGTCTACACAATTAATTCATTTAAATGATGTAGTACAACTTTGCACTGTTTATGGGGTTTTAACCGAATAATGATGTAATTAAGATGTAGCATTAAACAAGACAGGAGTTCCTATCTTGTCAGCTTAACACAATAAATATTATTGACAATGAAAAAAGTACTTCTACTCTCTTCACTACTTATTGGAGGTGCATCTTTTGCACAGACCAGCCCCCTAGATTTCGAACCCGGAGGAAACGGTGCCGACTTTGGTTGGGCCACGTTTGAAGCTCCTGAAGGTTTTGACAACCCAACTTTAACCATTGAGGCAAATCCGGTTACAGATGGCGTAAATACTTCGGCTACTGCCGCAAAATTAGACATCGGTTACGGTACTGATGCTCCTTGGGGGCAGGCCGGAACTGAAACGGACATCGCAGGAACAGAAATGGGAATCTTCACTTTTGATGAAACCAATAGTACCGTTACTATGATGGTATTCCAAGAAGATTTTGCAATGCCTGTTGCACTTAAAATTGTGAACTCTACATTCGGTTCAGAAGGAGATATTATTGTACAGAACGACGTATTCAATGAATGGGTTGAACTGGAATTCGACATGAGTGGACTCATCTCTTCCGGTATCGCTCCATGGTCTCAGCTCGTAATTTTACCAAGTTACGGACCACGAGCTACCGGACATGCCGTTTGGTTTGACAACATCACTTTTGGTGCAGGTGATCCACCTCTTCCTGACCCAATGGTTTCAGCTCCGGATCCAACGATCGACGAGGACCTCGTTCTTTCTGTATATAGCGATACCTATCAGGTTAATACGGTTGCAGAATTTAACCTAAATGTTTTCGGTGTCGTAGCAACTGAGATTGACATTGAAAGTGATGGCAATCAGACTGCAAAACTTGAAAACTTAAACTTCTACGGTGCTCAATGGATTGCAGCTGACATCAACGAGTATGACTTCGTTCACTTGGACTATTACGCAACTTCTTCTACTGGTTTTAATTTCTATTTAATTGACCTTACGTCTATGATTCCGGGTGGATCTCCTGACGAACCACGATACTCTATCGGAGCTGGCGGAGACGAAGAGATTGTACAAGGCGAATGGGTATCTGTAACGATTCCACTTCAACATTTCTTAGACCAACCAACGGGTTCTTTTGAATACGACCTTAATGATATTTTCCAGTACAAATTTGATGGTATCGGAACACTCTTCTTTGACAATGTATACTTCTCGCAAGAGCCCACAGGTGTTAATGATGTAGTATCTAATGGCTTGAGAGCTTTCCCTAACCCTTCTGTAGATTCTTGGATGATTTCTTCTGATGCTTCTTCTATTAACGAAGTACGCGTTTACAATACGCTCGGACAAGTTGTTCTATCTCAAAGCCCTAACGCGAGTATGACTCAAATTGATGCGTCAAACTTGGACAAAGGATTCTACATTGCTGAAATCAGAACTGATATTGGCATGGGAACGATAAAATTGATTAAAGAGTAAGTTCTTTTTACGATAACCACTCGGTCAATATAAAGCACCCGCCGTCGGCGGGTGCTTTTTTTATGAGTACAATTGTTGCCCGACTCACTTCCTATCCTTTCGACAACAAGCCCGGCTATTTGCTTTCAAATCAAAAACTCACCCCAAAGTGGTAGGTGATCCGACATTCTCCAAGAGAGGCTATTATTGGTGTAGTCCCTGCTCTTTAGGGCAATACGAGTGAAATCATAAGCTCCACCTCGGGCGTAGGTCAATGCAATTTTGTCTTGGCCCGACTCATCCTTAAACCAAGCAAGTTGGTCGTAGTACTTTACACTCTTTTCATAGATCATTCTCCTGACCGCAGCCAAGTCTTCGGGAAGATGAAGACCCGTGGAGACAAAAGCTTCGTAACGAGGGTCTCCTGCCCTATCTATGTTGAAATCGCCTAATAGAATAAGGCTTTGATCAAAGGCGTTAACATCCTCAGACCAGTCTTTGAGCCATTGAGCAATGGCTTTTAATTCAGGTTCTCGATCTTGAGGTGCTTTACCATAAAGAATATGAGCAGTGATGAGAATGAAGGTCTTTGACCCCGATTTGAAACTCACGGCGTAAGGTGTACGCGAAAATTGCCGATTAAAGGCT
>CAZKXG010000128.1:416-1764 GCA_964556465.1 uncultured Cryomorphaceae bacterium | reverse complement strand
GATTCCCTCTACATCCTCGTTTGGCGTGACTAATTCACAAGCGAGTCCCGACAACTGTACTTTTCTGGTATCGAAGAGGTAGGCAAGGCGCTCGTCATTTCCCGATGATCCCTTGCTCACATCAGTAAGGATAAAGCTCCAATGCTTGCCCAGTACTTTGAGCATATGCCGTAAAGCTTTAAGCTTTCCGGTGACTTCTTGAATGGCAACAATATCAAATCGCTTGACAATTTCCGCTATTAGCAAAAGCGAGTGGAGGTCTCTTTTCGGTGTATGCTCATCGCCATTCCACTCTTCCGTTAGCCCGCCAAACTCGCGAATATTCCAAGTAGCAATCAGGACATTTCGATCCAGCTCTTTGCGGGGTAAGTTCAGGTCGAGGTCATTTCTGAGCTTCTCTATTTCAAGTTGCACTTCGGCGGGTGGAGTGTCAAGAATGGTCGGCATACTTTTGGAGTTTTGTTGGGGGTAAATAAAAGCTAATTGGTCAGGTTGAGGCTTTGATCTATGATCAGGCTGATCTGAGCGGAATCAACTGCCGTTTGGATGGTATCATTTTCCACGTATTGAGCTCCTCTAATCTTTATGGCCAAGTCTGCTTTCATTCTCTCTTCCAGTTCAGGGAGTGAAAGTATATGGTCAGTTTGAGCGCTTAAGATGTGGATATGATTTCCTTTCACAAGCACGGGCTCGAGTTTCAAAGCACCGTACCACAGACTATCGAAAGCCGTAAGGGTCAATCCTTCCAGTTCTTCAAGTTCCCAAAGGTCGAGGCGGCCATCACTCGCGATTTCCTCCACAAAGCCCTGCTTGGAATAGCGTACCTCGGTGCTATCTTGAATCCAGTGCAAGTAGCTCTCAAAAGATCGATATTCTCGCAGACTATTGCCCTTGAGGGTATCTCTAAATCCATTTTTTAAGAATTCCATTTCGATGATTCTAAATTCATCGAGGCTTAAAGAATCGTTTTCAGCAAAAAAATTGCGGTACGAATCGATCAAACTTTCGTGAATTTGGACCGAGGCGATTTCCACATCCATCATCAAAGAGATAAAAGCTCGGAGATTCTCCTCCGCATTCTCTCTCGCTTTTTGAAGAATCTCGCGGTCCTCGGCTTGCTTGATCAGGTTGGTCTTGCACTTCTTCTTGGTTTCCAAAACGGTTTCCCGATTGTGCGCCGCTTCCTTTCCCATCATAATAAATTCAAAGCCCTCCACTCCTTTCTCGGGGATGAACCATGGGTTCATGGTCACTTCCATGAAAGGAGACATGCCGCTGATGTAGATTCTTTTTTGCTTCTCAGAATAAATAAAGTTTTTCGGATCGAACTCACCAAAGTCGTAGCCAG
>CAZKXG010000128.1:0-361 GCA_964556465.1 uncultured Cryomorphaceae bacterium | reverse complement strand
AACGAGGTATTGAAGTAGCTTTTGACGGTCAGGTTTATCGTGCTTGTTTAAATAATATTGCAATAATAATGGGTCATTCGCCCTATCACCAAGAGTCGAGTAATTTGCCAAGTAGTGCTCTTCGAGCTTCCGCTTGTTCCTAGGTAGATCATCTTGGATCTTTCGCATTTCATCAATCTCTGCTGCAAAATTATCATTGGATTCCAGCACTTTGAGTAGTTCTTCCTCTTTCTCTTCATCATCCATTTCGATGACGGTGAAATTGTCTGCCACCGTTTCGCCATAATACTCTGCGGTAATGAGCTGACCAATTTGCTTCATGGAGCGAACCAAAATGGGCGTATCTTTCAGCGTGTGCTTG
>CAZKXG010000127.1:6771-10481 GCA_964556465.1 uncultured Cryomorphaceae bacterium | reverse complement strand
GGAAGTGGACACAAATACTTCTCCAAGCCTTCCAATTAAGGTGTGCTCACCCAGGTATTCTATCATCGTCTATTTAGTCTTTGGAAGCGGTTTCTTCCAATTCAAACTTCCCTTCCTCTTTGTATTTCGAAGGACATTTCATGAGCATTTCAGTGGCGTGAAATTCATCACCATTGGCTTTACCTATAAGCACTACACTCTCTGATCGCTCAAAATCTTGCGGCTTTGATTTGTTCAAAACCACTTTTCTTCGCTCACCTTGCTTATCCACCATCGTGAATTTGGTGATATTGGGGTTTACCTCCGGATTGTATGCAATCTCGGCCGAACGATCCAACTCACCTACCACGTGATACTCCTTTTGAGGATTCTCAAAAGCCTCGCTAAAATCAGCGTAAGAACTTGAATCATTCACTGAGCCAATCATAAATGCAATGGCCACGGCAATAAACACGATCGCTATGATGTGTGTCTTTTTCATTTCAATTTATTTTTATCACTCTTTTCCAACTTCTTCAACTTCCTGTCTATCGAAATGAGGTAGGCTACAATGAGCACAAAAACGACACTCACCACTGCTACCACCACGTTTATTTTTCCGCTTGAAAACATCGTGTTTTCCAACCAGTCAGTGCCGGTTTGAGCAACTGCCGATGCAGAAAATAAACCTGCCAATAAGACAAGAAAAAGGGATATATGTTTACTCTTCATTTCCTAATAATTCACGAAATCGCAATTTTGACATTCGGTACCTCACATTAAAAATCCAAAGCGCCATCCCGATCCATCCGATCACCGCAGGATAGAAAACCAGTCGCAGATTATCGTCGATATCGTACTGGCTGAACGCGGGATTTCCACCGACTCCGGGATGAAGTGATTCCGTCATTCGCGGAAGCACCATCACGAAAAGGATCATCATGGTGAATGCAAAAATATTGTAGACAGCTCCCAATCGAGCCGATTTTTCCTTGTCGTTTACAGACGATTTCAATACGAAATAGGCCAGGTAAACCAGCACACCCAAAGCCGCCCCGTTTAGTCGCGGATCGCTCACCCACCAGGCGCCCCATGTAAATCGTGCCCAAACACTACCCGTTGTCAATCCGATAAAGGCAAAGAGCAGCCCCACGTGAGCAGCTGTTTCAGCCTTGTTATCAAAGTCCATTTTGGAGGAATTCAAAAATCGAATACTGTAAATTAGCGAAAGCAGCATGACAAAAATCATGGCAAACCAACTAGGCACGTGAACAAGAATATTTCGAATAGTCTCGTTCAGGATAGGCTGATTGGGGAAGTCATAAACGGCTGCTTCGGTAACGTTGATTTGATTCAAACAAGGAGCCGTTTTATCGGGATTCAAACCTACTTCCATCCCACTCTGCAAAAAAGCCATGGGCAAGAAAAGCGTTCCATCAATATCGTTATTGACATACAAATCAAAGAAAGCACCGTCGATGACTTCGGTGACGCTAAAGCTAGCACGCATGGTGTTTTCATCCACAATGGCCGTTTCGTAGGGACAAAAAATGGCATCGCCGTTTTTCACCCAAACCTGTAGCGAAGCCGAAGCCTCTTCAAAATGTGTATTGTATCCTGTAATAGTAACCGAGGTAGCTCCGTAATCGAGTTTGTCGGGACTGACAGAAGGAATGCCCGGAGATAAAGGTGTTTTAAATCCGACAATGAGTGTGATGAGTACAATAAGTGCTGAGAGCCACTTCCACCAAGCAATTGACATAAATCTTCCTGCCGATTATTCGCGCCAAAGGTACGGAAAAAGTATATAGGAGAGTCCAACCGAAAGGAGAAGAACAGCCAATAGCTGCCAAGCGTAAATGGCATTTACCGACCACGCAATTCCGTCGATGGCATTCTTTGAAAACCGGATGAGAATAAGCAATAGCGGGAGAATCACAGGCAACCCCAATATGGCCATCATACCGAGGTTATTGTCCGTTTGTGAGGCTAAAGCCGAAACGAGAGTAAGCGTAAATGCCAACCCAATTGCTCCTAATGCAAGGGCCAGAATTAAGGCGCTCCAGTTGGCTTCAGCCAAAGGAGAAGTCCCTAACATGAGGGCGTAAATCGCAAAACCGACGAAAACCATCACCAACAAAAGGATAGCGTTGTAGACCATTTTGCCGATAACCACCGCTTCGGCACTAGCCAATGAATAGAGGTAAAGCCGCCGACCCGCGTTCTCGGAAGCAAAGCTTCGCGCGGCCGCATTGAATGCCGCAAAAAGAGCAATGATGCAAAACAGCGCATTCCAAACGGGAACGCTCGCTATTTGGCGAAAGCCCAAGTAAGCCACGAATACAGAGGCAATAATGTATAGAAACACACTGCCGATGGCATGGCGTTGTCGCCACTCCATTCTCAGGTCTTTAGCAATGATTGCTTTTGCTTCGCTCCACATTTCGGGGGCTAAGATAATTCAATCACATCACCTTTTTTTGGAATGGAGATGTGGTGAAAACCCGCTTGTGTCAGGTGGGCTTTAAACTCTAGCTGAACCTCATCTCGCCCGTGAACTAAAAAGAGGTGTTTAATAAGGTGTGCCTGCTGGCAACTCAGGTACTCAATCATTTCTTTGTAATCGCCATGGGCACTGTACGAATCCATGATTTCTATTTTGGCGTTTACTTGATGTTCCACTCCGTATATGCGTACTTTTTCTGCACCGGCACGCAGTCTTCCACCTAGTGTATTCGGCTCGCAATACCCAACGAAGAGAACCGTATTGTTCTTATTCTCAATATTATTGGCCAAGTGATGCATTATCCTGCCCGCTTCGGCCATACCCGAGGCAGAGATGATGATGCAGGGCTCTTTCAAGGTGTTGATTTGCTTAGAATACTTTACATCACGCACATAATAAAGACTGGAAAAACCAAAAGGGTTGGCATCCTTTTCCATGTACCGCTGAAGTCGTTTGTTAAATTGTTCGGGAAATGATCGCACGATTTCCGTGGCGTTGGTGCTCAGCGGACTATCTACAAACACTTTAATTGCAGGCAGCTTGCCGGCAGTCTCCAATCTATCTAAACTGTGCACGATCTCTTGTGTTCTCCCCAAACTAAAGGCCGGAATAATAAGCTTCCCTCTTTTTTCTACGCAAGTTTGATTGACAATTTCCAACAGGCGTTGCTCACTAATCTGCTGATCGTCGTGTAGTCTATTTCCGTAGGTGCTTTCGCAAAGAATCACCTCAGCTTGAGGAAAAGGCTCTCGACCCTTTATGATTTGTTGATCTGTTCGGCCGATATCACCTGTGTATGCAATGCGATGGGTTTTCTTACCTTCTCTCACTCTCAAATTGACACAGGCGCTGCCCAATATATGACCGATATAAGTGAACATGATAGTCACATCATCATGCACGGTAAGCCACTCATCGTAAGCGAGCGGTTGGAAAAGATCCATTGTTTTCACCACATCTTCAATGGTATAAAGTGGCTCATCGTCCTCTTGCGAAATGGATCTCTTTGACTCGTAACGGAAGTCAGCCAATTGAATATGCGCCGAATCGGCCAACATGATCTCACATAATGCACGGGTAGGTTCGGTGCAGTAAATTTTGCCTTTGAATCCTTCTTTTACCAATCGTGGCAGCAAACCTGAATGATCGATGTGGGCATGCGACAAAAAGACCATGTCGATAGCCCGAGGGTCGAAGCCAAAATGCCTGTTTTCTTTCCCTGATC
>CAZKXG010000127.1:0-6761 GCA_964556465.1 uncultured Cryomorphaceae bacterium | reverse complement strand
AAGAATTTGTAATCCTGTAGTAGATTCCAAAAGATGCTTGGAACCGGTAACGGTGCCTGCCGCACCTTTAAAATGAATCTTCAAAAAGTATAGTTTTCTTAAAGATAAATAAAGGATTTACGACCTTCGGGAAAAAAGCATGAAAATCATCCAAACCCAAAAAGCACCCGCTCCAATCGGACCGTACAATCAGGCGATAGTTCATGGCGATATGGTTTACATCTCAGGCCAAGTGGCTCTCGATCCTGAATCGGAAAAAATGGATAATGCCAACCTAGCAGAAGAGACTCATCGGGTAATGAAAAATCTTGGAGCAGTATTAAACGCGGCAGGATCTAGCTATAATCAACTTATAAAGTGCTCGATCTTCATTTTGGACATGGGAGAATTCGAGACCATCAACGAAGTTTATGGAAGCTATTTTGACGGCCACTTCCCTGCCCGAGAGACGGTAGAAGTAAGCAAACTTCCTGCAGGTGCAAGAGTAGAAATTTCAGCTATAGCTGTTTGCAGCTAGCATTTGACCCAGGAGAAGAAATCAACTCATATACTTGCGATTGACGGCGTAAAGAACAACCATGATCAAGCCTACAAAGCCGCCTATTGTGACCATTCCTATGGTAAGTATGTTGACTCCTACAAAAGCCAAAATAGAAATCAAACTCAATAATTTCGCCCCGACATAAATCAAGAAGCCGATTTTACGAAGTTTGAACATAAAAAATGCACCTAATGCAGAAAGAACAGCTACCAAAATATCTGTAGTGGCTATCCACCCGGCAAACTCTATTTGTTTTGATACGGTTTCGCTGACCGATGTCATAAAACCTTCAAGCATTTGTGCGGTATTAGCGTCCTCTTCTGCAATCTCCATCATCGCATCATTCAATGTGGTTTGTAGAGTCGATGCAGTCTCACTATTTGAAAAAAAGTAATTGAAAGGAGCTGTAACGAGAACCCACGCTGACACGATCCAGGTAAGCACACATAGCACAGTTAGAAATGCGGGTCTGGAATTTTCCAGACTCTCATAGTGATCAATCGTTTCGTCGGTCATAATATTTGGTTTAGAGTGGTTGAAGATGCAAAAAAGTCCCGTTATCTATCTAGTGAAATGCTTTTTTGACACCCTTCCAAGCTTCAAAAAGTGCCGAGTTGTTATTCGTGATGGTCACTTGAAATCCATATTCACTGCCATCCGTTTTGAGCTCTATGGTTTTTCTTCTAAAACCCGACTCGACAGAAAGTTGCAGCTCCTCAGGTAAGGTGTCGTTCTCAGAAAGAAATCTCTCAGCTTCTATCCCGTTAATTGTTTTCACCTCATCGTCAAAATAGAGCCCCCCTTTCTCTGCCGGAGAATCGGGCGAGATATTCCAGGCCATTTGCTTCGCTCCTACTTTTTGAAGCTTCACGCCAAAATTTCTCTCCAATTTATCAGCAGAAGGCTTCTCTTCCGAGCGAAGACCCAACTTGTCCATCGCCTCTTTAACGTACTTCTCGAGATGCCCTTTACCATCTACTACGTCATTGCGCAAAGATCCCCATTCACAATCGGCCATCACGGAGAGGATGGACCAATACTCTTCTTCGGTGTAACCATTGGCAGGATGAACCTGCTTGTAGAGTCGCTCCATAACCGCAGATAATGACATTTCGCCATGGGTGGCTTCGAGCAGCCAAACGTCGCAAACAAAAGCCAGTAAGGCTCCTTCCGTATATATACTCACGCGACGTCGAGGTGTTCCGCGGCCATAGCCATCTACCCAAGTATCGATGGAAGAATCGGCCAAAGAAAGATTGAAACGGCCGTCATTATCTTTGTGGCGCTTGAGCAAAAGAGCCAATTCATTCATGTATTCTTCGTCGGAAAAGACGCCTGACTGCCAAAGCATCACATCGCCCATGTAAGTAGTTACCCCTTCGGCTACATAACCCAATCGAGAATAATCGGGCTGAGTGAAATCATAAGGAGTCCAATCTGCCGGACGAATGTACTTGATGTTCCAGGTATGGTACAGCTCGTGAGAAGAAACACCGAGCAGTTCTTTATAGAGAGAGCGCTCGCCGAGATTTCCCGAAGGCCCAAGAATAATTACGGTGCTATTTTCGTGTTCTACGCCGTGATAAGTACGGTGTGGCATCAGGATGATTAGAAAGTGGTATTCATTCACAGGAATGCTTCCGAATACTTCGATCTGTCGCCGGGTAAATGCTTTAAAGTCTTCTACAAGCTGGTGATCGGAACCCACATATCCACCAATAAGATGAATATAATAAGAGACATCTTCCACCTCGTACTTCAATACATCAACATTGGCAGCAGCCATAAGCGGTGTGTCCATAAAGTGCTGCATATCACGAGCACGATATGTCGATTCACTCAGCCTTTCGAGAGCAGTCGAAACCGCCCACTTTTTGGGAATCGTCAGTTTTAGTTCACACGGTTCGTCTTCCAGCCCTTCGATGTAAAGGCAAGCATTGACAGGATTTATAAGCAGCAATTCATCATCTGCATAGGTATTTCCGGCAGTGAGCTCGCGCGCATAAAGCAAATAGGAAATGGTCACCGTATAGCCTGATTTGACTTGTATGTGCATCAGGTTGCCTTGAATCTTTTGCGTTTCTATCTCTTCACCATTGGCTTCAGCCTTAAGGCCAATAAAGTTTTTGGCAAAATTTCCCCCTTCGTACCTGCCCGGTCGCCAGAAGGGAATGACGGCGTTCACCTGATTTTCTTTGGCCTGAAATATCACTTTTACTTGCAAGTGATAGGGCAATTGGTCGATGCTGCTTATGCTGTACTGGATCATATTCGGATAAAGGTAATTGATTGATGAAATTTTCATCGTTCAAGTTCCAATCGTGCATCGGGGCATTGACCATTTTGTTTTCTATTTTTGCCCCCTAATTTGACAGCGAAAAATTTCTCAATATGAAATACGATATCATAGTTTTAGGAAGTGGCCCCGGTGGATATGTAGCAGCCATTCGTGCTAGCCAACTTGGATTTAAAACAGCGGTAGTAGAGCGTGAATCGCTTGGTGGAATCTGCCTTAACTGGGGATGCATCCCTACCAAAGCTCTTTTGAAAAGTGCCAATGTTTTTGAATACATGAACCACGCTTCTGACTATGGGATAACGGTAAATGCACCCAAGGCTGACTTTCCGGGGATGGTAAGCAGAAGTCGCGGCGTAGCCGACGGGATGAGCAAAGGGGTAACCTTCCTAATGAAAAAGAACAAGATCGACGTGATCATGGGCGAAGGAAAGGTGAAGACCGGAAAGAAGCTCGACGTGACCGACAAAGACGGCAAGACAACGACCTACGAGGCTGATCACATCATCATTTCTACCGGTGCTCGCGCGAAAGAATTGCCTAACGTAAAAGTGGACGGCAAGAAAATCATTGAGTACCGCAAGGCGATGAGCATGGAAAAGCAACCGAAGAAAATGGTTGTGATGGGAAGCGGAGCGATCGGCTGTGAGTTCGCATACTTCTACAATGCCATCGGGACAGAAGTAACTATTGTCGAATACTTGGACAACATCGTTCCAAGAGAAGACGAAGAGGTATCCAAGCAATTGGCACGTACCTTCAAGAAAAACGGCATCAAGATAATGACCGGTGCAGCTGTAGAATCGGTTGATACCAAAGGAACTGGCTGTAAAGTAAAAGTGAAAACCAAGAAAGGGGAGGAAATCATCGAATGTGATGTGGTTCTTAGCGCCGTTGGTGTAACGCCAAACACAGAGAACATTGGGTTGGAAGATGTAGGCATCGCAACTGATAGAGGTCTAATCCAAGTTGATGAATATTACAAGACGAATATCCCCGGCTACTACGCTATCGGAGATTGTGTTCCTGGTCCTGCACTTGCTCACGTGGCCAGTGCCGAAGGAATTCTTTGTGTGGAGAAAATCAAAGGTGAAAATGTTCACCCGATTGACTACAACAACATTCCGAGCTGTACCTACTGCTCGCCTGAAGTGGCCAGTGTAGGGATGACGGAGGCTGACGCCAAAGAAGCCGGTCACGAAATTAAAGTAGGCAAGTTTCCCTTCTCAGCTTCCGGAAAGGCAAAAGCAGCGGGACACAGTGATGGATTCGTGAAATTGATTTTCGATGCGAAATACGGCGAGTTGCTTGGTGGCCACATGATTGGCGCCAACGTTACCGAGATGGTGGCTGAGCTTGTGTCTATTCGTAAGTTAGAAACAACAGGTCACGAAATCATCAAAACCATTCACCCTCACCCTACCATGAGCGAGGCGATAATGGAAGCAGCAGCCGCCGCTTACGATGAGGTAATTCACCTCTAATCGTTCAAATACCGGATCAAACTGAAAAGGCTGGCCGAATTTGGACAGCCTTTTTTTCACACTAAATATTTCCTAGCGAAGAAGTTTGAGATCTCCCGTTTCAACCAAATTTTCCAAATCGCATTGGTCTCGGTATTTCAAGATGTAGATGAACGTATCGTCATTGTGGTCGTTTCCTGAACCTTCATCATTTTGACCTTCCCAAGGGGCGTAAATTTCGTTCGTTTTAAAAACCTCTCTCCCCCATCTGTTGAATATGGACAGATCAAAATAGACCAAAGGATCACCTGAAATTTGCCACGTGTCATTGAACCCGTCACCATTGGGTGTAAAAACGTTTGGTATTTGAAGATCGGGATCATCATCCAACGGAATAGCGAAGAGGCTATCTACTTGATCGCACCCTACTATATCAATTGCCGTGAAGGCATAATAGCCCGAATTAAATACTTCTACAGTGAATCCTGTTTGACCATCTTCCCATAAAACTTGGTCTATATATGGATTCTCAGGCATCGACACAATATTGGATTGATCCTCGCATATACTGGCCTCAAAGTTTAAAGGAACTTCTTGACCAATGCTCACTTCAGCCGTTTGCTGATCTTCACATCCATTAAAGAATACCTGAACCGTAAACTCCCCCTCTTCGGTAACGGTGAAAATTGGTTCCAGCGATTCGCCTCCATTCCAAATGTATTCAGCATCGGGATAAGGTACGGTAGCATCCAGAATCAGATCATCTTCGTAATAGCACAAAAACGAGGATGGCGGCAGCGTATACCCAAGATTCTCAAAAATATCAAAGGGCTGCTCCACTATATAAACATCGTCACAGACGGCATCTGTCAGAGTAATCACGAAATTATAAGAACCTGCACTAGGGGCTTGCCATTCCAGCACGGGCTCAGAGCCGATTTCTTCATCATTGATAGTCCAACTCACAGTTCCCAAAGGGCCATTTGGCTCCAGCACTCCAAAGACATTGAGGTCTTCGCATAGTCCTTGTTGAGTCAGGGTAACTTGGGGATCCAACACAGGAGGCTCGGGAACTTCAATGGAAAACGTGATGCTGTCTATTCCATCGCAGGTCGTCTCGTTTGATACAATCAGCTGAATGTCGTAAGTACCGGATTCTTCATAATTGTATTCAAAGCTGCCGGGATTCGAAAGTGTAGTACCATCGCCCATATCCCATAAATAGTCTTCAGCATTTGTAGAATTATCTCCTATCCCAATTAGGAATTCGTCACAAAACTCAATGACTTGTACGTTGAAATCAGCAGTAACGAAAGGAGAGTAGACGACAATTACCTCTTCAATTATTTCTTGATTACATGCGTCGCTTTCAAGTGTAAGCGTAAGAGTGTACTCCCCGGGCTCATCATAGGTATGGGTAGGATTCACTTCTGTATAAAAAGTTCCATCACCCATATCCCAAGTATATTCAAGATCTGCAGGACCTTGAGAAGCATCGGTAACTTCGATAATACCGGTTAAGCAATCGATGGAATAATCAAAATCGGCAAAGAACTCTACCGGTTCAAATACTTGAAATGGTATAAACAGAGTATCCGAAATATTGCATGTGGCCGAATCAATTACCACAAGAGTCACGAGATACTCTCCCTCTTCTTCATAAACGTATTCCGGCTCGTACTCTTCGCTTTGATCTCCATTTCCAAAATCCCACAAATAACTCTCACCCTCACTAAAATTATCAAAGGTAACGGTATGTGGAGCACAGCCGGTTAGTTGACCCGCCGCACTCGCGACTGCATTCACCGTTTCGATTTCAAAATCTATTTTAAAGACCCCAATATCCCATCCGGTGCTTTGTCCTGTAGCCCATGCATCATCGGTTGTGTTAAAGCCTCCTCCGCTACAAACCCCTTGATAAACAATACCTTGGGTATCAAATCTACTTGTACCGCCATCGACATGCGTACCCGTATAGTAGGTGCCATAAATAAAGCCTTCCATATCGGGCTCAAAAACCCCCACATAAAAGCCTCCTGAACTAAACAGCGCATCTTCTGACGCCACAAAACCGCCACCACCTGTGCCAAACGCACTGATATAAACACCATTACATAAATCGACCATAAAAGCTACCGGATTTCCTGATGCGCTCCCTTCATTGGTCACATAACTGGTTATCTCGAGTTCGCTAAGGTCAGCACTGAGCTTATTCACCAACAATGTAGACTCTGATGTTCCCCACACGCCATCGGTTATTTCCCATGTACTGGTTGAATAGGTATAAACCCAAACATCGCTATTGCTATCCAAGTCCAGAAAGTAGAGAATGTCACTATTGGCTAAACCCAAAAAAGTACACTCCACAATCTCCGAACCATCGGCAGAAAGTCGAGCCACAAATCCGTCAGTATCGCCACCTGCATATTGTTCTTGGTAAGCACCGGCAGTAGTCTCTAAC
>CAZKXG010000126.1:1535-10511 GCA_964556465.1 uncultured Cryomorphaceae bacterium | reverse complement strand
AATACTTGGCTAATATGACGGACTCGGATAAAAACTCTGGAAATGACCAACTGGCAGTAATCATTTCTCGATGCGTGTAGTCGGAGGAAAATTTAAAGCACGGAGGTTTGAGGCACCTAAGCATATCAAGGCACGCCCCACAACTGATATGGCCAAAGAGGCAATCTTTAATGTGCTTAACCACCATGACTTGTTGATGGATGCTACGGTTCTTGACCTATTTTTTGGGATTGGAGGGATGAGTTTGGAATTCGTGAGCCGCGGAGCGACTAGCGTGACAGCTGTAGATGTCAGTCCTATCTCCAAAAGGCATCTTTTAAGAATCACCAAGGATTGGGAAATCAATAATCTAAGGGTAGTACAGGCCGATGTTTTCAATCTCTTCAAGAGTCCCAAAGGAAAATTCGATATCGTTTTTGCGGATCCGCCTTACGCGGAAAAAAGAATTCCCGAGTTGCCCGATTTGGTTTGGAATACGGGTTGGCTTTCGCCAGGAGGAATCTTTATTCTCGAACATGGAAAAGAGACGGATTTGAGCGATCACCCTCGATTTACGGAACATCACCAAATGGGAAATGTCCATTTCAGTTTCTTCAGATAGAGGGTTGGAGGATTAGAATTACTTTTGCTTGTCATTAGAACAAAATCATGCAAGACAAGATCACAGCTCTTATTGAAAAAGAAATCGAAGCCATTCGAAATATCCCCATCGAAGGTGCGGTAGAAAAGGCCGTAGAACTCATCTATGAGCAGGTTCATCAAAAAGATGGAAAAGTAATCGTGAGCGGGATGGGAAAAGCCGGGCAGATAGGCGTGAACATTGCCACCACCCTTAGCTCTACAGGAACTCCTGCTTTCTTTTTGCATCCCGCCGAAGCGCAACACGGCGATTTAGGTATAATTCAAAAAAACGATATCGTTCTGGCGATATCAAACAGTGGAAAAACCAGGGAATTGGTTGAGCTTGATTTTTTGGCGCACCGATTGCACCCCGGCGTCAAATTCATTGTCCTGACGGGAAATAGAGAAAGTGAGCTAGCTGAAAAAGCGGATGTGGTATTGTGGACAGGAGGACCTGAAGAAATTTGCCCGCTGGGCCTTACCCCGACTACTTCTACTACGGTAATGACTGTAGCAGGAGATATCTTGGTAGTATTGCTCATGGAGAAAATCAGATTTACAAAACAAGAATATGCGAAGAGGCACCACAGCGGTTACCTCGGTCAAAAAGCAAAAGAAGAATGAACCAATTTTTCCTTATTGCCGGGCCATGTGCCATTGAGGATGAAGCCATGGCTTTTCATATCGCCAAAGAGGTGAAGAAAATATGCGATGATCTGGACATCCACTATATCTTCAAGGGTAGCTATGAAAAAGCGAACCGAAGCAAATTAGACAGCTTTACCGGCATTGATAAAAACGAGGCCCTGCGCATTCACAAAGCCATCCGAGATAAATTCCAAATAGAAAACATCACGGATGTACACGAAAGCAACGAGCCTGCTGAAGTAGCCCCGTTTGTCACACACTTGCAAATTCCAGCATTTCTTTGCCGGCAAAGTAAATTGCTCAAAGCTGCTGGTGAATCGGGATGCACGGTGAACATTAAGAAAGGCCAGTTTTTGAGTCCTGAAGCGATGAAATTTGCCGTGGAAAAAGTGAAGGCTACCGGAAATGAAAAAGTTTGGGTCTGTGAACGCGGAACCACATTCGGCTATAACGACTTAGTAGTTGACGCTACATCAATCAGTCGGATGAAAAAAATCGGTCAACCAGTAGTCATGGATTGCACGCACAGCGTGCAAAAGCCCAATCAAACATCGGGTGTCACAGGAGGTGATCCTGAACTTATCGAAGCTATAGCCCTTTCGGCGATAGCCACAGGAGCTGATGGATTCTTTATGGAAGTTCATCCTGAGCCTCATACCGCTCAAAGCGACCCTTTTACCATGTTGGAACTAAAAAAGCTCAGGCCTATTTTGGAAAAATGTTTGAAGGTTCGAAAAGCACTTAATTCGTAAAATATGGACAAGATTGCCATTTTCCCGGGCTCATTTGATCCCATTACCAAAGGACACGAAGACATCATTAAGCGTGCGCTTCCTCTTTTTGATAAAGTGATCGTAGCTATTGGAGTAAACTCCAATAAGAAGTACATGTTTTCGTTAGAAGAGAGAATGCAATGGATTAGACAAACGTTTAACTTCGAAGACCGCATTGTGGTAGATCACTACGAAGGTCTCACCGTCAATTATTGCCGAAAGGTAAGTGCCTCTCACATCATTAGAGGCGTGCGCAATGCTGAAGATTTTCAATTCGAATCATCCATTTCACAAATGAACAAGGAGCTTGCTCCTGAAGTCGATACCATCTTTTTTGTGACCAGCCCTGAGCTTTCAGCATACAGTTCTACCATTGTGCGCGACATATTAAGAAACGGGGGTGATGTCACGAAGTTTATCCCGAATTCGATCCAACTGAATGAGGATTTTTAAGATCTGCCTTTTCTTCTTGCTGCCGTTTTCTCTGGCTGCGCAAAATACCACAATCAAAGGCACTTCGATGGAATGGTCGGGGTACGTAGTCAAAATTAGTCAGTATCGAAATCCCATTTCAGGAGAAAAGATTTTCTTGGCTCGAGATACGGTTGATGCCCAGGGGAAATTCAGTCTTTCTTTTGACATTGGCGAAATCAATCAAGTCTGGTTAAGTGTCAATCGATTTGTAGCCCCTCTTTTTGTTGCGCCTCAAAAAACATACGAATTGGAAATCTCGCCCTCACGGGAATTTGTTTTAATACCAAGCTGGAGACCAGGCAGTTTTGAATATGTGTTTACTAACTTGGATTCATCGGATATAAACGCTGAAATCATAGAATTCGATCAATCTTATTTTGACTTTTTCGCTCAGAATGCCCGACTTATCGGAAATCCCGGATTGCGCACGGAGGTGAAAAATTTCGAATCCAAACAAAACATACCAGAGAACGAATTTTTGGCAGATTACATTCAGTATTCATTGGCGGAAATGAAATTAACTGCAGGATTACCAAAGAATGAGCTGTACTCAACCTATTTGAAAAATGAAGAGTTGAAACTATCGAATCCGTCGTTTTTCTCTTTCTTTAATGTGTTCTACAGCGATTATTTTAATCGATACGATGTAACTTTTGGCGGAATGAGTATCTCGAATCAATTTGCCGCAGGATTGACTTATGAAGGATTAGACAGCCTCTTTCTGAGAGATGATTTCCTCCAACGTGCTGATATAAGACAATGGGTGATGCTCAAATCGATCAAAGAAACCATCTACCAGAAGACGTACTCAGGGGAAAAATTAGCCAAGATTTTACTCGCTATTGAATCAAGTGCCCAAAGCGAGGAGATTGAAAAGGCTTCACGAAAAATCAGGATGGACTATGAGCATTCGGTATCAGCGAATTTGCAAGAACTCTTTCCCACTCTAAAAGAGCTAAAGCTTTCGCCAAAACCGACTCTGGTAATCGTTTCTGAAAATAAAAGCAACGAATGGAAGCGAGAGTCGAGCTTAATCAATATGCTCTTGGAAGAGTATGGAGAATACTTTCAAGTAGTGGAAATAGCAATGGGTATGGATGCTCAAACCGAAAAGAATTGGGCAGCCATTGATTTGATCACACCCGAAGCTCTTTTGAACGACTTGGACATTTACCAGCTTCCTTGGTACGGCTGGATAGATACAGCCGGGAAGCTGACGAAAGACATCAAGAAACCAAGTGAAGGACTAGAAGAGCGGCTCTACGCAATTCGCGCAAAAGCAAGGGAAGCTCAGAAAATCAAGGTAGGTCAATAACGCTTCTGAGAATCAAGCGAATATTTGGGTAGGTGTCTAACTTTTCTACGACATCAGCTCCAAGGTTTTGCCACTCAACTTTTTCAATATCTTCTTCTGCTTGTGGCGTGAATTCTTGTTGAGCACTAGTCATATCATACCAATATGTTTTCTTCAAGATTCTTAAGCCTTCTTGCTCATAAGTATGATAACTAGGAGCCAGCTCTTTTCCAATCATCAGATCACGAACTCCACACTCCTCTTCGACCTCTCTAAGCGCAGCTTGCTCAGGTGTTTCGCCTTCGTCAATTTTTCCTTTCGGCAAATCCCATTTTCCCTTTCGGAAAATTAAGAGATACTCATTGTTTTCGTTGTGGACCAATCCACCCGCTGCATCAATTTCTTTAAAATGAGCACGAAAATCAGCCCAAAGTATTTCTAAGTCATGGTAATAAAAAATGACACCTTGTAAATGGAGTGAGTTTTCCAACAAATTGATGGTGTAGGATAACTCTTCAAAATCGTCATATGTCAGATATACCTGGTTATCACCGATTGCGTCGGGAATCCTTCGGTCCGTAAGGACAATTGACTTATTGTTTATGAAAACTTTATACATTTGAAGTCATGCAAAACACTCAAACAGCAGAGCATAAAATTGCTGAATCCTTACTTAAAATAAAAGCCGTCAAACTTAGTCCCGGCGCTCCTTTCACTTGGGCTAGCGGATGGAAATCGCCCATATATTGCGACAACCGCCAAACCCTATCTTTCCCCGAAGTCAGGCTTTTGATACGAGATGAATTCGTCCGCAATATTCGTGAAAAATTTGGTAATACCGAGGTTATAGCTGGTGTGGCTACCGGAGGTATTGCTCACGGAGCATTGGTAGCCGAAGCATTGGGCCTTCCATTTATTTATGTTCGCTCATCTTCTAAAGGCCATGGATTGCAAAACAAGGTGGAAGGATATCTGGAAAAAGGTCAAAAGGTGATGGTAATTGAAGACCTTGTTTCTACAGGAAAAAGCAGTTTAGACGCTGTTGAAGCACTCAAAGCAGCAGGAGCCGATGTTATTGGAATGGCCGCAATATTCACATATGGCTTCCAAATTGCCAAAGAAAATTTCGCAAAAGCAAATTGTGAGTTGATAACACTCAGCAATTATACAGCCCTGATAGAAGAGGCCATGGAATTAAATTACGTGGATGAGGAAAGTCTTCAATCACTAAAAGAATGGAGGAGTAATCCCCAAAACTGGAGTGCATGAGCATGAAAATTGAGAGTAAAAAAGTTAGCATCAACGCACCTCGTGAAGAGGTTTTCAACTACGTTTCCCATCTGGACAATTTCAAGGACTTACTTCCAATGGATAAGATCTCTGATTGGGAAGGCCGAGAAGACTACTGCAGCTTTAAAATTCAAGGTACGGCAACGATAGACCTCCATTTGGAAAAGGCTGAAACACCTTCTTTTATTCAATTAAAGAGCGGCGAAAAAGCACCGTTCCCCATCAATATGGATATTTTCTTTGATGAGGCCGACGCAGTCACTAATGTATATCAAGAAGTTACAGCCGAAGTGAATCCTTTCTTGAAGATGATGGTTCAAAAACCATTGACTAATCTCTTTGACTTCATAGCTGATAGGCTGCAGGAAAAGTTCAATAGTAAAGCTTAATGCTCTTTGGCAGATAAGCCTTCTCTTCACCATCTGTTTGCAGCAATAGCCTGCCATCTTCGGTAGTCCCTACAATACGGCCATTCTTTCCCGAGTTATTCTCTTCAAACTGCACCGACTGATTCAAACCGAAAAGTTCAGCTTCGTACCTTGATTTTTGATTCCTAAAATCACCTTTGCTGAGTAATTCCCATTCTAAATTGAGATTTATGAGTAAATCTTGTAGTACTCGATATTTATCAATTTCTTTTCCGCCAAGGAGTTTAAGGGAAGTGACATGGGGCATTTTTGGAAATTCCATTTGATTTATATTCAACCCTATACCACATATTGCTGCGGGACTCGCTCCAAGTTTATTTTCAATGAGGATTCCGGCAATTTTTTTTTGGTTGACCAAAATATCGTTAGGCCATTTAATATTCACATCGCCCTTGCAATAAACCTTAAGGGTCGAAACTATACTTAAGCCAATGGCTCGAGAAACGCTAAAAAATGCACGAGTGTCAAAGCCGCTCAAAGGCAAAGCAAAAGAAAAAGTTAGGTTTTGATTCTTGTCACTCTGCCAAGTTGCCGCCCTCTGACCTCTGCCATCCGTCTGAAAATGCGCCAAAATAGCAGTTCCAAAGTCGTATTCCTCTGCATCGATAGCTTTGGCAATATAGTTGCTCGTGCTGTCAACAGAATCCAATTCTATGATTGACTTTCCGATCATGGTTTAGAACTCTTCAGACCGCTAAAATGCTTAATTTTGTGCTCTGAGTAAAAAATTTGAATGATTAAAAAATCCGTTTACACTTCTCCCGACATAGCCGAAAAGGCATTAGAAGCAATCGATGAAGTAAAAGGAAGAGAAGTACTAGCTATCGATCTTCGCAATATCCCGAACTCTGTAAGTGATTTCTTTGTTATTTGTCATGGAACATCTGATACCCATGTAGAGGCCATAGCGCGTTCAGTGCAAAAACACCTTTACACGGAATTAGGAGAAAATCCGGTAAGCCAAGAAGGAAAAGACAAAGCGGACTGGATTTTAATGGACTATTTCAACGTCGTAGTTCACGTTTTTAAAGAAGAAGCGCGAAGGTTTTACAATTTAGAAAAACTTTGGGCTGACGCAGACGTTACATCACTCGAACATACATTCTAGCATTTAGGAGAACAACATGTCTGACTCAAAAAGCAGTAAGCAATACAAGAATATTAAGAAGAAGAAGAAGCCTGAAGCGGGTGGTAATAACCCCAAAAAGCCCTTCAATTTTTACTGGATCTATGCCATCATAGGTGTAGTTCTGATTTCACTTAATCTTTTCAACTTCAACGGCAATATGACAGGTATTAGCCTGCCTGAGTTTGAAGAATTGATCAAGGACGGAGAGGTGAAAAGAGTAGTGATCTATAACAAGCAGCTGGCTGAAGTATACCTCACCGAAGACGCTGTCAAAAAAGAAGAAAACGCCAAAAAGATCAAGCAACCGCTTATCTCTGGTGCAGAAAACTCAGGACCGCATTATAAATTTGATATAGGTCCGGCCGATAGTTTCCAAGAGAAGCTTGATAAATGGAGTAAGGAATACTCTTTCGCGTACGACTATAAAACCCGCTCTGAATGGGGCAAAGAACTCTTCACTTGGATTTTGTTCATCGGTATAATGATAGCCGTTTGGATGTTTGTGATGCGGAGAATAGGCGGAGGTGGAGGCGCCGGTGGTCAGATTTTCAACATTGGAAAGTCGAAGGCGCAACTTTTTGACAAGACGAAAGGAACTAACGTGACTTTCAATGACGTAGCAGGTTTAGAAGGCGCAAAAGAAGAGATACAAGAAATCGTAGACTTCTTGAAAAACCCCAAGCGATACACCCAACTCGGAGCAAAAATACCGAAAGGTGCACTGCTTGTAGGACCTCCGGGCACGGGTAAAACCCTCCTGGCAAAAGCCGTGGCGGGTGAAGCACAAGTCCCTTTCTTCTCTTTGTCAGGCTCTGACTTTGTGGAGATGTTTGTAGGTGTTGGAGCAAGCAGAGTTCGAGATCTTTTCAAACAAGCCAAAGAGAAAGCTCCAGCGATTATTTTCATCGATGAGATTGATGCTATCGGTAGGGCTCGTGGCCGAAGTGCCAGTATGGGCGCTAATGACGAGAGAGAAAACACGCTCAATCAGCTTCTTACAGAAATGGATGGTTTTGGCACAAACAGCGGTGTGATTATCCTCGCCGCAACAAACAGAGCCGATGTACTGGACCGAGCACTGATGAGAGCGGGACGTTTCGACAGACAAATTTATGTCGACATGCCTGACTTGAACGAGAGAAAAGAAATTTTCGCAGTTCATTTGAAACCTATTAAAGTTGACAAGAAGATTGATATCGACTTTTTAGCTAAACAAACACCTGGATTCAGCGGTGCTGACATTGCAAATATCTGTAATGAAGCAGCCCTTATTGCTGCCAGAAAGAAACAAAAAGAGGTACACAAGCAAGACTTCTTAGATGCTGTAGATCGAATCATCGGTGGACTCGAGAAGAAAAACAAAATCATAACAAAGAAAGAGAAAGAGGTAATTGCCTATCACGAAGCAGGGCACGCCACAGTATCGTGGTTGCTCGAGCATGCTCATCCTCTTGTCAAAGTAACCATTGTTCCTCGTGGTCAGTCATTGGGTGCTGCCTGGTACTTGCCTGAAGAGCGTTCGCTTAATTCTACTGACCAGATATTGGATGAAATGTGCGCAGCTCTTGGAGGAAGAGCGGCTGAAAAGGTGATTTTCGATGAAATTACAACCGGTGCTCTGAGCGATTTGGAAAAGGTGACCAAGCAGGCGTATTCCATGGTCTCGATTTACGGTTTGAATGATGCTATCGGAAACATTAGTTTTTACGACTCAAGAGGAAACTCGGATTACAACTTCCAAAAGCCATACAGCGATAAAACTGCTGAGTTGATGGATACCGAGGTGAAGAAAATAGTTGAACTACAGTACTCACGAGCAAAGGATCTCCTTTCGAAAAATAGGGATAAGCTGACCCAGTTGGCCAACCAGCTTTTGGAAAAAGAGGTTATTTTCAAAGAAGACTTAGAGAAAATTTTTGGAAAGCGACCTTTTGAAAAAGAAGAACATTTGATACCTGAAAGCGATGACAAGAAAGCGAAGCCTACAGAAGTAGCTGAAGAGGGCAAACCTTCATCAGAAGCCACCACTGCTGCAACCAGCGAAAACGGCTCAACTTCGGTTGAAAAAGAGATCTCAAAAGAGGTCTCTGACGGTGATATCGCAAAAAAGGAGTAGATTTCGGGCTGTGAACTGGGTCAAAGTGTACAGCTCAAATAATCTGCAACACATCGAATTGCTAAAACACATTCTCAAGGAAAATGGTATTGAAGCAATCGTGATGAATAAGCAGGACTCCATCTATGTGACTATTGGAGAGATTGATCTCATGGTCAATGTAAACGATGTGTTGCGTTCCAAGAAAGTAATAAGCGAGACGA
>CAZKXG010000126.1:0-1518 GCA_964556465.1 uncultured Cryomorphaceae bacterium | reverse complement strand
TGGTTCTGCGCATTACAACAGGGCTCGTATTTCTGATTATTGTAATCGGAGCTATACTACTCAATCCATACACCCTGGCATCACTCTTTTATGTGGTAGGGGTTTTGGGAATGCTTGAGTATTATAGCTTAGTGAAAATCGGAGGCTATCATCCGCAGGGCACATTAGGAGTCATTACGGGTACAGCCCTGTATGTAACCATAGAATTGGTAAAGCTGAAGGTAGCAGGAACGGCTATCGTTTCTTTGAGCATCCCTTTCTTCATGGCTATTTTCGTATACGAATTGTACCGTAAACGACCCGAACCATTTACAAACATTGCTCATACCATCGTTGGAATCATTTATATCATGGCACCTTTGGCACTGTTGAATGTTTTCACGTTTGAAGAAATCATAGTTGAATACAAGCCCGGAGTTATTCTTGGTTTTTTTGTTCTATTGTGGCTAAACGATACGGGAGCCTTTGTATTTGGAAAACTCTTTGGTCGAAATAAGTTATTTCCACGGATCTCTCCGAATAAAACGTGGGAAGGCACCATTGGTGGTGGCCTGGCTGCGATGACGGGGGCAGTGATTATTTCTACTTATACCAATGAAATATCCATTTTCAACTGGCTGATTCTCGGACTCATTATCGTAGTAGCTGCCTCTTTTGGAGATTTAGTAGAGTCCTTGCTCAAGCGAAGTTTGAAAGTAAAGGACTCTAGCAATCTACTCCCCGGACACGGTGGCATCTTAGATCGATTTGATGGTGTACTTTTGGCCAGTCCAATAGCATTTACATACCTTATGCTCTTTGTCCACTCGAACCCCTAAGAACTCATGAAATTTCACAAGGAAGGCAATAAAATTATCGCGACAACACTTGTTTCTCTTGCAGTAATAAATCTAATCTCGTTTTATTTTCTTGGTTCAATTGGGCTTACCGTATCACTTATTGCGAGCTTAATTATTCTAACTCTGGTCATGCAGTTTTTCAGAGTTCCAAATCGTTTAGTGACTACTGCAGAAGACTTAGTCATTTGCCCGGCAGATGGAAAGGTGGTGGTCATTGAGGAGACGGAAGAGACAGAGTACTTGAAAGACAGAAGGATTCAAGTGAGCATTTTTATGTCACCACTCAATGTGCATATCAATTGGTTCCCAATTGGCGGAATCGTGAGTTATTTCAAATACCACGCTGGAAAGTATCTCGTAGCATGGCACCCCAAGTCAAGCACCGAAAATGAACGAACGACAGTGGCAGTGAAGCATGCGAATGGAACTGAAATTCTATTCAGACAAATTGCAGGCGCGGTAGCAAGAAGGATAGTATGTTATGCCAAAAAAGATTCTCCCGTAGACCAAAGTACTGAGTTTGGATTTATCAAGTTCGGCTCGAGAGTGGATGTCTTTTTACCTCTCGATTCAGAAATCAAAGTGAAGCTTGACGAGTTGGTTACAGGTTCAGTTACCGTTTTGGCCGTATTGCCTAAAGCAAATTCTTAAGCTCAAGCAAATCAGCTATTTCATGGTG
>CAZKXG010000125.1:0-10554 GCA_964556465.1 uncultured Cryomorphaceae bacterium | reverse complement strand
ATCAAGCCAATCAGTTTACGGGTTCATTTACCCCTGTCTACAATCTTGATCAATCGGTTGAAGAAAAAGTGAATGCAGTAGCCAAGAAAATCTATGGCGCAGGTCAAGTAGATTTTTCAGGTCCCGCAAAAGCAGACATGCGACTCATTGAACGATTGGGGCTTTCCAATTTACCCATCTGCATCGCTAAAACACAAAGCTCGCTTTCGGATGATCCCAAAAGAAGAGGTCGCCCCGAAGGTTTTGGAATTGAGGTGCGAGAAATCGAAATAGCAGCAGGAGCGGGATTCCTCATTCCCATCACGGGTAAGATGATGCGGATGCCGGGACTACCTGAAACGCCGGCTTCAGAAAACATCGACATCAATAAAGACGGTAAGATCTCGGGACTTTTTTAAAAGTCAGTCTCGTTGATTTGATATGTCCAAAGTTTTTCGCCTGTGGCACTTTTGATTTCAATATTGACGACACGTGCTTTTCTTGCGCCTGAGATATTGAGTAATCCAAAGTTGTGCTGATTAATCAAGGACCCTTCAATACGGTTGTCGTTATTCTCACCACCCGGATTGTGCGTACCCGACGTAAGCGGCGAAACAGTTAGGTCGGAAATCTTGATTCCCTCAATTTCCACTTCGCTCATTTCGGTGTGGTGCCGATCGCCCGTCAAGAAAATGACTCCTGTGATTCCTTCTTGAGCTATCCGATTGAGCAAGCGAGCTCTTTCTTCTTCGTAGTTGGCGTAATTTTCATATACAGTAGCGGTATTCAATACCTGACTGCCGCATGCTACGAACTTGAAGGGAGCACGGCTGTATTTCAAAAGCTCGATGAGCCAATCAATCTGTTCCTCGCCCAGCATTTGCTCCTTTATGGTCGCCATATCGTATTCAGAGCGGTGCCAGCGGTTGTCTAAAAAGAAAAAATGCGCATCGCCGTATTCGATGGCTGAGGTTATGCCACCAAGGTTATTCACGCCATAATTGTTATTTGCCCAAAAAAGTTTGAAGGCATCCAGCGTTTCCTCTTTGTAAGGAAAGGTACGGGTGGCGTCGTTTGGTCCAAAGTCGTGGTCATCCCAAATGGCGTAATGATTCGCAGTAGAACCAATCCACTTCACGCAGGTAGATGTTGTCGCCAAGCCAAAGCATCATGTCGGGATTTTCGCTAGCGATGGTTTCAAATATTCCGTAGCTGCTTCCGTATGACTTCCCTGGTCTGTCGTATTTCTCTTCGTTGATATATGCACAGCTTCCAAGTGCAATTTTCAATTCAGGTGGGGCCGTTCTAAATTGCCAGAGTGATTGAGTGCTAAACGTCAGTTCACGATCTGAGGTTTGATTTTCGCCATTGGCATAAATTGAGTAGCCGTAAGTAACTCCTGGTTCCAAACTATCAGCAATCAGATGCACGACATTGGCATTTTCAGGTGCTGCCGCTTTTGCGAGCGAACGAAATTCGTGCTCAGGAAGAGTGTCGGGCCAATAGACCAGCTCTACGATACAAGCTTCTTCCATCTGAACCCAAATGATAGCTTCGCGCATTTCGGTGTACCCCTTCATAGGACCTGACTTGATTAGGTTCTGGGCTGAAAGTAGGAGAGGAAAGAATAATAGAGAAATGGAGATGAGCCTTTTCATAGAGTCAATTTTCTACAAAGAAAAGGGCAATTTCCAAATGAGAGGTTAAGCCAACGTTTTATTGCACTATGACTTTCTGATTTTGGGAAGACTGATCAGTGTACAAGGCGTTAAAGAGGTATATGCCTTTCGGCAAAATCATCACCTCACCTCTTTGTGGTTCTCTTAATAGTCTTCCATCCAAAGTGTAGACAGAGATCTTTTTGATCGACTCGTCAGCAGGTACTGTAATCGTTCCGTTTGAAGGATTCGGGAAAATCAAGGGCCTTTCATTTTCTACTTGTGACAAGGCGGATAGGGGAGAGCACTCTAAATTTGAAATGAGTTCCCAAAGTTCCACATCAAATGAAGAAGCCGCTGCTTCCATCTCGAAGGCTGCATCTCCTTGTCTTGTTACCACAAGTCCTTGAGAAGGAACTATATAAATCTTTTGATCATTTGCTCCCAAGGCCATATACATGTCATCAGGTCCGCTGGGTATCATCGAACCTTCATATTGAATGGGATCGAGCGGAAACATGTGATTTGCTTGGCCATTGAGCCACCACAAATAACCATAAGATTGATTCATGAGTTGTGATGGAGTGGTGAGCGACTCGATGTACTCAGGTTGGCTCAGAACAGCCGTACCATCCCATTCAAAACCATTCATAGCCAGCCATCCAAATCTGGCCATATCGCGGTGCTTACTGAAGTAAAGATTGTCGACCCAAAAGCCCGACATACCCGTTATCTCTTCCACTACCGAATTGGTGTAATCGTTTCGATCTATTCCCGTAGCCACCTCAACTACCTCTAGCAGTCTTCTGTAAACGGCGTTGTGGTAATGCCATTCTGTTCCAGGTTCTGACTCTGTACATTGATAGCAGCCGGGCTCTGTGCAGTCCCAGAGAAAAGGTGAATTGTTGAACGAAGAGCTCATGGTCAGTTGATGAAAAATGGTTCTTTCGTATTCATCGATAGAGTCGCAACTTGTCCACCCTGTACCGATGTACTGCGATATGGGATCATCCAAGCTCAGTAGTCCTTCTTCTAGTGCCTTTCCCGTAAGGGTAGCAGATATGGTCTTTCCTGCCGATGCCCAATACCAAAGCGTGTTTTCGCTATGTCCGTTGAAGTAATTTTCCAACACGATCCTGCCGTCTTTCAGTATTATGAAAGCCCTACTGTTCTTTTCTTCTAAGTAGGTGAGCAGAGTGTCTATGCTTTCCTGACACCAATTCAGTTCACTTGGTTCCACGGTTTCCCAGTCATTTTCTACTACGGGAGGAAAGTAGGTTTGAGCAGTAACAAGACTGACGAGTAGTGAAGAAATAAAAAGGAAAAAACACTTCATGGGCTTTTGACGAAGTTCTGAGTAAAAGGTTTAAATCTTGAAAACCGCTTGACACGAAATTAAACCATTCCGCATTAATCCTTGACTCAATTTAGGATGAGGCATTACTTTCGTATAAAATCTCACTCAACATGAAACTGTCAAAGACTGCCAAAATCCTAATCGGGATCTTTACTATTCTCCAGCTCTTCGCTGCTCTTGGTTTTGTGGTATGGTTGATTGCGGCTGTGCTTCCGGAAGCAATAGCATTAAAAGATGATATGGGGCCTGAGTTTGCCTTAAGTTTGTTTGGTGGGATGCTCGCATGGATCATTTTCCTAACCATCTATACGGTAGGATTCATGATATTTTATTTGATACACGCAGGCACCAACAAAGAAACCAGCACAGGTGTCAAGGTACTGTGGATTGTACTGATACTCGTATTTCAAGTATTGGCAGAGGTCGTTTATTACTTTCTGGAAATTCTTCCTGAGAAATCCCTTTCAGCCAAACTCGAAAATTGATTTACGGTTCGTCATAATCAACGATCATCTTCGCAGAAGTAGGATGTGATTGACAAGTCAGAATGTATCCGTCTTCCACTTCTTTATCTGTAAGAGCGTAATTGACATCCATCACGGCCGAGCCTTCCATTACTTTAGCACGACACGTGCAGCAAGAACCTCCCGTGCAGGCGTAAGGTGCGTCAAGCCCAGCGTCCAAAGCTGCATCTAAGATATTGTCAGCATCAGTCACCGTTATTTCCATCTCTTCACCATCCAAGACGACAGTGACTAATGATTCTGCCACGGGTGTGTTACCTCCTTCGTTATTGGATGTATTCTCGTCTTCTACCGTTTCAGCGGGAGGGGTGGTAAACAACTCAAAATGAATTTTCTCTTTGGCAATGCCCTTTGCAGTGAGACTTTCATTGATGCTATTGATCATATCGAAAGGCCCGCAAATGAAGTATTCGTCTGCTTTTTTGGTTGCCTCAAAGCGTTCCATCAATTCAGAACATTTAGCAGCGGACATACGGCCACTGAAAAGTGGATCTTCTGTAGTTTCTCGGCTTAACAGATGAACGACATTCAATTTGTCGCCATGCTTTGCTTTCAAACTATCAAGCTCTTCCTTAAAAATTATATCAGCCGTGCTCTTGTTTCCGTAGAATAAAGTGAAGCTGTTTTCAGCATTAACTGCCAACGCTGTCTTCAGAAGTGATAGAATAGGGGTGATTCCGCTACCTGCTGCAAAAGCTACATAGTGCTGCGGTGAAGAGGCAGGCATCTCCGTGTAAAAGTTACCCATCGGCTTCATCACCTCAAGCATTTGGCCTTTCTCAATCCCATTGTTCAAGTAGCTACTCATGCGTCCGCCTTCCACTTCTTTCACAGCGATGCGCAGATCGCTGTCGGAAACAGGGCTCGAACAAGCTGAGTACGAACGTCTCAATTCCTCGCCATTAAATTCTCGGCGAAGTGTGATGTATTGACCTTGTTTATATTGGAATTCGCTTTTTAATTCTTCAGGTATTTCGAAGGCGATGGAAACACAGTCAGGGGTTTCTCTTCGAACGTCTTTGATCTTTAAGCTATGAAATTTGGCCATTTTGGGCTTTGAAATTTGCGTGCAAAAATAGGATTATGTGGCTTATCGGCCAAGTGTCATCTCTAACGCCAATAAATATTGAATGTTTATGCCTCTTTTTAAAAAGTCACGGTGAAAAACTAATACTTGAAGAGGTCGTTCAACGCCTTTTCTACTTTTTCCGCATTGGGTATCATGGTCTCCTCTAGTGTTGAATTCAGTGGGATAGCGGGCAGATCTTCTGATCCAATCACTTTTATCGGGGCATCCAAACTTTCAAAACAGTATTCCTGAATCGACCCGGCGATGCTTTTCGCAAAATTACATCCTAAAGGCTCTTCCGTAACAATCAGACACCTTCCGTGAAGCCGAACCCTTTCATATACTAAGTCCTCATCCCAAGGGGATACCGATCTGAGGTCTACGATTTCTACTCTTCCGTCAAACTGCTTTGAAGCTGTTTTGGTCCAATAAACACCCATACCATAAGTGATCACTACCATGCTTTCTCGGCTTTCAACTTTTTCGGCAGTAGCCATTTGGGCGATTCTGCCTTTGCCAATAGGTACCACATAATCACGGTCGGGAAGCTTCGATTTGGCATCTTCCGTTCCCGAGATCTTACTCCAGTAAAGCCCTTTGTGTTCCAGCATTACCACTGGATTAGGATCATGAAAGGCCGCTTTCATCAGTCCTTTCATATCAGCTCCATTTGAGGGGTAGACTACTTTTATTCCTCTGATATTGGTCAGTACTGACTCCACGGATGAAGAATGATAAGGGCCGCCACTTCCGTATGCTCCGATTGGAACTCGTATGACAGCAGATGCAGGCCATTTTCCATCAGAGAGGTAATAACTTCGGCTTAATTCGGTGAAAAGCTGATTGAGCCCAGGCCAGATGTAATCGGCAAACTGAACTTCGACGATGGGCTTGGCTCCTGCGGCGGCCATGCCAACCGTGCTACCCACAATGAAAGCCTCCATGATCGGAGTATTGAAAACCCGATCATCTCCGAATTTCTGCGCGAGTGTGGCAGCTTCGCGAAATACTCCGCCCAATCGACCGCCCACATCTTGACCGTAGAGCAATGCTTCGGGATGATCTTCTAGAATTTCTTGAACCGCAAATAATGCGCAATCGACCATCAATGTCATTTCCGCCTTAGCGGGTTCTCGCTCTCCCTTTTCTTCGGTAATGGGAGTGGGGGCAAAGTCGTGGGTGAATAAATCTTCAGGCTTTGGGTCTTCAGCCTTAAGGGCTTCCAGGTAATCGTCTGCTACTATTCTTTCGGCAGCTTCGGCCATATTATCCAGCTCCACTTCGTCGATTCCTGCATCCATAAGCTCAGCTTTTAATCGGTCCCATGGATCGCGGCTCTGGTGTTCGTCCAGATCGTCACGGTACCATTCCATTCTTACTCCTGAGGTATGGTGACCAAGTAAAGGAACTTTGGCGTGCACTAAGAACGGTCTACGCTCCTCACGAACAGTTTTGAAGACTTCTTGAAGTGTATTCCAGCTTTGGTCTACGCTTGCTCCATCAATACTTCTTGTTTCAATTCCCTTAAAACCACGAGCGTAATACGCCGCGTCATTTGCGCGCACTTCATCGGCACTCGCCGAAATGTCCCATTCATTGTCTTGAACTAAGAACACAATGGGGAATTGCTTCAAGGCAGCCATCTGCAAGGCTTCACTGATTTCGCCCTCGGTCATGGCGGCATCGCCTATGCTGCACACTACAATGGGTGCTTCTTCCGTATCGGCAAGAAGACCTTGCTTTTCCATGTATTGAATACCCATGGCCACACCTGTAGACGGGATGGCTTGCATCCCTGTCGCGCTTGAATTATGGGGTATTTTGGGCATGTCATCCCGTTTTAAGCTTGGGTGTGAATAGTATGTTCTTCCTCCCGAAAAGGGATCATCTTTCTTGGCTAAAAGCTGAAGCATGAGCTCATACGGACGCATACCGATTCCCAGAAGGATACTGTCGTCACGGTAATAGGGAAATACATAGTCCTGAGGGTTTAATTGTAGCCCGCAAGCCAATTGTATAGCTTCGTGTCCGCGAGAAGAAGCATGCACATACTTGGCGGTCACGGCTTTATTCTCCTCGTACAAAGCGGCCATGGCTTTTGAGGTGCTCATTAATTCCCAAATCTTCAATAAATCCTCTTTTGGGATGGTAGTCTCCTTTATATTTTTTGTTGCGGTGGTCATCTCGTTAGGTTGAACCGCAAAGTTAACAACTTAGATAGTGTTTTGATTTTTGAACACACAGCTGACTTTCTGAAAAATTCAAATATATTTGGTAAAAACCCCAACTATGAAGTACCTATCGATTTTATTCGCTTCAGCTTTACTGCTTTCCATTTCTGACTTAAAGGCTCAGAAAGATTCTGAAAAACCATCTGCCGTTATCTTTACCGCAGGTTGGAGTTATGCCGATCTGAATCAAGGAAGTACTTCAACAGATTCCAGAAATGGATTGTATATCGGTTTGCGAAAAGACGTAAAACTGTTTCCCACTTTGCATTTGGAGACGGGTGCTTTGTATGTTCAAAAAGGAGCAACATTTGATCTTGACGAGTTCGGCACGGTGGAGTACGAGCTTGATTATATCGACATTCCTGCCGCACTTAAATTCAAATTGGGTGGCCTTTATGCCTTGGGCGGAGTTTCAGGCAACATCAGAATAAAGTCACAGGTGGAAGGTGAAAAAGTTGATAATATTAATCCATTTTCGCTTTCTTCATCGCTGGGCGCAGGGTTTAAGTTTCTAATGTTTTCAATCGACGCCAGGTGGAACCATACCTTAACGGATATTGTCAAGGACAATGACGGAGATAAAATATACAACTCTTATTTCTTGATTGGATTAAGTTTTCATCTACGTCGTAAATAGATATCAATATTCCAATACGGTAATTCTATGATTGGGACTTGTTCACTACTTTTGTTGAATGATATTACCAATTGTAGCATACGGTGATCCTGTATTGAAAAAGGAAGCCGAAGATATTTCCAAAGACTACGAAGGTTTGGATGAGTTGATTGACAATATGTTTGAGACCATGTACGGTGCTCAAGGAATAGGTTTGGCTGCTCCTCAAATTGCAAAATCCATTCGTCTTTTTATTGTGGACGCTTCACCTTTCGGTGAAGACGAGGAAGATCCCGAAGCACAGAAAGTAAAGGATTTTAAAGAAGTCTTTATCAATGCTCGTATCGTCGAAGAGAAAGGGGAACCATACGTTTTTCCGGAAGGATGTCTCAGTATTCCGAATATTAGAGAAGACGTAACACGTGACGACACGATCGTGATTGAGTATTATGATAAAGAGTGGAATTTTCAGCGCAAAGAATTTGATGGATATGCGGCCCGGATTATTCAACACGAATACGACCACATAGATGGTATTCTTTTTACCGATAGGTTAAAACCACTGAAAAAGAAGCTGTTAAAGCGCAAATTGACGGATATTTCCAAAGGAAATGTGGAGGTAAATTACCGCATGCGATTTCCTCAAGTAAAACTTAAGAGATGATAAGGACTGTAGGATTGGCACTATTTGGTGCATTGGTAATGGTATCATGTGCCTCGGAAGAGACAGGGTCTGAAGAACGCGCAAAGACCAACGCAGAGCAAAGATTGGAACTCTCAATGCGCATAGATTCTCTTGAGACGATCATGGAAGAGAAGAACCTCCTCCCCGGCGATGAGCTGATGGGTGAACTATTGAAAGACTACATCGAGTATACCGATAAGTTTCCCGGTGACAAGGACAAGACGCCCGAGTATCTGTACAAGGCTGCTGCAATATCCAGAGCTGTCAATCTGCCCGTAAAAGCTATAAAACTCTACGATAGAATTCTGGCAAAATATCCGCGGTGGGAGAAAGCGCCTGAAGTAGCCTTCTTGACAGCATTCACTTACGATGAAGATTTGAGCGAACCCGAACTGGCAAAAGAGTCTTACGAGAAAGTAATCGAAAAATACCCCGGAGACCTATGGGCCCTGCAAGCCGAGCAGCGCTTGGCTACAGTTGCAATGAGCGACGAAGAGCTTTTGGAGTTTCTGAAGCAGAAGCAACTGGAAGCGGAAGCTGCTGAAGATTAATCTTCGCAGGTTTCTACTTCCTCCACCTCAATCTCATCCAATGTGAAATTGAAGTTACTGTTCTCCAATTGCTCTGATGTAAAATTCTCTGGCACAAAATAGATTCCATTGAGCTTTCCCACTCTAGACTTCAATGCAGGAATGCATTCTCCTTCTATTCGACCTGATTCTCTCAGGATGCCTTCGTAGTAAAGGTTGATGTCCATAGCTAAAGTCACAGCCTTATCTCCAGTGTTTTCGACTTTCAGCAGCAAAGCATCCTTCTTAACGCCCTCTGCATTTTTGGCTTGGCCCCATTTGGTGGAGATCTCCAATCCGTTTACTTTTTGGTATTGGGTGTAGCTGCGCTGCGCTGAGCAGCTTATCGTAATGGCCACTAGAGCTAAAGAGAAAATGATATTTTTCATAGTTGGAGTTTGGTCAAAGTTCAAGAAATAAACTGAATTTCGATGTGAATCTCGTTAAGTCATGTGAAATCAATGGAGTATTTTTTAGCTAGCCCACCTCCTCCACCGAGGAGGATAGGAGTCACTTAAAACACGGAAGTAGAAATCTAAATTCAAAATATCAGTTGTTAACCTAAATCAAGATTAACTTTTTTTTGGCTGTCCTCCTCGATGGAGGAGGTGGCAGCATTCGACGTAGGAGAATGATGACGGAGGTGGGCCTTTCAAAAAAATCCATCCTCTTTTGAACCCATCCTAAACTTCCGTGTACCGAAGGGAAATCAACAGCAATGAATTTGGTTTCCACAATTACTCAAGAGCGCAATGATCCGAGGTATCTCCAGATATTCTTATTGGGATCTTTCTTAGCCTACGGATTACTATTTCTTCAATGGTCCGCGAGGCTCGATGTTTTTTCGGCGGCAGTCGTTTCTTCCGTTGCCACCCAAATAGTCTGGGCAAAACTCAAGAATCAGCCTTTGACCTCCGTCAAGAGTGCACTGATCAGTGCGCTGGGGCTTTGCTTGCTCTTGAGAGTGGATTCCGTTTGGGTGATGTCATTGGCAGGTATTGCCACCATTTCGTCTAAATTTTTAATTCGATACAAAGGCAAACATGTCTTCAACCCCACCAATTTTGGAATCATCCTAGCCATTCTCACAGGTCACGCATGGATATCACCAGGGCAGTGGGGTCACGGTGAAACGGGCATGTTGCTCATACTATTGGGGGCCACGGGTATTTTACTCCGAGTGAAGCGATGGGACCTCTCTTTGACTTTTCTCTTGGTGCTGTTTGGCTTGGAGTCATTGAGGCTCGTTGCCTATCTCGGTTGGGATTGGCCCGTGGTTTTCCACCGTTTCAACAGTGGTACCATCCTGCTCTTCGCCTTTTTTATGATTACCGACCCGAAGACATCGCCCAATAGCCGAAAGGGTAGAATCCTTTGGGCAAGCTTGATTGCCTTACTCAGCTTTTTGCTCGGTCAGTTTTTCTACCTGTACCAAGCACCACTGATTGCATTATTTATCATTTCACTCACAACGCCACTCATCGATACGGTATTTAAGGCCGAGCGATTTAAGTGGAGTTCTAAAACCCAAAACATATGAAAAAGAGAATCACCGCCATCTTTATGGCCATGCTGATTATCAGCACCGATGTGTCGGCTTTCTGCGGATTTTACGTCGCAAAAGCATCGACCGATTTATTTAACGAGAAGTCAGAAGTCATTCTGGTTCGAGACGGGGATCACACCGTCATCACGATGAGCAACGATTTCAAAGGCGATGTAAAGGACTTTGCCATGGTAGTGCCTGTAACCGTGGTGTTGAAGGAGAGTCAGATCAAGGTTGTAGAAAGAGAAATCTTTGATCGACTGGATGCTTACTCGGCGCCAAGGCTAGTCGAATACCACGATGCCAATCCATGTGCTCCG
>CAZKXG010000124.1:6817-10864 GCA_964556465.1 uncultured Cryomorphaceae bacterium | reverse complement strand
TCAGCATCTTTTATGGACCGGGCTAATTCCATGATCCGCAATATGGTGAAAAATGACTTCTCATTCCAAAAATCAGACTGCTGATTCCGTAACTTTGACGAATGAGATTTTTGAAGACCGTTTTATTTGTGCCTTTTGCAATTGCCTCGATTTCATTAACAGCCCAAGAAGCACGTTACATAGAGTTCTGGGCCGAAACAGACGCCGAATTTGCCGATCCTGATAAATCGCCCTTGAAGGAGGAAATGGTTGCAGAATTTGACAGCGTTGCTCGCTACCCTTATAATCCTGATTTTGCACTCATGGCGAAGTTTGAAAGTCTTGATCGTCAGAAGCCTGTTAAATTTCAAACCACGGGATCAATAAAGCAGCGCTACCAAAAAGCGGGTACGATTCATTTTCAAATAGACTCCACTGAGCTAACCTTATCAGCATATAGAAATTTGGAATTGATGAGAATGCCAGGTTATGAGAATCAGCTCTTTGTTCCTTTTACTGATGCTTCGAATGGCTTCGGGACGTATGAAGGCGGGAGATATCTCGAGATGGAGATTCCACCTAGTGATTCTGTGTTGGTTGATTTTAACTTGGTTTACAATCCGTACTGCGCGTATTCAGATCGATATTCATGCCCCATTCCGCCTCGGGAGAATGATCTTGAGGTCAAGATTTTGGCCGGAGCCAAGTCTCCCAAGTAAAGACTCTATTTCTCAGAAACGGTTTCTTGATCCCAAACGCGTTCTGTCACCGCATCGCCGTTTTTAAAGAAGAAAACTCCACCCCAGTTGTGAACGACTTTCTTGTACTCATCTCCTTTTCCGTTGTGCACTACCACTCGTTTTGTGATGGTCTTGTTTCCTTCCTCTGATACCGTTTCAGTTATACCACTGGGAAAAGTCTCTGCCAATTCTTTTCGGTAATCTTCGATAGACATGGCCTGCACATCGCCAGTTTTTGTTTGGGTAGGAGGTGGCTCTTTTTGCGTTTTCTCATTTTCGCGCTGAGCCTCGAGCTTTTGCCGTTCATTTTCCTCCCATTTGTCCAATCGATCCATTGTTTCCTTTGGAGTTTCGGGAAGTTTTTCCTCGGTTTCAGCTACTTCGGGTTCTCTCGGTTTTGGCTTTTCTTTTTTAATTTCTTCTTTTTCTGCAGCTCTGAGGATTTCTAGGGTGTCCTTCATGGAGAGTTCTATATCAGCTATTTTCACCTTTGGATAAACGTTGTAGGGACGAACTTCTGCAGCCTTTTCATAACTGCGAATGGCCTTTAGGTAGTGCCGATCTGAAAAAAGGTCGTGTCCTGTGCTCATGTACTGCTGGAATTTCACATCGGTCGCAGCCTCAATTTTCTCGTTTTCGGCAATGCGAAAACGTTCTTTAGCAGATAGGTTTTTTAAATCTTCTTGCGCATGGGCGCTTCCTAAAATGAAGAGACCTGAGAGTAATAGAACGAGTAATTTCATATCAATTTATTGACTTAATGGGCTTTTTATCTTGAACTTGATTGCTTGAATCGGGTGAAATAATTAGCACGTAAAGCAGAGCTCCAAAAGTATAAGCAGCAATATCAAATGGATCGCTGACAAAGTTCGTGCCTCCATTTGGCAGTATCCATTCGAACACGAAGGATGAATATACAACGGCAATGGCAACTTGTATCTTGTTCACCGTAAAAGATAAGATAAAAAGCCATTTCACAATTTTGACAGAAGTCATGAGGATAGGTATAAACAGGATATCTCCACCGTAAAAGTGTACCAGCTCGGGACCAAAATGAACCGCTCTGGCCCAGCGGATTGCCAAGTAGAGAAATATCATGAGAATGAAAAATCTTCTTTCTCTTATCCCGATATCAGTGCGATGAGCCATATAAAGAATGAAAGGATTCCCATGTAAATAGTGAAAGCGATATTTAATACTTTGAAGAAAAGCCGGTGACTGGATTTCTCGGATTCTTGAAGACTTCGTAGGTATTTTTCAAATCTCGACTCAGTCAGGAGCTTTTTTTCCCTTGCGATTCGAGCCCGTTCTACCTTTTCTTCTTTCGCCCGAAGAACGGGGTCAAGGGTAGCATCGCAGAAAACGCAATAGTTCTCGTTCGAATCGGTCCATTTTCCGCAGTCATGACACTTTCTCTGATTCGTCACTTTAACCGGCTATCTTTTTATCAATCTTGGGATTTACCACAGTCTCTGTTTGAGGTGAGAGTAGTTTTTTAGGCAGTTGGGCTTGAATCTCCTCTGCAATCAAGTCTATGATACTGATTTTCAGCTGTACTTTACTGTAGATCATACTTATCTCTCTCGTTGGCTGCGGGTGCTCTATGGGTTTGATAAATTGTCTCTCTTCTTCACTTAAATCCAGCGCCATTAAGTAAGGAAGTAACGTCATGCCAAATCCGTTGTTCGCCAGACGAATGAGGGTTTCAAAGTTTCCGCTCTGAAATTCGAGTGTTTTGTGGTTGCTATGGTCATCGGGAAAAGCGGCAGCACAGAGATTTATCACACTGTCTCTGAAGCAATGCCCGTTTTTAAGAAGCAGCATATCGCTCAATCTTAGCTCTGAGTGAAGCACGAAGTCTTCGTTTTCGAGACGATGTCCTTTTGGCACATAAGCCATGAACGGTTCGTAGTATAGCGGTTTTTCGATAATGCCTGATTTATCCAAAGGTGTAGCAAGAATACCTGCGTCAATCTGATCACGATCGAGTTTTTCCAAGATCTGCTCGGTCTGTAGCTCTTCGATTTTTAGCTCAATCTCCGGGTACTTCTCCATAACTACCCTGAGAAAGCGAGGTAGTAAATTGGTGCTCACTGTAGGTATAATCCCAAGTCTGAATTCTCCCGATACCTGTCCTTTGCTACCCTTCACCAATTCCTCTATTCTCTGTGCTTCTTGCATGGTAGTGCGGGCTTGCTTAATAATTTGAGCACCAATGATGGTCGGCTCAACAGGATGCTTGTTCCGATCAAATATCAAAACATCCAGCTCTTTTTCGAGCTTATTGATTTGCATACTAAGGGTGGGCTGAGTCACGAAGCAGCTTTCCGCGGCAGCGGCAAAATGACGGTAAGTATCTACTGCGAGAACGTATTTCAATTGGGTTAGTGTCATTGGATATATCTATAAAGAGTAAATTCTTATCAACAAAGCTATGACATCCAAAACACCTGTGAAACCAAATTGAACCAAATAAGTATAAAAGGACAAATCGCATAAGCCCCTTTAGAATGCAGTCAAAAATTTATACCCCGATTTTCGCTCTGTTGTTGTTGACATCATGCAACAAAGACCCTAAGCAAGAAGGATGTACTGACCCAATTGCGGTGAATTACGATGCCAGCGCTTTAAAAGATGATGGTAGCTGCGAATTCAACCAAGCAGAACAGATCATTTGGCAGGCTGGTTTTCCGGGCGGTTGGAATGGCGATTTGGTTGAAGGAGCCTACAGTTTAAACGTTTGCGAAGGTATCACTGAAGTGATGGAAGAAGCCAGAGATTCTGCAACGGTAGTCGAAACGCTGTATTTGGGAACAGGTGGTGGTTTTACGCATCGTTCTTATTTCACATTGATCAATGAACAAGACGCTCGTGATTTTGCCGAGGGTAGTCTTCAGTTTGATGCTCGCGTCACCGATACGGAAGACGGATCACCTGATTTCATAAAGGTTTTTATAAGCGGTAAAGTAGCTGCTAATGGCAATTGTGAGCCCTACCGACGAAGTGAGTATGTAAATATCTCAACCCATTCTTTCAATGACTCTACCTTCACTCCGGTGAATATTACGATCAGAGAATTCGAGCAGATCATGATGGCCCGAGTTCAAGTAGTATGCGGAATGGAATTCGAAGGTGAGCGCAGCACGGGTATTGAAATAGATAACCTACGCTGGGTAGCCAATGACTTGGACTAATCTGTTAATGAGTTTTTAAACTCCTCTTGCTGCTTGGCTAATTTCTCTTCAAGCTTTTCTTGCATGATCAATCGTTGATCTTCATTTAATACACTCAAAATTTGCTTGTCTGTTGAGACATCAATATGGTCAAG
>CAZKXG010000124.1:6248-6807 GCA_964556465.1 uncultured Cryomorphaceae bacterium | reverse complement strand
TAGTTCCTCAATTTCAGCCACAATCATCTCGCTTTTTTTGATCTTATCGCCCAGCAATTGGGTGATTTGATAGAGCTGCTCAGCCGAAAGATTTAGCTCTTTGTGGTACATTTTCATTTCCTCTTGAATGGCTGCATTTGCCCTGTTGTCGGCATCTTGAGAGAAACCTACTAGTGAAAAGAAAAAAGTTAAGAGGGTAAGACATATCGTAATTTTCATATCCTTTATTTTAGAGTTCTATTTGCTCGTCTCCTTTTTGGTAGGGAATGTAATTTATGAAAAACTGAAACATCTCATCCGTTGTCTTCATGTTTTTGCCCGCTTCACTTAGTGTCTTTGGCGGCGTATTCGGATTAAATGGGTTTTCAATGGTATTGTCAAAAACGGCCACTACTTCAATCGTATATCCTTCTGGCAAAACCAGTACTTTCTCATAGGTATAAAAATACTGCCACCTGAAGTCCCATTCGGGGATTCGGATCAACGGAATCGTATCTGACTTGTCGGCTGAGAAAGCATAAGCCGTGAACTCTCTGCCCAGCAAGTGCATGTGCGGGTT
>CAZKXG010000124.1:0-6185 GCA_964556465.1 uncultured Cryomorphaceae bacterium | reverse complement strand
ATTTTGGTGATTCCTTGCGTACCCATGTGTAGCTCGGCCACTGGTCTTTCGGGACGCTTTTCGGCGAAATAGACTTCAATATGACTAAAGTCGAAAGTGTCCAAAGGCGACGGACCGTAATGCAAGGTATTCAATAAGAATGCTGCATCTTCATTGATGAAAAGACCTCCGATGCCTTCGGGGTATTGCAAAGGTTCCACTCCGGGTAAGTAGTTGAAAGCTGAAACCCTCATTACAGGATAGGAGCCATCGTCATTGGCAATTTCCATTAGCCTGTAGGCTTCCAGGGAGTTTATTTTTTCAGCATCTATCATCCACTCTCCTTGTCGGGGCTTTTTCTTCATCCCCCGATCATAGTTGATGAGGTGACCATTGACGTGGTGCACCAATTGTTTATTCCCGGGTTTGAAGTGAATGGATTTGATAATCGTATCGCTCGGGAGTTCGATCGGAATCTTGGCTATTCTGAAGAGATCGAGGTTTTGTCCCGGAATGAAAACTGTGTCTGAATAGGGTATGATTAAATCGGGTTCATCGGGATTTTCTGCAGTGAATATCTCGGGCTCGGGAATAACCTCAGTTTGGCTTCCTTCAGGGGCTCCTTGATCAATCCAACTGATCAGTGTCAGTTTCTCTTTTTCGGAAAGAATTTTCTCTCCTTTGAATCTGCTGAATTCGGGGTCAGCCGGCCAAGGCGGCATGTAGCCGTCGGCCACCACTTGTCGAATGGTTTTCGTTCTCTTCTTTACCGCATCAAAATCGGTAAGAGAGAATGGCCCTGCGCCATCTTTGTGATGACAAGGAGTACAATTCTCAAAAATTATCGGTGCGGCATCTTTCCTAAAGGTCAGATTTTTACTGATCTCAATCCTCTCGGTTGTTTCGTTTCCCTCGGCGGTGGGAGTAGTCTCCGTGCGCTCAGTGCTTGAGCTACAGGAAAAAAAACCTACTAGAATCAGAAAAAGGGCTATTCTATAAAACATCCTACAGCCTTTGTAATTTCAGGATTGATTTCATCTCCCGTCAAGTGTGCGTTGAGTGCGTTTTCCAAATATCGTTCAGTTATGGTCTGTCGCTTTTGTCCCAGTGAAATGGCCCAGTTGTCTATCGCTCCTTGATAAATTGATTCGCCGCTCTCTGCGATCAAAAATGCTTCAGGAGTTATTTCAGCTCCATAATGATTTGCTAGAGCTAGTTGAGGATCAAGGATGATAGGCAAGTCAAGTTTGTACCTAATCAGAAAGCCTTTGATGTCTGCGTCTGAGTAATAAGTTCCGCTAACGATACCGTAAAACGCTATGTCTTTATCACCAAAGTCTTCTTGAATGCGATCAATGGTCACGCTGTAGTTCTGACAAAGCGGACATTCGGGTGACAAGAAGATCAATGCCGTACCTGAGTGATTTGAAAAGACGGTGTCCAAGACAATCTCGGTTTTGTCGAGCATTGCCAATTTTTGATGCAAAGGAGAATCCGTTCCGCAAGAACTTAAGATGACTACGATCAAAACTAGTGTTATTCGACGCATAGCACAAAATTAACAATAGCCGATCAGTTCTTGAACGATCCTAAAATTTCTATTTTGCGCCTTCATGAAACCTTGGAAAAAATCTCTTCTTTTCTTAGCCATTGCTGTTTTACTCTCTCTTTCTGCTTCGGCTCAAGACGAGAGCATCTTTACAAAAGATGATTTTTCAGTAGAGCTTCCGCACTTGATTGTAGGTGGATTGGAGTCTTCAGGGACTTTGGTTTGCAATGATTTGGATAAGCTTTATCTCTTGGGAAATGAGGCGCAAGTCATCATAAATGGAGAAAGAAAAACACTTAGCTTTCAAGACGGAAAGGCTGAGTTCATCATGTCCTTTGATCGAAACGAGCCCATGTCTATCAAGGTAGGTGGCTTCACTTTTGTCAAAGAGATCACACCAATGCCGCTTTGGCTGTCCATTCTTCCCCCTATGCTGGTGATCATTCTGGCTCTTGCCTTCAAAGAAGTGGTAAGCAGTTTGATACTAGGGATTTTCGTTGGTGCAATGATCGCAACCCATTATGCCATAGATTCATCGGGGATTTTTATTGGGTTTCTAAATTCAATTGATATCTACATGGTGAAGGCTATGGCAGATGAAGGCCACGTATCGGTTATCCTGTTTTCGACGCTCATTGGTGGCATCGTTGCCCTGATTTCAAAAAACGGAGGGATGCAAGCGGTCGTAGATAAAATTTCGCGCAGAGCCAATAGCCCTAAATCAGGTCAAATGGCTACGTGGTTTCTTGGGGTCGGAATATTTTTTGACGATTATGCCAATACCTTGGTGGTAGGGAATACCATGCGTCCTTTGACCGATCGGTTGAAAATATCACGTGAGAAACTGAGCTACATCGTAGATTCAACCGCGGCCCCCATTGCGGCCATTGCATTGATTACAACATGGATCGGTGCTGAACTCGGATATATCCAATCGGCACTTGATCAAATTAATGCAGGTGAGAGCATGATTGAAGGAGGCCCATACATCATATTTCTGGGGTCGCTGAAATATTCATTCTATCCTGTTTTTGCACTGATTTTCATGCTTATCCTGATCCAAAGAGGCCGCGACTTCGGCCCTATGCACCAGGCGGAGGTGAACGCTAGAAAAGGAGTGATTGCGTCTGCGTCTAACTTAAAAAGTATTGACTCCTCAGAACTAGATGAATTCGCTCCTCAGGAAGGGGCGAAATTGAATATGTGGAACGCCATCATTCCGATTTTAATAGTGGTACTAGGCACAATGCTGGGGCTGATCTACACGGGTTACATGGCTGATCCTTCGGTTTGGAGTTCCCGTTGTCGAGGAAATTATCCATTATTATCGGAAACTCGGACAGTTACAAAGGCCTGCTATGGGCTTCGATGCTGGGATTAATGGCAGCAGTTCTGCTATCGGTAGGCAGAAAAACAATGTCATTTGTCGATGCCATTTCCGCCTCAATAGATGGTTTTAAAACCATGGTTCCCGCTATGGTTATTCTTATTTTGGCCTGGAGTCTGGCAGCACTCACCGAGCAAATGCATACAGCCGATTACTTAACGAGTATGGTCGAAGGTCGCCTCGCAGTATGGGCATTGCCTGCAGTAACGTTTCTACTTTCGGCAGTGGTAGCCTTTTCTACGGGTTCGTCGTGGGGTACTATGGCCATTATTTACCCCATCATGCTTCCTTTAGCTTGGGGACTCTCTATCGAAAGTGGTATCGAGGCTGCCGCAGCGATGGAGATTTTCTTAAACACGACATCTTGTGTGCTGGCAGGAGCCGTCCTCGGCGATCACTGCTCGCCGATCAGCGATACCACAATTCTCAGTTCGCTTGCAACAAGATGTGATCATTTGCAGCATGTGAAAACACAAATGCCCTATGCATTGACCGTTGGATTCGTGGCAGTTATTTTTACCACTCTTTCCGCTTTGTTATCGCTGCCTTGGCTGCTGAACTATTTAGTCGGTTTCGGCTTGTTGTACCTCATTATTTCCCTTCTGGGGAAAAAGGTAACGACAGATTAGTCCTCTTTCTCGCCTTTTCGGATCAGCAATGGCGGTAGGAGGGCGAAGTCAAATACCAAGGCAAAACCCAAAGTGAGCGTCACAAAAAGTCCTATAAAGAAAGTGCTTTGAAATGAGCTGAAGCAAAGGCCGATGAATCCTCCGAAAAGAATGATACTCGTTATGATAAGCGCCTTCCCCGTATGGAGATAGGCGTTTTTCATGGCTTCAAATGAACTCATTCCTTTTATTAATTCCAGCTTGTACCTGCTGAGCAGATGTATCGTATCGTCTACCGCAATACCAAAAGCGATGGTAAAGATGATGCCCGTGCTCATGTTAAGGTTGATCCCTGCTAAGGCCATTATGGCTCCTACGGCCAAAAGAGGAAGGAGGTTGGGGGCCAAGGCAATCAACACCATTCGCAGGGAGCGGAACATAAGCCCCATTAAGATGGAGATTAAAACGAAGGCAGCTCCCAATCCTTTCGATAGACTTACCACCAAGGTCTGATTGGTTCGATCAATCAATGTTCCCGTTCCGGTAATTGTTGTTGAGGCTTTATCGGCTATCCCTTCTCTTTCGAGGAATGTCCTTAATTCGGTGTTTTTTGAAGCGAAATGCTTTGCTCCCAGGTCGCCGACTCTTCCCAATACGCGAACATAGCGACCGTCTTCAGTAGTGAGGTTGGAGATTTTTCCCGTGTTCAAAATCTTCTTGTAATCCTTCAGCAATCGTTTTAATTCGCTGTCTTTTTCCGGTAATCGATAGAATTCATTCTTTCCGCTGTGGTTGCTTCGGTTAAGTTCTTTCAAAACAGATAGTGGCGAAATAACCGCTCCGACTCCATAGCTCTCTTCCAGATAGCCGTGGAGCTTATCAAGTGATCGAAAGTAAAAGGGATCATCTAAATCAACTTCATTATTCCAAGTCAGCCCCATGTCAAACGGTCGTACACCTGAAAAGTATTGATCAAAGAATGTAAAGTCTTGTCTCAGTTTTTCACTCTTTTTTAAATCTTCCAGTAAGTAGTTATTTAAGTTGATGTTGGAAACACCCACTACCATAAATACGCTGATTAGTCCCGTGGTGATAAATACTCTCTTTCGATTTTTGGTAACGAGATTAAAAAGGGTCAACAAGAACCCATCCCATTTCGCTGTGTTGGTCTTTTCCAAGTATCTCTTTGGTTCAGAAAATAAAGTAAGGCAAGCGGGCATCATGACAATGGCGATGATAAAGGCGGCCATTACACCCACAGCCGTGAGCACTCCAAATTCTTGAAGGGCAGGAATTCCGGTAAACCAAAGGCTGGCAAACCCGATAGAGGTCGTGATACTGGTGAGCAATGTTGCCAGCCCTGTGTCGGTGGTCATCAGCTTAATCGATTCTTTCTTTGACAACCCTTTCTTGAGTTCCTCAAGGAATCTTGAGTACAAATGAACGGCATCGCTCATGCCCACCACAAAGATCACGGGAGGAAGCATATTGAGTAGAATGCTGATCCCTTTTCCCGTAAGGTTGAGGATGCCCACGCTCCATACCACAGCCAGAAGAACTGTAACCATTGGCAGAATTATTCCGCGGGTACTTCTGAACATGATGTACAAAAGCACCACCACAAAGGCCATGGCAAGGCTCATGAATAGTACAAACTCCGTTTGAATCTTTTCGATAAAAACGACTTGGCCTATGGCTCGTCCCGAAAGATGAACACCGTCAAAGTTGTAACCGGATAATATCTCATTCAGTGACTCTGCCAACTCGTCGCTCTCATCCTTGTTCAGAAATTCCTTTGTCATGGCCACGATCGAAATGGCCGTAGTATCTGCCGAAAAGAGATTTCCCACCACCGAAGGATCCGTGAATACTCTATTCGAATCCAAATCTCGTTTTCCCGAAAGGAGTGGCCGCTGAAAAACGGTTCCCGTAAGGGGCTCTCGCACTCTGACTTTTGCATTGGTAGGAGAGACCACCGAGGTCACGTATGGCATCTCCTCCAGGTCAGCAGTCAGTTCTTCAACTTTCAATAAAAAGGTTGAATCGAATACGCCACCATTATTAACCAAACCAACAAGGATAAAATCGTTGTCGGTGCTGAAGGTGTCACGGTGAACTTGAAAATACTGAGTGGCCTGATCGTCGGGCTTGAAGAACTTGTCAAAATTGTAATCAAACCCTGTATCGGGTAAGGTAGAGCCGAAAAAAACAGAAACTGCCAGTAGCAGAATCAGGGCGATTACAGAGTTTCGATTGTTGATCATTTGACTCCCCAAAGAACGCCGGTATTTGTGGTTTGTTCTAAATAAAAAACGCCCCCTCGAAACCGAGAGGGCGTTTACCTTTTATTTATTCAGATCAGAATTATTTCTGCTCTTCACTTACTTCTTCAAAGTCAACATCCGTTACTTCTTCGTCTCCGTCGGATGAACTTGCTTCAGCGTTTTCAGCTCCGCCTCCTTGAGCCTCTTGCTGAGCGGTGTACATCTCTTGAGAAGCGGCTTGGAATACTGTGTTTAGTTTTTCCATACCCGCATTCATCGCGTCAATGTCCTTCGCTTCGTGCGCTTTCTTAAGCTCTGCTAGAGCATCTTCGATAGGCTGCTTTTTGTCTGCAGGAATCTTATCTCCGAACTCGCTCAACTGCTTTTCTGTTTGGAAA
>CAZKXG010000123.1:9081-10891 GCA_964556465.1 uncultured Cryomorphaceae bacterium | reverse complement strand
CCTTTGCGGCCACCGGTATACCACTCGATAAAGTTGCCATCATTTTTGGAGCATTAAGTGTCGGTATTGGGTTTGGCCTGCAAAGCCTGGTGAGCAATTTAGTCTCAGGCTTGATTATCGCATTTGAAAAGCCTCTGAATATTGGGGATGTGGTAGAAATAGCCGGGCAAAAAGGAAAGATGAAGAGCATAGGCTTCAGAAGCAGTACCGTTACATCTTTTGATGGAGCCGATGTCATTATTCCAAACGGAGATCTGTTGAACAACCATTTGATTAATTGGACTCTAAGTAGCAAGTTCAGACGTGTTGAATTGCTGGTTGGGGTGAATTACGGAACAAATTTAGAGGAGGCTTCGACGATTGTGATGGAAATACTTAAAGCAGATAAACGTATTCGACGGTCACCCGAACCAATGGTGTACGTCAATGAATTTGCAGCCAGTAGCATTGACCTTCGGATTCTTTTCTGGGTGCACCAAAAGGTCTGGCTCCAAACAAAAAGTGATACCATGAAGCTGGTCAAAGAGTCTTTCGATAGAGCGAATATTGAAATACCGTACCCACAAATTGTATTGAATCAACCAAATGATCAGGCTGATTCTGCTTCAGATAAAACAGAGAGCTAAGTTGCTACTGATTCTGGTAATGTAGTCATATCGAGCAGCCTTAATTGGCTTAGTCACGTTAACGCAGGTAGTAGGCCTAACTCTGCTAAGCTCATGATTTTTGGATCAATGGAGTTAGCTGTATTTATTTATCATCACTTCTTGTCCGAGGCTAGAAGTGGAGCATGCCATTATCATCAATAGCTTTTTCAGAAATCAGGGTGTGTAAATTCAACAGTAATTCATGGCTCTTTCTCGAGTATTGGTTTAATAGATTGAACACCTCAATGACATCCCGATAAGTTTTGCTATCATTGAATATGAAGTCGAGTTTTCTCTTTATACTGCTTGTCTTGGTATTTCTATCATGCTCTGAAAAAGAGGTTTGGGATAAATCTGTAGAAAGCCCTAGAATGGATAGCCTTCTCATCAATGCAATTGGGTATATGAATGAGATGGATTTTGACTCGGCTCAAACATTGTTCAATCTCGTGATCATAGAATCAAAAGAAGCAAGAAGTTCTCGCCACGCTATTCTTGCTCATCTCAACATGGGAAATCTCTATCAATACTTTGGACTGGACGAAGAAGCTTTGGAATTATTATTAACCTCCATGGAACTCAGCGAAGAGTCGGGAGACAAGCGCTTCATTCATTCCATATATAACAATTTGGGCATCTTTTACTCAGTAAACGGGGCCGATAAAAAGGCCGTAGATTATTTTAACAAGGCGTTGAAATACAATCGCGATGCGGGCAGGCAGGATATTGTGGCTAGCAACTTGGTTAATTTAGGAACTGCTCTTGACAAAGTTGGTGAGGACCAAGAAGCAGAAAAGAGTTTTCTGGAAGCGATTTCAATTTTTGGAACCATCAGTGACTCTGCCAACCTCAGTGCGGCGTATAACAATTTAGGAAGTCATTATTTCGACAATGAGGATATTGCAAAAGCCAAGATTTATTATCAAAAGGCCTTCAAGACCTCAGAGACATCGCAATCCTATTTCCGCTGGGAATACTGCTTAAACCTAGCCAAAGTTTATCATCATTATGAAAAATTAGATTCTGCTAAGTACTTCGCTCGACAAGCTGTTGATGGTACTATTCATCTAAATGGCAGTGAAAACCAAATTACTGCACAGCGTTTATTAGCTGAAATCGAACGCGAACTGGGAAATGTATCTGTTGCTGATTCACTTCTCGTC
>CAZKXG010000123.1:8697-9071 GCA_964556465.1 uncultured Cryomorphaceae bacterium | reverse complement strand
AAGTATGGCTTTGCAAGACAGTATTCTGGTTAAAAAAACATCTCAATGGGTATCTGATCGAGAACTTAATTTCGAGTTTGGAAAAAAGGAACAAGAATTAAAAGACCTCCATACAAAGATGAGGCAGCGCAAGACCATTGCTTTGCTGCTCACGGTTTTGGGAATACTCTTCTTTTTACTTATCGCTATTTCGCTCAGAGCGCGATGGAAAGTCTTAAGGCAAAGAAATGAATTGCTCGAAAGTGAAAAAGAGATATCTCGTCTAGCTATCGAGAAGCGAAAGTCAGAAGAAGAAAGACTTAAAGAAGAGATGAAGTCCAGAGAGAGGATTTTGAAAGTAGAGCGAGAAAAGCTCCAACAAGAAGTAGATTTCA
>CAZKXG010000123.1:4732-8522 GCA_964556465.1 uncultured Cryomorphaceae bacterium | reverse complement strand
AACCGGTTCATCAACTGCGGATGACTGGGAGAGCTTTCAGAAACACTTTGAAGAGGTTCATCCTAAATTTTTTGAAAAATTGAGGAGTTCGGTTTCTCATCTTTCGGCCAGCGAAGAACGCATGGCAGCCTATCTCGTTCTCAATTTGAACCCAAAGGAGATTGCTCAAATTTCCAGTATTTCACCAGATTCGGTTCGGAAAAGAAAGCAACGATTGCGCGAAAAATTCGACTTGAGCGGTAAGGACGACCTGAGAGAATACCTCCTCCAATTCCTGGAATACTAGTCACGCAACGCTTTTCACGCCGTCCCAAAAGAAAGAGCGACTCACCACATGAGACCATTTAATATGTGTTGACATACAGTGCTTTATCTCTTAATGTGTGTTGTGAGATCTTGTTTTTGTCACAATTTGTCACGAATTTTCTCTCTCTACGTCATGTTTTGTCACGGTCATAATTCTTCTTGTGGAGGATGCTCACCTTAGGTTTGTCGAATCATAAACTTAAAAAACGAAGAATTATGAAAACGCTCAAGCTATTAAGCACCTTGTTTTTCCTCGCCTTGTTCGGACAAGGAATAGGACAAACCGTAACGGTAGTCGAACCTGCCGGATTGACACCTCCTTATGAAGTTTTACCGGGAACACAAGTTACCGTTCAATGGGATTACTTCAGCGAGTTCCCAACTATGTTCACCCACACTGAGGAACCGGATCTATTTTTTTACCAATTCTTTCCTAATGAAGCCTGGACTCAAAGTACTGATGTCGTAGATAATGGCGATGGAACCTACAATTATACTGTAACGATAAACGGAGACCTTTGGATATGGGGTGGCTTCGGTGGCTTCTCAGGTTTCGCTTACTCAAATGTACTGGCATTTTCAGTGGCATCTCCTGTTGTTATTGACTTTGAAGATGGTTTGGTATGTGCAGATGGCACGGGTATTGAAACCCTTTCATCCGTAGATACATATGATTCATACCAATGGTATAAAGATGATGTAGAAATCGATGGTGCCACTTCCATAACATATGAAGCGACTGAAGCAGGATCTTATAAACTTCTAGCTCCTTTTGATGGTGATTTAATTTTCTCAAATACACTAGTGGTAACAAATCCTTTTATTGAGTTGTCGGGTGAATACACGCAGGGCGAAACACAGCTTACAGCTACGGCATCAGATGGATTCGATAGCTACCAGTGGCATTCAGGTGATGACGAATCAAGTCTTACCGCAATAGAGGGAGAGACCAATTCAACTTTAACCATCGATATTTCTGAGAACATTCAATACTACCAAATAGAAGGAGTATTGAACGGATGTTCAGTTTTCTCTGAAGCACGACCTGTTTCAGAAGAGGCTTTTTCAACTCCCATAGTAGTAGTGAGTGCTGACACCAACAGTTTCGGTAATATTTGTTCGGGTTCAGTCATTGAGATGACTGTTGAAGATATCTACGGTTCTTACGTTTGGTCAAAAAATGGATCTACAAATTCCAACTCAACATCAACCCAAACGGTATCATTGGGTTTTCAAACCGGTATTTATGCCGTATCGGTTAGCCCAATAGGATGGCCTGCTATCAGCATTGATTCGGCAAATGAGATCGACGCATCTTTCTTTGAAGTGGAGGAACCTGTACTGATTAATCCAAACCCCGGAGATCAATGCCCTGGAGCTGAAGTGAACATTATTTTGAGCGACGAAGGCTATGAGTATGTATGGTTTGCACATGAGTCTTCTAGCTACACAGAAGATGACATGATAGATGTAGACGGCACCACCTACACGTTTACCTTTGAAGATCAAATTCGAGTAACAGTTGAAGCAACCTTCGAAGGATGCACCAGTAGTGAGACCGTTTTTATCGGATCCGCAACAGATGACTCTCCTTTCGTATCGTTTGTGGATAGCGATGATCGATACCTCTGTACGGATAGCATTTCCGAGCTTCAAGTTCCTAGCTGGAGTGCTGAGGATTTCCAAAACTTTCAATGGTATGAAATCGTCGGAGAAGACTCGCTTCTAATCGATGGAGAGACAGAGTCGATTTATGGAGCTTCTAGCACAGGATTCTATTTTGTAACGGCCGAATTGTTGGCCTGCCCGGGCGAATTCACAGAATCTGTTCCTAAAGAAGTAGAGAGCTACTTGGATCGTCAAGTGTTCATATTTGCTGATGTGACCGAACTCTGTGTTGGCGACACTGCCACCTTATCTGTTTCGGCTGAGTGGAACTGGACCGACTTGCAGTGGTTCGAAGAAGACATTCAGATAGGTGATCAAGGATACGATGAAGTATTCACTCCATTAATTGGAGGTGGAAGCGAAAGCACCCAGGAAGTTGATGAGTTCAACTCTTACATCGTAAAAGCCAGACACGTATCGTGTCCGACAGGACTTAAGCTAGAGAGCAACATCGTGAGCACAAAGCCGCTCCACAATCCAAATATCACGGTAGACCCCGACTACGGAGTCAATCTTTGGAGACCAGCTCCATGGGACTCTATTCCATCTTACCTGTACTGTGCGGGGGAACCCGTGGCAATGACGCTCACAGACGAATACGACACATACGCGTGGTACAGAAAAGAATACTCCGGAGACAGTAATTATGGATTGGGAGAACTGATAGAAGAGTCTGTAGATAGCATTAACACGGAGGCACTCGGAGCGCGATGGTTTACTGCCGAAGTTTCAGTAGACGGTTGTGTTGGATATTCTGACCCCGTATTGATTGACACTTGGACATTCTCTTCCCCGGTTATTGCCTCTTACGATAATTCTGAGCTCTGCGGAGAAGGTGATTCTACATTGATGCATATCGCATTTCCCGGGAATTTTCAGCTTATTGAGTGGTACCTTGACGGAGTGCTCATTGAGGATTCAAATAATGACACGCTTTACGCCTCTATTCCTGGACTATACACCGTTACCATTTACAGGGAGGAATGTCCTCAATTCGGAATATCCTCAGGATTTGGACCTTTGGTTACCTTCTTTGAACCAGAAATCATTGAAGAAGATGAGTTGATTTATGCCGCACCTGCTTGGACAGATTATCAGTACCAGTGGTATTTAAATGGTGAGCCTATTGAGTCTCCTGCTGAGACGCCGTGGTTGCTTTATAAGGATGACATGGTAGATGGTATCTATACAGTAGAGGTTACCAACATCGGTGATTGTACCATAGAAACTGAAGAGTTCGTTTGGAACACTTTAGGATTGACTGAGCTTTATGAAGAGCAACTTACCATTTATCCAAATCCTGCCAGAGATCAGATCTTTATTGCAGGTGTTGATCTGGAATTAATGGATTACATCACCATTACCGATATTTCAGGTAAAGAGGTATTGAAGGTGAATGCTGTAAGTCAAGTATCACTTGACCAATTCACGCCTGGTATGTACTTCGTTAGAATTACAATGAATGATGGTGCCGCACCCGTTAAAAAGGTGATGGTTCAGTAATTTGTTTCGTAATTCATTTTTAAGGGAAAAGGGGCGCGAGCCCCTTTTTTTTTGTTTGATAAACAAGGGTGGTTATGAGTTTTGAGGGCATACGGTTGGTTCGAACGCAGCTCAATGATCAAGTGTGAAGAGTTGTTGGGGGCAATGAACCGTAAGCGCCCTAATCCAGAAAAGAGAGCACTGGTTTAAGGCTTTCTGCGGGATTCTCCTCCATCGGTACATGTCCCAAATTTGGCAAAACAACCAATGTGCCATTTGGTAGATCTTCGTGAAACCGATAGGCCGATTCAACTGGGATCAATTGATCTTCTTC
>CAZKXG010000123.1:0-4663 GCA_964556465.1 uncultured Cryomorphaceae bacterium | reverse complement strand
GAGTCATTTCGTGCTTCAAACCGATCCAGAAAGGCCTGCCGATTCCCCGCTCTTAAGGTCAGCTCAAAATAGCGATCAATCAGTTTATCCGTTACCAACGATTTATCAGCATATACATTCTCCACACTAGACTTGGCAACAAATCGAGGAGTAATGAATTTGAAAAGATTTTTGAGAACAGGAGCTTTTGCAATTCTGAATGCAACTGGTTCACTGCTTGCTTTATTGGGGTATCCCGTGGCATCAACCAAAATCATCTTGTCGACCATTTTGGGGTACCGTTCGGCAAATCGCCAAGCTATTCCTCCGCCTAGTGAGTTTCCTGCCAAAACGCATCTTTCAATTTTAAGTTCACTCAAGAATGATTTCAAAAACTCAACGTAATGTTCATTGGAATAATCGCCGTTGGGAAAGGGACCCGTCAAACCATAACCGGGCAAATCCATACGGACGACTCTATGCTCCTTTTTTAATTGCTCGGTCCATCCATTGAACGTGTGAAGGCTTGCACCCGTGCCATGAATCAAAACCAACGGGACTGAATCGCTTTGATTTCCTTCGTTGGCGTAGTGAACATCCATGCCTTCCAGTGGCATAAACTCAGATGAAGTCAGCGCATATTTTTCTTTGAGATCCTCAAGTGGAATATCGGAATGCCCAAAAAGTAGGACGATCAATATGATCAAGAAGCCAATGAAAATAAGGCTGCGAGAGAATGTCTTTTTCAATTTATTCATTAGAAACCCAAATGGTGGTCGAAGATACTTTCTGAAATTTGGATCGGTCTGAACGAAACAGACTAGCGCTATTGGTTTCTTTATTCACCTTTTTATTCGGAAGACGTTGATCACCCCATTTTTCTTAAAGCCCAATGATCGGTATACGGGCTCTCCCAATTCGGTGGCCTGAAGGTGAGCAAAGTCGCAATGTAGGTTTTTGGCTTTTTGTAGACAAGCGGCGGTTATATCTGTTCCAATGCCTCGTCCTCTGAAAGGTTTTAGTGTTGCAACCAAATAAATCCCCGCCGCATTTCCGGCATGAAACAGCAGAGCCGTCGATACAGGCTGCTTGTCATTATAAGCCATTAGGAATTGACAATCCTCTAGAAGGAGCAGTTCGCCAAAGATTGCTGGGTTCAATTTCATATCATTCATCAATTCGGATTCTACTATTCGCAGCCATTCTTTCAACTCACTTTCCGAGGATACAACTAGAACAGAACAAGTTGATTTTGATGATGGAAAGCTTCTCTTTACCAAATCAAAACTCATCGCCGTCCATTGACTGCTAGTATAGTTTCTTCGGGAAATGATTTCTAGCTCATTCTCTTCGAGGGCATCACACATCATTAGGTTAGGGATAAGTCCCTTTTCAACTTGAATTTCAATTGCGTCTAGGACAGAATCTAGTTTCTCATCACTAGCAGTAAGATTGAATAGTTGATTGGGCCAAGCATTATCTGCCGTTTTGATGTAGTGGTAGTTTTCCGTTTCCACATATTCTTGATTCGGGAGGCTACCGATCAATCGAAACAGAGCTTCAATATTGGATTGGCTATAACTCATTTTATGGGAATCCTTGTGCAAATTACGCTGCTCAATTCAACTTACCCAAATTGACACCGTTGCTGAGTAGAAATTCCTTGATCTCATATTTGGTGTGTCAGTTTTCAATGAGCTTTATAGATCCTTCCAGAATTTCATCCTTTTCGTCCAACAGACGATCTGGTCCTAGAAAATCCGATCACTAATAATGATCATATAAAAAATGAGGACTATCTCGGTTTTGGAGCCGGATTAATTTTGGGCTACAAGCTTATGGTTTGGGAATCGTTTTTCGCCGAAGCTTTTTTGGGAATAGGGCAGGAGTTCAACGAAGAGTCTTCAATAACAGGTTACCCCAGTTTGGGATTGAATGTGGGATATCGGTTTTAGCCTGTTATATCTGTAGTTTTCATTTCCAACTCTTCAGTTTTTTCAAGAGTTCCCCTTTCTCTTCGGGGTCAAATACCTCAATGGTGATTTCCACTTCTGACCCAAAGACACTCGATTTCTTCTGACGACCGATGAAAATGATTTCGGTAGACTCCGAACGTTGTATTTTCAATTTCTTATTGCTGCCTTTCGAAAAAGTATACGGGTAGTCCGTCATAAACAGCAACGGGCTGAATCGATTCGGAATGAAGTGAATTTCACGCTTGCTATAGGCCACCGTGCACTTCATTGGGATGCCTAGCGTATCGCCCGTTTTGCGTTTGGCTACCGCCCAAACCTTTTTCTGATCGTAGACGTCATAATCCGAAAGAGTAAGACCTTGGCGGAGAGCCCTGCCTAGGTTCCACCGTGTAAACGAGACCAGTAGGATTGCGCCGAGTACAAGCAATGCTATCGTAAGAAACCAAGTCATTTATCTAATGTCCTATTTCATCACTTTTTGCTTAAACTCAAAAATGTGTTTTCGCTGCCAGTCCAGCACGCCGATGTACGCTTCCATTGTTTGCGCATTGAATTCCTCTGGTTCTTCCAAAGTGATCAGGTTTTCGCCAAAAGCCCTTTTCATTCCTTCTTCTACGTCATTGCTTCTGTTGCAATTTTTCAATTTCTGGTATAAAGCCTCATGTTGCAGACTATCTTGAAGCAGAGCACTCACATATTGTTTTGCTTCTTCTCTGTCTTCAATAGGCATTGCCAAAGTTTGTTCTAAGGATTCTCTGGTGCCAAAGGCGAGATTGAAAGACATCCCATCCTGTCCGGGAACGGAGAATCTCATGGCGGGAACTTCGATCCGATACGAAGGGTCTTTTAAAAACCTGGGTCGCCACATGGAGCGGGAGAGATAGACCTGTCGAGCCTTGTCACGGTCAAATCCATCCATTGCAAAAGTTTGGATGTGATCAGCAAATTCTAAAACTTCTTCGTCCATGCATCCAACTGTAATTATTGGATTTCCGTCGTAAAGAAGACCTTCGATGCGCTCGGGGTAGTACTGTGCCAGCCAGGTCAATTCTTGATTGGCGGGTACTCTTCCGTATAGGAAAGCTTTTTCTATATCGAGGGCATTCATGAAATCAATAAGGTCTTCGGACATAGTAGCCACGTCAAAGCCCCAATGGGAGTCAGTGCTTCCACCATAACCCCTCTTGATTGGTGCCAACACCCTGAATTCGGCCGTTAGACTTTTATAAAAACCAATCAACGGATGATTGGGCGGATAAGCCATTGGGCCACTATAGTAATTGTGAAAATCCTGTAGAATGATGAGTGTCGGGCCTTCGCCACCGTAATCGAAATACTGCATTTGGATTTCACCCAAATCTGCCATTTTAGCCTCGTACGGCAATTGGCCTTCCTGACCGTGGCTACAAATGGCAATCGCGATAAGTGAAATGAGAAGTATGCCTATTTTTTTCATGGTGATTGGGTTTGGTTAGTCAAAGACAGAGACAAAAAAACCTTTGAGTTTTGACACGAATATTTCTTTACCTCGATCAATTCGATGACAAAGTACAAATCTTCGTAAAGAACTCTCACGCTAACTAAAATCGATATAAAGTTGAAATGCGTACGTACCAGAATGGGTTATGAACTAGGAGAATTCCCTAAATCAGGCGCAGTGAAATGAGGGCAATATGCGCTTTCTTTATTCTTTGATTTCACTATCTAAAACTTCCAGAATAGCGTCAATCCTTTTCATCAAGGTTTCGGATTCCAGGTTATTGAACAGATTGAAATTAAGTGACTGTGCTACGATGCTTTCAAGTCTTGCGTCAGCCAATAGTTCGTCTTTTGTAGGGGAGGGAAGGTTGGATTTTTGAGGTATCAAGTTTTCAACCTGATTTGATTCCAGTAAACTTGCCATTGATGATATCCAAAAATAGTGTTGAATATCTCTTTGTATTCCCAATTCAGTGACATAAGAATGAAGATTACCTTCTACATATCTCAGAAACATTTGTTCGACTTCTTGGAGTTGAATGACATCTGTACTCCAATTGACGAGGAATAGTTTTAGTTCTTCGTTTCTGAGAGTTTCGATCGTTCCGGATCGTACGAGGTCGTTTTGGATTGGATCAAAAGTGGTTGGAACAATGCCACTCAAGTAGAATAGGATACTGTCTCGCTCGACTTGTTGTGGCTGAATATAAAATTCTAATATTCGCCTACAATTCTTAATGATGGCTTTTCTATGCTCTATTTTATAAGTGAGCTGTTCCTTATTCGATATAAATTCTGTTTCAAGCCGTTTTAATATAGCCTGTTCTTCTATGCTTTCTTTGCGCTGTTCATTCCAATTGTTAATCTGCAGCGCAATTAGAATCCCAATAACAACGAGGACAATTTCGCCAATGGCGTAAGTCAGATATTTACCTGCCCGTTCGACAGATGGTTTTTCATTCATAAGGCTGTATCTAAATCGTCTAAAAAGTTTGATCATCGCATTTTGATTAAAATCCAACGCTCGCGGCTGGCTCGTTCGTTAAAAATATCTCCAGATATTTTTTTCATACTGTTTCCTCTAAAGAATTGTACCATTTTTACGTCTTTTAAAACCGTGGTATGGCCGCTATCGTTTGCTTAGATGGCAAGTTCCATAGCATGGCAACAGTCCCTGGCAAAAGCAAAGTCGAAATTTTCCAAAGCTTGCCGGTATGAGTCAATTGCCG
>CAZKXG010000122.1:9823-10927 GCA_964556465.1 uncultured Cryomorphaceae bacterium | reverse complement strand
AGCTTCGTGCCCTTCGTCGCGTGGCGGTCCTCGGTCACCCAACTTCGGCTGCGCAGCACGTGGCTGGACCTGCAGGTGCGCCTCGGCGTGCTGAGCCGCATTTTCTCACTGGAATTCCTCCAGGTCATTGGTTTGCTGATCTTTCTTACTCCAGAATTGAAGGGTACTATCTTCAAAATTCGGGAGATTTCATTCCTCGAATGAATGGGGATCCTTACATACAGTTTCCAGACTTAAACTACAGTGGATTCAGCATTTCTTCCGGCTATATCCATAATTCAAAGTTCTCTTTGCGAAGCCTCACTACCCAAACGGAGAGGCAGCTAAAAAGCACAGGGAGCTTTATACCTCTTTTCAATTTTCGTTATTTCAAAATTGACGACCAGTCATCCGATGTCAATACGCAGATGTCAAAAAACATCGAAGCCAGCATTGGCCCCGGCTATGCCTACACATTTGTCGCCAAAGAGAAATTCTATTTGTCTTTAGGAGTTTTTGGAAGTTTGGGCTATTTGCATACTAATTTCACAACGCGCCTCCCCGAGGGGGATGTAGTCAACAATCAAGATAATTTCATTTTTAGATGGGACAGTAAAGTTGGTGTAGGCTATAATGTATCACGTTTCTACACTGGAGCATATACAAGCTTATCAGGAATCCGGTACCAACAGGAGAACACAACGGTGGTCAACCATGAGACTAGAATTTTCTACCATTTGTTTATCGGCATGAGATTTAATTCGCCACGTTTCATAGAGCGACAGGTGAAAAACATTGAAAATAAAATCCCATAGATTGAAACATTCTTGAAATATGGGTGAAATTCGTAAGAGGCCATGTCCCATTTGAATGCGGTTCTTCACTTGAGTTTATTGACTTTATCCGTAAGTTCGCTGCTCACTTCTGTCAGGTGAAATTCTAAATGGACGAGCAACTTATTTTTAACTTTAAAACGGATATTTCGAGGATCAGCATACCCGAGAAGATCAACAATCCCTTTGGGTCGCTTGTCCCAAAAATAGCTGAGATTGCCGCAAAGGAGTTTCAAGAATACATCACCGAAAATGCACAAGGTTGGGAGCACGACTTTAGTGTTGACAATGG
>CAZKXG010000122.1:9264-9813 GCA_964556465.1 uncultured Cryomorphaceae bacterium | reverse complement strand
GGAAAGATGTTTGGGGTTCTGGTGGTTCAAAAAAAGAACATGTCTTACGGTTTCTTACGGGGGGTGTCAGGAACACTTCCAGGCAAAGGAACGAGCGGTAGCTTAGTCCCTTCGATATTTGATGATTCAGCTGATGACTACTTCATTCATAAAGGTATGTTGGCATTGGCTGAAATGACCCGTAGAATGAAAGCCCTGACGAATGAGTCTGAAATCACTCTCTTAAAAAAAGCGCGGAAAGAGAAGTCATTTGCTTTGCAACAGCAGCTATTTAAGCATTATCGCTTTTTGAACAATCGAGGAAATGAGAAGAACGTCGTTGAGATTTTCGAAGCCTCATCGCATGGCAATCCACCTTCAGCAGCTGGTGACTGTGCAGCGCCGAAATTGCTTCAATATGCTTTCGAAAAAGGCTTGAAGCCCATCGCGCTGGCAGACGGCAAGCATCGCTACATCGTCTACCCGTATGGTAGCTATCGGACCGAAGAGATCCACGTGCTTGAATACATCGAGACTGGCAAACCGAAACCGCCAAAACCTTACGCGGTC
>CAZKXG010000122.1:2816-9254 GCA_964556465.1 uncultured Cryomorphaceae bacterium | reverse complement strand
CCAATATTGGAGTATATGCTAGATGATGACGGTTTGTTTGATCAGGCTACCTCATACTCAGAATAGCAACATACCATTATGCTCAGACAACATTTCATATCTCTCTTGAAGTCATATACTGCTGACAATGATCTGATCAACACGCTTTGGGAGGAAATCGAGAAGAATTACACGGAAAAAAAGAGGCATTACCACACCATTGAACATCTGGAGAATTTACTTAGACAGCTCGACCTGATCCGCGATGAGATCCAGGATTGGGATGCGATACTGTTTACACTTTTTTACCACGATGTGGTATACAACGTGTTTAAATCAGATAATGAAGAGCAAAGCGCGATTCTTGCGGAAAAGCGAATGCAACGGTTAGGAGTACCAACGGATAGAATTGATCGCTGCCGAGCTCAGATTCTGGCCACAAAGTCACACCAAGTTTCACCTGACAGCGATACCAACTACTTCACGGACGCCGACCTGTCGGCTTTGGGAATGCCGTGGAATGAGTATTCCATGTATTACCTCGGCGTGAGAAAGGAGTATTCGATTTATCCTGACTTCATCTACAACCGAGGCCGCAAGAAGGTATTGAATCATTTTCTCTCGATGGATCGACTATTCAAGACCGACTATTTTCACGAGAAGTATGAGGAACAAGCCAAACAAAACATAAAGCATGAGATAGAATTACTCTCTTAAACCATTCAACCAGAAACCACTATGACTAATAAATACCTCTTTACTTCAGATAGACTGGGTTTCAGAAATTGGTGCATGGACGACCTCAATGAATTTGCTCAGATTAACGCAGATGCTGACGTGATGGAGCATTTTCCGGCAACTTTGACCCGAGAAGAAACCACAGACTTTATCCACCGCTTGATTGCTCATTACGACGAGCACAGCTACAATTATTTTGCTACCGAAATCATCGGCACGGGAGAGTTGATCGGTTTTGTAGGATTGGCTTATCAAACTTATGATGCACCTTTTTGTCCTGCCACAGATATTGGTTGGCGTTTAAAGAAATCGGCATGGGGCAAAGGCTACGCCACAGAAGGGGCGAGGCGATGTTTGAAATTTGCCTTTGAAGAAATAAAGCTCGAGCGAGTCATTTCAACCTGCACGCTGAGCAATGTCAACTCGGAGAATGTGATGAAGAAAATAGGAATGACCCGTATGGGGGAGTTTGACCATCCGAGACTGGAAGATTATCCCGAATATAGACGCTGTGTATGGTATCAAATGCAAAATTCCCAAACATGAAATGGTCTTCTTCTCCGGGCTGTCTTCTACTTTGTCTGTTTACCTGTTGGGCAGCAGAGACACTGGCAGTTGAGCCCGATTATTTCGAGTACCACCTGTCCATAGAAAGGGCCGAAGGATTAATAGCAGATGAATCATATTCGCAAGCGCTAACGGTCTATCGCGAAGTTTTCGAAAACTTTGATTTCGTTTTTTTACGCGACTATAAAGTTGCGTCTCAACTGGCTTTCTACCTGGACAGTCTGAATACGGGTGTTGATTTGGTAAAGAAAGGAATGGCCGCTGGCTGGAAACTGAAGGAAATCAAGAGAAACGGATTTCTGGCTTCAAAGATTTCAAAAGCAGATTGGTCGGAAATCAAGTCAGCGGAGGACTCTTTGAAATCCATTTATAACAATCGAATAAACAAGGAAGTAGGAAAGAAGGTGCACGACCTCTTCAAGAAGGACCAAAAGAAAGCAATGGGTGCTGCTGTTCGAATCGGAGGAGCATCCCAAGTGAGTTTTGGAGTGAAGAAGTTTGCACCACATAGCGAAGAGCAAATGAGACAGGCCATCATGATCTTCGAAGTATATGGCTATCCGGGAGAAAAATTGATTGGGAACGACTACTGGATGTCGACGATTATCAGCCATCACGTTTCCATTTCGCCAGAGTACTCTGAAAAAGACACGCTATATAAGCACGTGTTCCCCATGCTGATAAACGCCTTGAGCAAAGGACAGGTATCTCCTTATGAATGCGCTTTGGTAGACGATTGGTACCGAAGCGTGCGCTGGGATCGTACCAGACCTGCCTACGGATTTTTAGATCCACCCACTTCAGCCACTCTTGATGAAACAAATGCCTTGAGGCAAAGCGTTTCTCTTCGAACCGTGGATTTAAGAAATAGGCTGGTTGAAATCGAATCGAAAACGGGGATGGACTTTTATCTACCCGATTGGGTAAAAGGGAAAATCCGAGTAATTGAATAACGATTGTTTCCAAAATCAATAGCTTTGAAGAGAAAGCTATTAACACCTCAAAACAACCTCCATGAAATTAGGCGCCTTTTCCGTTAGTCTTAGTGTTAAAGACATTCACCAATCAAAAGCATTTTACGAAAAGCTAGGTTTTTCAGTTCTCGCAGGAGAGATCGAAAAAAACTACCTCATTATGAAAAATGAGAACGCACTTATTGGCCTCTTCCAGGGGATGTTTCCCAACAACATTCTTACCTTCAATCCAGGTTGGGATGAAAGCGGACAAAACAAGGAGAACTTCGAAGACATCCGTGAGATTCAAAAAGAATTGTTGGCAGCTGGGATTGAAATACCTACCACCATTGACGAATCGTCGGAAGGCCCAGCCAATATCATGGTGACCGATCCCGATGGAAATGTGATACTAATTGATCAGCATCGATAGAGTGGACTACGCCAATCAAGAAAGTGAGCGCCTGATCTATCGAAGAGCCACCCTAGACGATATTCCTGCTTGGGCCGAATTTTTCGTGGATAATGATCGACTCCATTTTTTTGATTTTGATCTCAGCAAGGCCAAAGAGGAGTTGGCAGAACAATGGATAGTGAAGCAATTTGAGCGTTACTCAACCAATGGTTATGGACATCTTGCAGTAGAATTAAAGTCAACGGGAGAACTTATTGCTATGGGCGGCATATTACCACGGAAGATCAATGGACGGTCTGAATTCGAAATCGGCTATTCCGTCAATCCGAGGTATTGGGGAAAAGGGTATGCCACGGAAATTGCCATGACGATGAAAACCTTCGCTATGCACCATATCGACACTTCTCGTTTTATTTCTATTATTGACTTAGAAAATCACCAATCGGCAAACGTAGCCATGAAGAATGGCATGAAAGTCTTGTTTCAAACTGATTTCATGGGAGCGGAGGTGAATATTTATGGAATAGAAAATCATTCTATATCAACGGTATAATTAAGAAAACACCATGAACAACCACCCTTGGCACGACGTAAGCATTGGAGAAAACTATCCCGAAAAAGTCCTGCCAATTACGGCTTCATACCTCAGACCTATTGTGATGATAACGATCCGCTGGACATTCTTGTCATTTCCCAAATAGACATCGTGCCCATGTGTCTGGTAGAAGCTACTGTGCTTGGAGTTATGCGCATGTTGGATGGCGGTGAGATGGATGACAAGATCATAGCTGTAGCATCTAACGACATAAGCGTCAATCATATGAAGGATATTTCTGACTTACCTCCACACCTTACTACTGAGTTGCGGAGTTTCTTTGAGGATTACAAAAAATTGGAGCATAAGGAAGTTATCGTAGAAGAGTTTCAGGGAAGAGAAGTGGCTCTGGAAGTAATCAATCAGGCCGTAATCGACTACAGGAAGAAGTACGGGAAATAGATTGACGTTTTTGTCCTACTGGTTTTACCCATCAAATTGTTTGTAGCCTTTCAATGGTAGGAGTTTTTCCTCAGCAACTAAATTTTATTTTTCACGTCGAAAATTCAAGAGTATCAAAGAGGTACTCTGACCAATATTAATTTTAAATGATTACCCTATGAAAAAACTTTACTTTTTACTCGGCTTGGCTGTGCTTGGTTCGCAAGTCACTATGGCTCAAACCATTTGGACTGGCGACCCAATAACTTTTACCAAAACACCGGGAGCTGATTTCACTCTTGAAGAAAATCAGGATAGAATAACAGATGATGTCTGGATTACCCGCGGAAACAACCAAGGAATATACAATATCGCAGTAGAATCGTCTTACGCGGATTTTCTTAGTCCGGTTGGTACAGAATGGGCTATTGGTACTACATCTGATATAGAGACGCTTGAATTCACTGATTGGGAATCAGCTAGTGGTTCTAACCCACCATCTTTGGTAGATCAAGAGATGGTGCTTCATTTAACTGACGACGACATTTATATCGACATCACATTTACGTCATGGGGTATCGGCCAACAAGGTGGTCAAGGAGCTTTCTCTTATGAGCGATCGACCAATCAGAGTTTGAGTGTGGACGATGAATCTGCGAATCAAGAGATTGTATTGTTTCCCAATCCCGCTGTAGACTATATCCAAGTTTCAGGTCTTGAAGATGTGCGACAGTATTCGGTTTTCAATCTTTTGGGACAAGAGGTGAAAAATGGACTCATCACAGAAATGGGGCAAATCCAAATCGGAGAACTTCAAAAAGGACTTTACTTTTTGAGAATTGGAAATGGACCTGCATCTCGATTTGTGAAAAACTAGAATGCGCTATTAGATTTCTTAATCCCCACTCGTTTCATATGAGTGGGGTTTTTTGTTTTACTGTGTAATACCAGCTTTTCAAAAATGAATAGACTCAAAATTTCAACAGGCTCCACTTTCGAAGAGAAAATCGGCTACTCAAGAGCTGTAATGGCGGGAGAGTGGGTTTTTGTATCCGGCACTACAGGCTATGATTATTCTACCATGACTATTTCAGAAGATATCGTTGAACAAACTGATCAGTGCTTGAAAACCATTGAGAAAGTATTGATCGAAGCAGGCTCTCAACTTTCTGATGTCGTGCGGGTAACCTATATACTTCCTGATGCGGGAGATTTTGAAAAGTGCTGGCCCACTTTGAGAAAGTACTTTGGCGAAGTAAAACCTGCTGCCACAATGATCTCAGCCGGTTTAGCAAATAGCTTGATGAAAATAGAGATTGAAGTGACGGCGTTCAGAAGTTAAAATCAGCCGTGAGCAAGCAATAGACTATCGCTCTTTTACCTGAACTTCATGAAATGGTAGTTCTGATTTCTGCAATTCAAAACAATACGGCATATATTGATGTCTATTGATTAGGATTCCATTCCTTTCATGTAAATGGCAGGAGAAAACTATACATACAGCAAATTCTGTTGTATACTCAACCTGTCTCTGATTTTCGCGCTCGTGATGCTAAAGTTAAAATGTATGTCACTCAACCATGCTGTCCTGAAACAGATAGCTTTTCTGCTGGTAGGATTGCTTTTAGGAGTGAGTGCATTTTGTCAGGCTGTCCCGGTGGTTTCATACTCCGTAGATCAAGACGGTAAAGCTCTGCTAGAGGTCAATTCTTCTACTGACCACTATTATATCCTGAAAGTAAGGCACAATGATGAAGGGCCTTTTGAACTTAGCGTGTCAATGACAATGGGAGAGGAGGGGACCACCATTATTAGGGAGCCTCTCGGAGCCTATCCAATAGATCACTATCAGATTTTGGAATATGAAATTTCTGATCCCTTTGATACAGATGGTGATGGATACGATGACATTACGGAGTATAATAACCTCCCTTCACAAAGTCCTTTTAGTGCAGCGGAGCCAATTGATATAATTGACGCGACTGTAGCCATTGATACCATTACCACATTCAACCTACTTTCTCTCCAAGCGCCCGTGATTCAATTCTTTGAATTTTTGAATGGAAAAGAATTTCTAAAGTTTATTATTCTGGATTTTGATTCTGATAATCCCACGGTCTACTTTATGAATAGCGGCACCCACTGGCTCCACGCTGAATTTGCCGATTGGCTGGGTGTTGACTATCTGGCCGATGATGTTCAAAGGGGTAATGTAGTTTTTCATCCAACCATTCCCGGAGCTAACGGAACCTTGGGAACTTATGCTTTCAACTACAGCAATAATGCCGAACGCAGCTTTCCTACCGTGCAGCGTACACAGGAACTTTTGGCGGCAAATATGCCCATCATTAAAAACAACTTGGCCTACTTTGTGACCCTTAATAATGAGGGTGGCTACTATTGGGAGGAAGAACTCTATGAAGACTCCAGAGTTTCCGTTGTTTTAGAATCTGATGTATATGCTCAGATAGATTACTTGGGACTGAATTTGGAAGAAGGATATGGCCGTCTACGACAGATGGATTCAGATGATATTCCCGGTATTAAGGATATTGTGATCTATGAGTCAATTCCCAATCTCCTTCCTCGGGTTTCAGGAATTATTACGTCAGTGGTTCAAACCCCGCTCTCACATGTCAATTTGAGAGCCATTCAAGACGAAATACCGAATGCATTTATTCGCGACCCTATGGAGGTGGATGAAATCACCGAACTCCTCGGGAGTTTCGTTTATTTCAAAACTGAGCAAGACGGATTCATTCTTCGAGAGGCTTCCGCCGATGAAGTAAACGAGTGGTTTGAGAACATTC
>CAZKXG010000122.1:0-2754 GCA_964556465.1 uncultured Cryomorphaceae bacterium | reverse complement strand
ACTTCCATATTGCCACTTTCCGAAATTGAATTTGACATGTTTGATGCCTATGGCGCCAAATGTGCCAATGTAGCAACTATGGGAAATTTTGGCTTTCCTCAAAATACAATCCCTGAAGGATATGGTGTGCCATTTTACTTCTATAAAGAGTTTATGGAATACAATGGCTTTTTCGATGTCATAAAAGAAGCGCTGGAACGTGAAGACTTTAAAGAGAGTCGTGAAGTACGAAATGATCTACTGGCAGTCATAAGGGAATCAATAAGGCAAGCACCTATGCCCGATTGGATGATGGATGAATTGGCCGATATGCATGCGAGTTTTCCTGAAGGCACATCGGTTAGATGTCGTTCCAGCACAAACAATGAGGATCTTCCCGGTTTTAGTGGTGCAGGGCTATACGATTCAAAAACCCAACACCCCGATGAGGGGCATATCTCCAAATCAATTAAACAGGTATATGCCGGTCTTTGGAATTTACGGGCATTTGAAGAAAGAGATTTCTTTCGTGTTAATCATTTCAATTCTTGCATGGGTGTGCTCTGTCATCCCAATTATAGCCTGGAAAAAGTAAATGGAGTAGGTGTGAGCACTGATCCCGTTTATGGCACTTCAAATACATTTTATCTCAACTCGCAGCAAGGCGAAGACTTGATTACTAATCCCATTCCTAATACAACCCCCGAGGAAATTCTACTCGATAAGTTACCGGGCGAAGAAGATGAATACTTTGTCATCCAACGATCCAATCTCGTTCCTCCGGACTCTCTGCTGATGGGACCTGAAGCTCTATTGGAAATGAGGAGCTATTTGACGAAGATTCACGAAGAATTTGCTGTTCTCTATGGCGCTGAAGACAATCCTACCTTCGCTATAGACATTGAGTACAAGATCACCTCCGATGATCAATTAATAATAAAGCAGGCACGCCCTTGGGTTTCTTATGTGCCTCAAAGAGATGAACTATTTGCCAATCTAGAGCGGGAAAAGCTATTTCTTTATCCTAACCCCGTTGAGCAAACTCTCTCTATTCGGTGCAAAGAATGCCGCTTGGATCGAATGATTATATCCGATTTAGTAGGGAATACATTGCAAGACATTGCCGTTGACCCGGCAAACCCGGAAAAACTGCAGATTGACGTGAGCTATCTCTCTACGGGTGTTTATATCATTTCAGGCTATTCCGAAGGGAATGCCTCTGGCCTTTCAGGTAAATTCTTCAAGCTTTAGTTTTCGCTACATAGTGTAGCATTTTTCAATTTTACGGCACTTTTAAGTGACATAAGTCACTTTCGATTGAGGATAGATTTGGAAAACACAAATGAATCCACTCCTACATGGTAACTTAGTAGAGGATAGAATTCAATAGTTAAATCTTAGGTTTTTTTGGAAATGACTGAAGTAAGAAAAAAGCACTGGGAGAGCGTCTATCGATCCAAATCGCCTGATCAAGTAAGTTGGACTCAATTGACTCCTCATGTTTCACTTCAATTGATTGGCTCTTGCGGTATTAATAAAACGGCACGCATTATAGATGTTGGTGGTGGAGACAGCCGATTGGTCGATCATTTAATTGATGAAGGTTTTGAGAATATCACGGTTTTGGATATCTCAAAACAGGCACTGGAAAATGTAAAAAAAAGGTTGGGAGAGCGAGCCGATAAGGTGAACTTTGTTCTTTCAGATATTGTCGATTTCAAACCTGAAGGAGTATATGATCTTTGGCATGATCGAGCCGCCTTTCATTTTTTAGTCAGTAAGAAAGATATTGAAACATATCGATCAATTGTGAAGGCTCACGTAACAGATAGTATGATCATTGGGACCTTTTCGAAAAGAGGTCCTTTGAAATGCAGCGGGCTTGAGGTAAGTCAATACGATCCGATTGAACTGGAGCACGTTTTCAAACCTGAATTCAAAAGAGAAGAGTGCTTGAATAGAGATCACGAAACCCCGTTCAGAACACAGCAAAACTTTACTTTCTGTAGATTTAAAAAAATTGACTGACGAACCTTGAGCGAGAGTTAAGTTCAACGAAAGATGTCATATATTTTATCGATACACTTATTGAAATTATAGTTTTGGTATATAAAGGCCTCCCATTAAATTTGGCCTGATCAACAAAGAAATAAATCACCTCAAAACACAAATAATATGAAGAATTTACTACTGGCAATAGGATTGCTCATTACTTGGTCCGTTAGTGCTCAAGACAGTGCTGCAGATGCTCCCAAATGTCCTTTTGGTCATGATGGCAGCTCACAAGCAGGAGCTACAAATGGAGAATACGACACATCCGTGCGTGCTCAAATGACTCCTCGAGATGCAAAAGATAACCAAGACTGGTGGCCCAACCGTCTCGATTTGAGTGTACTTCGTCAGCAGTCTGAGATGACCAATCCTATGGGAGAAGATTTCGACTATCGCGAAGAGTTCAGCAGCTTGGATTACGATGCGTTGAAAAAAGACCTGACCGCCTTAATGACGGAATCTCAAGACTGGTGGCCTGCAGATTACGGTCACTACGGCGGATTCTTTATTCGGATGGCTTGGCACAGTGCGGGAACGTATCGCACAGGCGATGGCCGAGGTGGGTCGCGCGAAGGTCAGCAGCGATTTGCTCCACTCAACAGTTGGCCTGATAATGCCAACTTGGACAAAGCTAGAAGACTACTTTGGCCGATCAAACAGAAATATGGTAGTCAGATTTCTTGGGCAGATTTGATTATCCTTACCGGAAATGTTGCTCTAGAA
>CAZKXG010000121.1:10149-10962 GCA_964556465.1 uncultured Cryomorphaceae bacterium | reverse complement strand
CAAGCTTATTAACTCTAGCTTTCGTTAATGCATTGATTTGATCAGAAAGAGCTTCCGCTTTCTCAGCATAATTGACAGCTGCACTTTGTTTACTGCTAATCTGAGTTTCCGTTCGCTCAATAAGACGAGGATCAAAATAACTATCCTTTACCTCAGAAATTCGAACAATGGTATCACCAGGGTTCACAAAAGTTCCTTCGCGCACATACCATTTCTCAATTCTCCCCGGTATCACGTTTTGAACCGTCTGAGGTCGTTGCTCAGGGTATAGTGTAGTCAGACTTCCGGGGGCGCGTACATTCTGCGTCCATGGCAGGAAGAGAAAAACGATAAGACCCAAGGTGACGTAGAGAAATATCCTTAACTTTTTTATTGGCTTATCCCTGTCGGCTACCGCCATCAAGCTGGAAAAACCATCTCTGTATTTTGACTCGTCAATTCTATTTTCTGATAAATTCAGCATAACCAGAGTTTTTAAATTCATCAAATTTCCCTTCGAAGCTAATTACTCCCTTATCCAAAAACATCATCCTATCTGCTTTTTGAATAAACTCACTTTCGTCACTCACAGCAAAAAGAGTCCAAGGTTTTGAGAGCAAATAGTCATAGAACTTCAGCCGCTCAGCATTCGTCATAAAGTCTGTTTCCATTTCCATCAACAAAAGCTTGGGCTGCGACACCATGCTTCTGGCTAATATGATCTTTTTCCCCAGAGACCTCGGAATTTTAACACCCTCTGGAAAGAGCAGCGTATTGAGACCTTCCTCCAACATATTGAGGCTATCTATAGCACTCACCGCTTCGAGTGATTCC
>CAZKXG010000121.1:7908-10139 GCA_964556465.1 uncultured Cryomorphaceae bacterium | reverse complement strand
ATAACCATGTCATCTGAAACACCTGACTTGCCTAACGTGATGTTCTCACGAACCGATCCTTTGAAAATGGTTTCTTGCCAAATATTATCACCGATCTGCAATCTCAAATCATCATGACACAGTGCTGAAAGGGGAACACCATTGTATGTAATTCGTCCTTGGTAATCTTCATAAATACCCGTGAGCAGTTGGAGTAATGTGGTCTTCCCTGAGCCTGATTTTCCTGCCAAAACAAGCTTTTCGCCTTGTCTAACTTCAAAAGAAACCTTATCAATCACAGAGCGCTCGGTTCCCGGATAATGAAATTGAAGACTCTCCACATTTACTGCAAAAGCCTCACAATTTGTTAAGTTAGAGGGGTTTTTCACTTTATCTTCTTCCAAAGGCATATCAGTAAGTGCACCTAGTTTTTCAACCGAAGTCAATACATCATAAACCGACTCCAAACCAACTATAAGCTTCTCAATAGAGTTCATAATTAAGATGATAATAATCTCTGCTGCTACAAACTGACCGAGGCTTATTTGATTATCTATGAGAAGTATACTTCCCATGATCAAAAGTGCGCCTGTTGTAATCACCTTAAAGGCGATCATAGTTTTGTACTGAGTAATCAAGATGCCGAAGTGCTTTCTTCGAAAGTAGAGATACCCCATAATAAGCTTATCGACTTTCAGAAGAGGTAAATCAGTTATACCTGCCAGCTTAAAGGTACCCATTGTCCGGGCCACCTCTTCGAGCCAATGCGCCACCTCATACTTATGTGATGATTCTTTTAAAGAGGTGATCACTCCTTGAGGGCCTGTGTAACGGAAGAGCAACCAAAGTAGAAAAACAACAATTAACGAAAAGAAGAGGAAGAAAGGGTGATAAACTGAAATCAGAATTAAACCAAACATTACCTGAAGAGTCGCCGTCGGAAAATCGACCAACAGTTTGGCCAAGCCCTTTTGAAGGTTTATCGTATCAAAGAATTGATTCATCATTTCAGGTGCATATCGATTCTGAAATGACTCTACTTTGATCTTTGGAATTCTAACTGCCAACTCAAAAGAAGACTTGGTAAAAATCCTTTGTTGTAGTCGCTCAGTCAAGGTCATTTGTGCGATCTGAATCAAGCCCGAAATTGTGAGTCCCAAAACGACTATTACTATTAAAATAGCCCACGAAGAGGTCACTCGCCCACCCATAATGAAATTCAGAATAGCCTGAATACCCAAGGGCAAAGTAAGGACAATGATACCATTGACGAGTGCATAGAACAGGATCAAATAAATGATCTTTCGCTCACTACGCAAAAGTCTTCCCAACCGCTTTACCGGTTTACTATAACTGTATTCTACACCCGCCATTTTTCTATAGAGCTAAAGATGAGATTATTGTAAAACTTAAATCGTGTATTGTCATTCCCGTTCAAATCGCATATAGAAGGTAAATGCTCTGAAAAATAGAGCTGATCCAAGTGCGACTCTATAAACAGTGAAGCCAGAGAATGAGCGAATGGATATTTCGGTGCCAAATCCAATATCATTTGTGACATCCTTTCACAAAGATTTTTAAATTGAATAAAAAGACCTTCTTTGTTTTCATCATCTACTGACTTCGTGAGATAAGACTTTGCACCTTCAGCAATTATAACCCTTTGTAAGCAATTGAGATCAAAAGGAGCTGTTTTTACTTCAGTCAAATCTCTGGTAACAATCTTTATAGCTGTCTCAAGCCTTTTCTTATCAGAATCAATATTGGCGGTTCCGAATGCCAAATTGTACTCTAGCCATCCCCAATACCACGAGACGTAGTAGTGTAAGAGCATGTGCTTATTCTCAAAATAACGATAGACGGCACTCTCCGTAGTTCCTACCTCTATCGCCAATTTTTTGAAAGTAAACTTCTCAAGGCCCAATTCTTCAATCATGATCAAACCCTTTTCGAGAATATCCTTCCCTAAATCTGAGGTATTCGGATCCTTAAGAAAAATCTTGTGATTGACGTCGATACGGACATTTGCCAAAAAAGAAGGCATAGTAATTTTTTCTTTTTGCGAATATTACACGCAAATATAATACCATAACTTTCATTTTGTTCAAATCACACACATTTTCGACCCGTCGCATTTTTATTAAAGAAGGATTTGAAGCCGTACTTTTGCCGCATGGCAAATGAAGAAGTGGTATTGAAAGTTGAAGGAATGACCTGCTCAAACTGCGCGGCGGGAATTTCGAAGACCTTGA
>CAZKXG010000121.1:0-7898 GCA_964556465.1 uncultured Cryomorphaceae bacterium | reverse complement strand
GAGCAATACAATCCTGCATTGATGGAGAAGTTTCTTTTACCCTAGTTCAAGATCATCCAAGAACTGAAGCAATACAGAAAATTGAAAGCCTCGGTTATTCAGTAGCTGATGCAGATGAAAGCGCAATGAGCAAAGGCTTGAGCACCATCGAAAAAAAGTTCGTTTTTTCACTTGCTTTCGCCCTACCCCTCTTCTTGCATATGTTTGTTCCAAAAGATTGGTGGTTGAACGATCCTCTCGTTCAAATTGGTCTTTCGACACCTGTTTTCATCTTGGGTGTTCTCCACTTCGGTAAATCAGCTTGGGGAAGTTTAAAAGGCGGAATGGCCAACATGGATGTCCTCATCTTTATCGGGTCGAGTGCGGCTTATTTCTACAGTCTGGTTGGAACTGTGATGAATTGGGGAACCCCTGAAATGCACCAATTCATGTTCTTCGAAACGGCGGCCATGATCATCACGCTTGTGCTCTTGGGAAATGTAATTGAGCACCGAGCAGTCAAAAAGACCTCCGAGCAAATCGGTGAGCTCACCAAACTTCAATCAGCAGTGGCGCGCATCGTGATGCGTATGAATGGAAAGGAAAAGCTCTTTGAAACCGAACCAACAGCGGTCAAAATCGCCGATGAATTACAAGTTAATCAAGGCGATCACATTCCCGTAGATGGCCGCATCATTTCGGGGAATATCGAGGTAGATGAATCAGCGATTACAGGTGAAAGTGATATTGTCATTAAGCAAAAAGGAGATTCACTCTTCTCCGGCACAACTGTTTTAGAAGGCAACTGTCGAATAGAAGCTACTGCTACTACAAAGGATTCCACTTTAGAAAAGATCATTTCGCTGGTGAAACGGGCTCGACGCGAACAACCCGATATCCAGATCTTAGGCGATAAGGTCAGTGCCATATTCGTTCCTGTCGTTTTGGGAATCGCCTCTTTAACCTTTCTGCTGGCCTATTTCGCCTTTGAAATTGGCTTGACTCAATCTATCATGAACGCAATAGCGGTGCTGGTTATATCTTGTCCGTGCGCTATGGGGCTAGCCACTCCCACTGCGGTGGTGGCAGGGATAGGTCGCGCAGCCAAAACGGGAATTCTCCTTAAAGGAGGAAATACTCTGGAAAGATTTGCGAAAGCCGACGTAATCCTGTTCGATAAAACTGGAACCCTGACTACAGGAGAATTTTCGGTGGAACTGAAGAATAATGAGATCGGCGAAAGAGCCAAGGAACTTATCAAGTCATTGGAAAACCACTCATCCCATCCCATAGCGCGGTCTTTAGTGAGTCAAATGGTCGACATTGAACCTGAGTCGATCACTGACATTCGCGAAGTCAAAGGATTTGGAATGGTAGGAAAGACAGCTCGAGGCAAGAAAGTTTTCTTCGGAAAAGATGAAGAGGCAAACAGTGATCTTGTTCTGCAGCTGAATGGAAAAACGGTTTGTCGAGTAGATATCGCAGACAGTATTAAGGAAGGTGCTGAAGAAATGGTGGCCGTCTTTAAAAAAGCAGGTCTTGAGACCAAAATTCTTTCAGGCGATCGCGAGAAAAAGGTAGCCCAAGTGGCTAAAAAGCTAGGAGTAGAAGCTTATCAGGCGGCTATGAAGCCCGACGAAAAACTAAAGTACATTGAAGCCCTTTCTGAGAATAAGATAGTAGTGATGGTAGGAGACGGAATCAACGACGGACCTGCACTTTCAAGGGCGCAAGTAGGTATTTCTCCAGGAGGCGCGACATCTCTCGCCATAGATTCGGCCAGAGTAGTACTCATGCGTCATGATGAAATGCAAGCCCTGATAGATGCCTACAAGATTTCTCAGCACACTTACAAAACGATAAAGCAAAATCTCTTTTGGGCCTTCTTTTACAATGTATTGGCCATTCCGATTGCAGCAGTGGGTCTTCTCAACCCAATGGTGGCAGCCTTGTCCATGGCATTCTCGGATGTCATAGTCATCGGAAATTCCATGAGATTGAAAGTGAAGAAAATCGGCTAAAGGAGATTGGCAAGGTCGGATACCCCAATTGTGCGATCAGCCACAAAGCCTTCGCCAAACTGAACTCCAATAGAGCGACCGTAATCACGAGCTCTAGACTCTAAGAACTTCATAAAATCAGGTGTAGAAATGGGAGTTACGGGTTCATTGTCATCTTTCCCTACGTAAAACTGACTGGAAAAGGCCCGAATCGACTCTACTTTCTTCGCCCATTCAGCGGAGATATCCACCACGAAATCAGGACTCATATAACGATCTTGTATATAATGATAGACCGCTTTTGGCCGCCAAGCCTCTTGTGAGTTTCCATTTTCATCAAGAGTCTGTATCGCTTTCAATCCGCTCAAGAAGCACGATTTGGCTGCCAACGCAGCGCCCATTCCGTGATCAGGATGACGGTCGGCCAAGGCATTCGCCAAAACAATGTCGGGACGGTATTTCCTTATAAATGGAATGATGGCAAGCTGTTGCTCCTTGACGTTGTTCAGAAATCCATCAGGCAGTCCAACGTTCTCGCGAACGGCAATTCCCATGACCTCCGAAGCTGCCTCCGCCTCCTTAGCTCTAAGCTCAGCAGTTCCACGCGTACCCAACTCTCCTTTGGTGAGATCAAGGATACCAACCTTTTTGCCTTGCTTGATAGACTTGATGATGGTGCCCGAAGCACTGAGCTCTATATCATCAGGGTGAGCTGCGATGGCTAGAATATCCAATTTCATGACTCAATGAATTTCTTTAACTCGTTGTAGAATAATCTTGTTGGAAAGCCCATGACATTGTAAAACGAACCTTCGATTTTTTCAATACCAACGTATCCGATCCACTCTTGAATGCCATAAGCACCTGCCTTATCGAAAGGTTTGAATTCACTCACATACCATTCGATGGCTTCTCTCTCTACCAGACCAAAATGCACCTTGGTTGTTTCACTCACCACAACTTGTTTTTCCGGAGAGGTGAGACAAAATGCCGTAATCACTTCGTGCGTTCGCCCCGAAAGCTCTGTGATCATAGCCACCGCTTCTTCCACATTTTCAGGCTTGTTAAAAACGTGATTCCCCAGCCAAACCACCGTATCGGAAGTGACCAGAATTTCATCTTCGGTCAAATCAGATTTAAAGGCATCTGCTTTTTTCTCTGCAAGGAAAAGAGGAATTTCAGCTCCTTGAAGGGCAGGATCAAAATCTTCGTTCACCTCTTTGGTTCTCACTTCAAAAGGAATACCCAAACCCTTCATCAACTCATGACGACGTGGCGATTTTGAAGCCAAGATGATTCTATTTCCCTTTAAATCAAGATAATTCACTCGCGTAATAAATGTAGTAATGAACTATGCTGTAGAGCAATCCACCAAGCATAGCCAGTTTCATGAAATTTCCCGCTCGCACGAATTGCGGTCTCCTTACCGCTCGATGATTTACCCAAAGGCCTGCCAGCAATGGAAGAATAACTGCAGCCATCATGTAAATCAGAGAATAGGGGTCGTCTACAACTTTTTGCTGAAGGACAACCAGAGCAATGATAGTAGCTACAATTAAAACAGCGGTCACCTTTTTGGCATTCCTAATCCCATAAACCAAAGGTACCGTTCTAGCTCCTATTCGAGCATCACCTTTCACATCAGCCATATCCTTTTGCAATTCTCTGATAAGATTCAGCGCAAAAGCAAAAACAGCATAACCCAGAATGAAATAGAACAAGAGCTTGAAGTACAATGAAGGGTCTTCGGTGGGTCGCTGTATTCTGAAATACTGCACGACTTCTTCGCCGTAAGTTTCTATAAGAAGCGGTATTTCATATATCCCCACCAGAATGGGCACCAATCCCGCCAGAAGGGCGATCAGCACATTTCCGATGATTAAGTCACGCTTGAATTGAACGCTATAGAACCACAATGTAGCGGCAGCAAAAAAACTCACTATGCTAAGCTTCCACATGCCAACGGAGTAAGCGAGATAAACCGCCATTGCCAAGCCAATCAAATTGAAAAACTGATGCACAAACATGGCAACCCGGCGCTTCACATGGACTCCTACTATAATATCCTTTGGCTTGTTTACGCGGTCGGTGCGCTGATCGAAATAGTCATTTATGATATTTCCGGCAGCCGCGATGAGAACGGTACTGACCACCAATATCAGAAACTGCCAAAAACTGAGCTGCAGCTCATAACCATTAACTTCTACTAAGGGTCGAAGGACAAAATACCTCATCAGCACCATGGTGAGTGCTATAATGAAAAGATTCAGCGGACGTGTGAGGCGCAAAAATTGCAGAAATGCTTGCATGACTTACCATTCGAGGGCATCCTCATCGAACCATTTTCCTTGAATCTTCAAAGTTTGCTCGATGATATCTCTCACACAACCGTGTCCGCCTTTCTTCACCGAAACATAATCGCTAATGCTCTTTATTTCTTCCGATGCGTCTGCCGGACAAGTGGCCAAACCAGCCTTCTCCATTACTCTATAGTCGGGAATATCATCCCCCATATAAAGTACTTCATCCGCAGTGATGCCCTGCTTTTCGACAAAGGTATCAAAGACTTCCTCTTTATTTCGGCTTTGAAGAAAAATGTGTTTTACTCCCAAACTATGCAGTCCATCCCTCACTGCCAAGGAGTTTCCACCCGTAATGATGGCAATACGCAACCCCTTTTTAACAGCGAATTGAATAGCATAGCTATCCTTGGAATTCATCCTTCTTACGAATTGCCCGTCGGGCATTACCAATACCATTCCATCAGTAAAAACACCATCTACATCAAAAATCAGCGTAGTAATCTCGTGAAGACGCTGCTTATAGCTCTTGCTCATGGGTGCGATTGTAAATTTCGTTGGTAAGTCGATCGTAAATATCGCGGTAGGAATTGCCTTCACCCAAGAGGGCTCTGTGCATTTCAATTGTCTGTTTATCACCTCTGGCTGCAGGGCCTGTTTGAGAATCCCTTGCCGATTGCATCAGCACCTTGTTGGCTGTTTCCAAAATAAGAGGGTGCAATATGCTGCGGTCAATTTCGGCTTTCGCCAACAGATCTTCCGAAAGCTCAAACATTAGGTTAGCGAAGTTATTGGCGAAGACGGCAGCCAAGTGCAGGCTCTTGCGCTGATCGCTAGACAAAACGTGGATTCGTTGCGAAAGCAATTCAGCAAGTTCGCCCAATCCGTTTAGGTCTTCATCACTTTCTGCCTCAAGGCAAAAGGGAACGTTTTCCCAAACAATGTGCTTGTCAAGAGAGAAGCTTTGCAAAGGATAGAAAACTGCCTTTCTCTGTACACCTTCCAAAGCAGAGAGTGGAACCGCTCCCGATGTGTGGGCTACAAGACCTTTATTTCTCGAATTCAATTGGCTTGCTACTTCCGAAACGGCATCATCAGAAACTGTTAGCAAGATCAAATCAGCTTGAATGAGATCAGACAAATTGTCTATGATTCTTGAGTCTAGCTTTTCAGCCAGTTTTTCAGCTCCAGCTGATTTTCTTCCGTAAACGCCTATTATGTTCACACCATGGTCGTGCAAAGCTGCACCAAGCTGATGGGCCACTCTTCCGGTTCCTATTAGTACGATAGATTCAAAATGACTCATGCCTTTTTACTTCTTTTCGAAAGCTTTATTCGGTGACGAATCGCCATTACTGTTCCTAAAAACATGATAATACAGCCGATCCACAAGATATTGATCATTGGGAATTGAATGGCCTGCATCACGATAAATTCCTTCCTGTTTGAAAAACGTTCAGCTACGAAGAAGGTATGTTTTCCGGTAACGGGATCAATCTTATCAAAATTCACTCGAACTCCTGACTCGTCCTGAATCACAGGATCGGGAACAGGCAGAATGGAATCGCGAAGAATGTAGAGGGGCTCAACTTCATATACTTCCCCCTCCGACGTTTTTATTCCGATTCGTGCCTTTACAGCCAAATCATTCGGAGCAATGCGGTATTTCTCTCTCTCCTCGTCTTTTACAACAGACAGCTGATTCAGCCGTACGGAGTTAGAACCAACCAAAGCGGTATCTCCAACACCCAATTTCAGCTCAGTCGCAGCGCGGAACCCTGTTGCATCAGTATCTACTTCTAGTTCAGCCCATCGTATATGCGTATAAATATCTTTGTTCCAATACCGCTTCGTTGATGGCTCTGCTACATTTCCAAACTCCGGATTAAGCTGAATTCTCGGATTCAGATCAAACAATTTATCACCGGGCCGATACTGTGTCCATCGCGGAATGGAATCCAGCATCATGCCTCGCGGATCTTGTACTACTTCCCAATGATCTTTTTGGTCGAGGATGAAGTCAGGGCCGGGAACGTGATTATCCTTGGCGCGCATTACCACTCCGCGAGCTATCACATGATCACCTTCATTATAGGCAATAGGCTTGGCGTCAAAGTACTCCACCTTGTAGTAAACGTTGAGTCCCTGTTTATTTCGCTCTTTGTAACTAACAAAATAACCACCCATCATGATGGTGTCTTCCTTGAAAAGCAAAACATCCTCATTGTTATTGAAGTCATTGCTGAGCTGCTCAATGTCAAAGCGCGAAGCATTCTCAGAAATCTTTTCGCTGCGGGAAGTTGAGATCAAAGCGCCTAAGAGAACCAATCCAAAACCAATATGAGCAACGCTTGCTCCGGAAGCATTGAACTTGCCTCTGAGGATACGAATGGCATAATCCAAATTAGCCAATACGGCAAAAACAGTGGTAAAAAAGAGAATCAATAGAATAAACTCATCGCCGTCGTAGCTTAGCTGAGTCGCCGCAGCCAACGTAATGATTAGCGACACGGAAAGACTCAATAGAATCTTCTTTCCAAACTGCTTGAAATTGCTCTTGCCGTATCGCAAAAATTGAGTGAATGCAATGAGGAACGTGATCACAAAAGCAAATGGAATCTGCCACTTATTGAAGTGATTGATCCGATCGCTGTTCGGAGCTAGCTTTCCTTCGGCCAGCGATTTCAATCCTTCGATATTTGTAATGGAGTAGATATCCATTAGGGGCCCTGCAAAAGGCTCGGCGAGGATATTCCAAATAGGCTTGGATGTTTCTAAAGCAATCTGTGCCGCTGAAAGGAGTAATACCATTGATCCGATGAAAATCCAAAATTCCCGACTCCAAAGCGGCTCCTCTTTTTCAGGCTTGACGAAGAATTTTTTGTAGGCGAGAATAGGCATGACTACCGACATGATCAAGAAAGCAACGATGGCTGCAACTTTCAATTCAAAGGCCCATCCTGCAATAATCAGCACGGCTATTCCACCAAGGTAGACAAGTCGTAGACGAGTCTCAAATAACATCAACGTTGCAGGCAATGCAACCAGAAACAGTAGAATAAATAAGTGCTGTTTCATCAAGCCATCATCGGTGAAAGAGTGAACCGAAGTATCTCCCAACACACCTGAATGTACTAAAAATGAGGCGTACATCACCAATATCGTGGTGATAAGTGTTAGAAACAAAGCTGTGTATTGAGATCTGTTTTTTCTTTGGTTGACCACCATAACATGAGCGGCACCTACCAGTGTAAGCCATGGAATAAGTGATGCGTTTTCAACAGGGTCCCAAGCCCAAAAACCTCCGAAGCTCAGTGCTTCGTAAGCCCAGGCTCCGCCCATTAAAATACCGATACCCAAAACGGACACGCTGAAAAAAGCCCATGGAATGGCAGGCCTTATCCATTCCTTCAACCTGCCCGAAGCTAATCCCGCGATGGCAAAAGCGAATGGGTACAGAGTAGAAGCATATCCTAAAAATAAGGTGGGTGGATGGATGGTCATCCAATAATTCTGTAAGAGAGGATTCATACCACGCCCATCACTGAAACTAGGTATGCGCTCGAGGTAATTGGGCATTTGAGTCCATGGCAGACCAACATTTTCGGGCAATTCTCGA
>CAZKXG010000120.1:0-10995 GCA_964556465.1 uncultured Cryomorphaceae bacterium | reverse complement strand
CGGTATCGAGCCTTGTAGCTATCGTTTGTACTACGCGCACAATCCTGAGGGAACTAGCGACTACAGCCTACTACAGGTTGAGCTAGACCCATTAGGAAATGCGACCTACACTACTTTGTTGGAAGACTTGGGAAGTACACATATTGGTTTGTCCAATGACGGTTCTGAAATCTATATGGTGGGTGGAAGCAATGTTCTCACTTACAATGTGGAGTCAGGGTTAATCACTAACAATGTGAATATCTTTAATGGAGCAAACGAGTCTAACTTGTCTAGCTTCCCTGCTGCTGTAGTTGGTCCTGACAATCAACTCTTCATCGCAGGTGCAGGAAACAACGTGTGGGAATGTGATCCTGTAACGGGAGAAGCCACAAATGTTGCTTCAGGTATCAATGTGAATGGTGGAGACTTGATTTTCGCACCGACGGGTGAAGAAGGAGCTGAAGAGCTTTGGATTATTACCCGTAATAACGGAACCTTCACAAGAGTTCTGGATCCGGGCAATGGTGCTTTCAGTGTTGATGTTCCTGAAATCAATGGTGCAGCAGTACTAGAGAATGGAAATGTGCTTCTGGCGGATGGAGATGGAAATAGCTTGCTAAAAGAAGTGAGCTTATCTACTCAGGAAGTTGTGGCAACCTATGACATAGATCTCCCATTGTTCAATGGAGATTTAGCAGGTGGATGCACGGGAGAAGACGAAACAGTAGCGATTGCAGTTGCAGACGAATTACTGTCTTTCCCATCTCAAGTATTCCCTAACCCTTCTGTTGATAACGCAGTGATTACTTTCGAGCCTGTAGAAAATGTACGGACTCAGGTTGACCTATTTGACTTGTCAGGTAGACCATTAGAATCACTCTTTAATCAAGAAGTGAAGTCAGGATTGGAATACCGAGTGAATGTGAATACAAGCACATTCGAAAACGGTATCTATATCTACAGAATTACTAACGGCTCACACCAAGTGACCAAGAAGTTGATGGTTGTAGATTAAGCTGATTAATTAATCTTTGATAACCCCGTCTCAAATGTTTTGAGACGGGGTTTTTTATTGGACAGGTGTGAAAATTAGCTCTACTTTTAGATTCTAATACTAGTCCATGCTTAAACGAATACTTCTATTTCTATTCCTTGTACCCGCAACGCTTTTTTCTCAGAGGTCAATAGATCAAGCAGTTCTTTACAATGGTGAAGCTCATATCTCAATCCTCAAATCGGATATTAAGGATTTAGAGAAATTAGAGAATGTACTTTACATCGATGAGCACTTTTCTGATGAAGAGACTTTTCAAGCAATTGTAACTCTTCCAAAACTTCAAGATTTCATTGACTTAAGCGTTGATTATACCGTTTTGGATCACCCCAATAAAGCAGTAGATGCGGAAGTGATTGATCTAAAAACATACAATCAAGCAAAGAGCACGGACTGCGGTTCTTTTTTGACGGGATACCCATCTTATGACTTATACGAGCAAATGATGTTCGATTTTGCAGTTGACTACCCTGAAATATGCCGCTATGAAGAAATAGAAACGCTACCGAGTGGGAGAAAGCTGTTGGCAGTGGTAATTTCGGATAACCCGGACGAAGTCGAAGATGAACCTCGATTTCTCTATACCTCTAGTATTCATGGAGATGAAACTGCCGGTTATATGTTGATGATGCGAATGATTCAAGATATTCTTTGCAATTATTCGTCTGATGCTGAAATAGCGAATCTCGTTGATAACGTGGAGATATGGATAAATCCTTTGGCAAATCCGGACGGTACTTATGCATGGGGAAACAATACATTAAACGGGGCGAGGAGAACGAATTCTAATTTTGTCGATCTTAATCGAAATTACCTTGACCCCGACGACGGTGCGAACCCTGATGGCAATCCCTATCAGGACGAGACAATAGCATTCATGCAGCTAGCAGAAGATGTTCATTTCGATATGAGCAGTAATATGCATGGGGGAGTGGAAGTAGCAAATTATCCTTGGGATACTTGGTCATTTCTGCATGCAGATGATGATTGGTGGGTACACGTTTGTCGGCAGTACGCTGATACCGCTCAGGAGAATTCTCCATTGGGCTATTTCAATTTTCTCGACAATGGAATAACGAACGGATATGCTTGGTATTCTGTGGCTGGAGGTCGTCAAGACTTTATGACCTATTTTCATCGTGGTCGAGAATTGACTTTGGAATTGAGCGATCAGAAATTACTCTCTACTTCTCAATTCGACAATTTTTGGAGCTACAATAAGGATGCCCTTTACAACTATATGGAGCAATCTCTTTTCGGGTTAAGGGGTATCGTCACCGACGCAAACACTGGCGAGCCTATTGTCGCCAATGTCTACATCTTCAACCATGACATGGAGAATTCCGATGTTTATTCACGATTGCCAAATGGGAATTATCACCGGTATTTGCACGAAGGTTCGTACGACGTCACCTTTTCTGCCGATGGATACCAGTCGCAAACCATCAACGTAAGTATTGCAAATGATGAATCGACCCTACTGAATGTTGCTTTGGTACCTGATAACGTTTGTGATGTGGTAGCAGGAACCATCTCTACTTCTAGTCCTCTTTCAAATCTTTGTTCAGGGGACAATTCACCTGATTTAATAGAGGTAGATGTTCAGGGAAACAGTGGTTTTGCAAGTGTTTTTGGTATTGTAGATCAAACAAACAACGTGATGGGTTCCTCCCAATCTGGAACTTTTAACGTCAATAATCTGCCTTCAGGAACCTATAGAATAAAGCATATGACCTATGCTCAAGGGGTTAATCCATCTGTATCCAATGCATCAGAGCTACAAGGGTGTTACGCTCTTTCAAATAGTATCTTTTTCAGCGTGAATAGGGTAGAAGGTGGAGTGATTTTAGCCAATGAGTCGACACAGGTATGTGGTGACGATGGTCAGCCATCCGTTATAAATTTTGACTTGAGCGGTGCCGAAGGATCAAATTCAAGATGGGCAGTTCTCAACTCCGATTTTTCCGAAGTCATCTCATCAGCGAATAGCCCGGACTTCAACTTTGATAATTTTGGTTCAGGTGTTTATCGCGTCGTTCATGTTTCTTTTGCAAATGGTGTTAATCTTGGCGAGGTAGATCCACAGAATATCCAAGGATGTTTGGATGTGTCTAATACGCTCACGATTACAGTTCAAAGCTGTGCCTCTAGCCTTACCCAATATACTTCTGGTTCAAATGCGTCCATACTCTTTGCGCCTGAGTTGAAAGGAGATTATCAAGTGCAACTTTTGGATTTGAATGGACGTGTTTTGATGAATTTATATTCGGGTGCTGTATTAGCAGACCAAGAGTTGCGATTGGAATGGAATACGACCGGATTGGCAGCAGGAATTTATTTGGTTCGAGCTGTAGGAGGAGAATCAGCGCAGATGAAGAAAATTATGATTGAATAGATTCTTCTCTCGGCACTGCCAGAAGAAAAATAATACCAACTACAAAGATGGCTCCAATCGCCAATACGGAATGGCGAAGATTGCCTGTTAATTCAAAGATTAATCCGAAAGCCAGCGTTCCGACTACGGTCCCTACCTTGTCAGAAACATCGTAGAAGCTGAAATATGAAGCATGGTCCAACGTGGTTTGAGGTAAGAACTTTGAGTAAGTGCTGCGGCTTAAAGCTTGAATTCCTCCCATTACAAATCCCACTATTCCTGCAAGAATATAAAATTCTACAGGTGTAGTGATTTTGAAGGCCATCACGCATATTCCTATCCAGATGGTTACAGCTGTTAGCAGAGCTTTTAGATTGCCGTATTTGGAGCTCAGCCAGGAGTGAAAGTAGGCGCCGATTATCGCTATGAATTGGATAATGAGAATGCTGATGATTAATCCCTCATCGGGCATTCCAGCAATCTCATTTTTAGCAAATCCTACTGCCATGTACATCACAGTTTGGACCCCCATATTGAACACAAAAAATGAAATCAGATAGCGCTTCAGTCTGGTGGTTTTTTTAAGCTCGTTCCAAACCTTTCTTAATTCCACATAACCACGGTAGAGATACTCCCCTTTTACTTTTTTACCGTACACGTTGCCGGGTAAGCGGCTGAAAGTCACTTGTGCAAAGCCTATCCACCAAATACCAACCATTGCAAATGAAACACGGGCCGGCATATCTCCATCGCTAAAACCGAATACTTCGGGATTCATAATCATGAATAGATTAACGATAAGAAGTATGATGCTGCCGATATATCCTAGCGAAAAGCCTTTAGCGCTCACGCTGTCTTGTCGGCCGATAGACGCTATTTCAGGTAAGTAGGCATTGTAGAAAACTTGACTCCCTGAATAACCGATTCCTGCCATCATGGTCATTAGCAAGCCAAAACCCAGAAAATTTGAATCAAAGAAGAAAAGGCCGACACAGGCCAGGCCTCCTAGATAGCAGAAGAACTGCATAAAACGCTTTTTCTGACCTGAATAATCGGCTATACCCGAGAGTAGAGGCGAGATCAATGCGACAATCAGGAAAGATGCGGAAAGAGTGTAGGAATAAAGCGCCGTGTTTTTAAATGTACGACCAAATAGCTCAACTTCAGAGGTGGTATTGTTTTCAAAAAAAATGGGGAAAATAGACGAAGTGATGACAAGGGAATAGACCGAATTGGCCCAGTCGTACATGGCCCATCCATTTATTGTTTTCTCGTCATCTTTGGTTATAGCGCTCTTAAGCGCCCCTTCGGCCATTTGCATTTGTGAAAAATATAAAAATCAATTGAACAGCAGCTACATTCTCAAACTCACATATTCACAATGAAAAACTCAACTCTTCTGTTTCGAGTTCTACCCGCCTCCGTAGTATTGGTTTCAATGGGGTCTTTTTCCCCAAATCCTTTGGCCCTTATTCTGCTTTCATTAACCCCATGTTCGAGAAGCCAGGTCTTAACAGACTCGGCGCGCCTTTGGCTTAGACTCAAATTATACTCGTCTTCACCACGGTCATCTGTGTATCCACGAAGCTCAATAATCATGTCAGGGTAGTCTTGAAGAATTCTATTCAAGGCATTCAGTTGGACCAATGATTCGTCTAAGAGTTTGTCTTCATTCGTTTCGAAAAATACATTGCGCAAGGCGATGCTTTTGCCTTTTTCAAGAATTACGGGCGGAGTGGAAGGTGCGCAATCTATTTCTTCACTTTGGTCAATTCGGGCTAAACAGAAGTCGTCAAAGTAATAGCGAACCATGAAATACAAGGAATTCGGGTCTCTTCCAACCTCGGGAAAGTTTTGCCAAGCCGCCTCTGGCTTTGAAAAGTCGGGTATCGGCTCGGTGCTTTTCTCTCCTTTCTTTAATTTCTTGGATTTTTTCTTTTGGGCCTTGATGTATTTTTTTTGCTCGTCAGGAGGAAGGTATAACCAGCTGTTATCCAATTCAGTCTTGTTCGAATCTTCTTCTATTTCAGGAATTTTCATTTCATTGTCCGCACGTCTGATTTCTTCGGTTTGAGTTGCGGCAAAGTAGCCAAGTGTGAGGTATTTCTCTCCACCTCGGGCTATGTAAATTCCTTTTAGTTCAAACCATTCAAAACGTCCACTATCGGGAAGTTGAAGGTTGATCTGTGGATCTAAATAGAGATCTCCCGGTATATGCGTATCCAATCGTTTTTTCCCAAAATGTACTCCTATCAATTTCTGAATTTGATCATTAAAACATTTGGCCCTCATGAGCCGCGCTTGAAATTGCAATTGATAGGAAATCCCTTTTTCCAAGGGTTCGAGAAGCTTTACATGCAGAAATTCATTCTCACGATTATTATACATGCAAAGGCCGTTTACGTAATCACCGCTGTGAGCGTTTTGAAGACTACTCGAGTCAGCTTTTTCGTAATGATAATATGGCCCTTGAGGTTGCACCCATTGGTACTCGAGTTCAGTAAATACCTCTTCAAATCCGGGGTTGGGGATGAGGTTTTGGCTATAGCCCGAAAAGCCAATAAAAATGAAATAAAAAGCAAACCACCACTTCATTAAGTGAAGATAAAGCAAAAGAAAAGCGCTTCGAAGAGCGCTCTTCTTTACCATTGACAAGGTCAATTAAAATACAATTTTAAACTCTACTCTTCGATTTTTAGCTAGTGAAAGCGGAGTTGTCATAGCAGAGACAGGCTGCTTGTCATCCATAGACTTTGTGATAATTCTACTTCGATCTACTCCTTTTTCAGCCATATATTCTCTCGTATTTTTTGCTCTGTTCTCTGCAAGAGATTTCAAACTCATTTCACTCTTCGCCAGTTCGACCTCCTCCTTATCAGAGTGACCGATTACTTCAACACGCATCGCCGGATTTGCTTCCATAAGCGCTATAATCTCATCAACTGTGCGCTTTGCAGAAGAAACCAATTCATCCTTGTATTGGTAAAAATAAGCATCGATCGCCTCCACTTTTTCTCCCATCGGCATGTCATCAGGAATTTGAACGCTCGCAGAGTAGATGATCTTGCTCTCGGGAATCTTGGTGTTACTACATCCACAATTTTCCGTTGCTTCAACTTCTCGTACCTCAACCGCATCAATGTAATAGTAAGCTGCCGGTTCGCTTCCGTCTTCGTATTCAGAAGATACTTCCATCGTTTCGTAAGCGGTTTTTTCGTCGCTTGAAAAGTTTCCAATTGCCAAGTAGCGCTCACCACCTTTGGCATTGTAGCGCTTGCAGTATTCCCACCAGCCTTCAGAGATGGTTACAACTTCATTCTTATCAGTCAAGATTGCATCATCCCTTGTGATCGACGTTTCTCCTTTTTTGGAGACTTCTTTGCTCGATATCACTACTCCCAAATTATTTGCAGCATAAAGACTTCTTTCTGCCAATGAAGCTCTGAATTTAATGCAATAGAGAGCGTTCTCATCCATTTTTTCTTTGAGTTGCACGCCTATGTAGGTCCTTGGCTCACGGCTTCGAGGACTGTAGGCGTGTATCCCTGCATAGTTTTCTCCGTCGAATGGCATTTCTGTACCATACATGTTGTCTGGAGCCTTTACATATCGACTTCTGGTTTGGCTGGAAAACAACTCCGATAGGGCAGAAGTCGGATCGTACCATCCCTCAGCCAGATTGAATTCGTCGTATCTGCGGAGATCTTCATCTTCTACTATGGTTTCAAAACTCCAGTTGGGCACCAGGTTATCTTTATCCTCTTCTTGTTCTATTTCATCCTGAGCCATGCTCATATTGGCAATAGCCATTAGGGCAAAAAGCAGACTAATATTGAATTTATTCATGTCGATATTCTTTTACGGTATTTATAAAGGTTCGAACTGCCTCGGGTTTCATGTCAGGATATACTCCGTGACCGAGATTGGCAATATGCGGATGACTGCCGAATGCTGCCATCATAGTTGAAGTGTGTTTTACAATATCCTTGCCGGACGAATAGAGTACGGCAGGGTCTAAGTTGCCTTGGAGTGTTTTGCCGTGCGATTTTGCTTTAGCAAATTCGATTGGTACGTTCCAGTCCAATCCGATGGTATTGCATTGGAGTTTGGCTAAATCAGATATACTGAAATTAGCCCCCTTGGCAAATAAGGTAATTGGAACGAGGCCGTTCAATGCATCCGTTATCTGCTTCATGTAAGGCAAGGCAAAACTCTTGTAGCGCTCAGGACTTAGTACGCTTGCCCAAGAATCAAATATCTGAAGGAGATTAGCACCGGCATCTACCTGACCTTTCAAATAAGCGATGGTAGAGTCGGTAATCATTTGCATCAATTTATTGGCAAGCTCAGGCTCGGAGTAGAGCATAGCTCTCGCTTTAGAAAATGTCTTGGAGCCGCTTCCTTCTACCATGTAGCAGAAAATGGTAAATGGTGCTCCTGCAAAACCGATCAAGGGAACACGTCCGTCTAATTCTTTTACCGTAAGGTTTATGGCATCGTAAACATAGGAGAGCTCTGCAGGGTCAGAGACCTTGATTTTGTCAAAGTCAGCTTTTGAGGCGATCGTATTTCTGAAAATGGGTCCTTTTTTTTCCACCATTTCATACGGAAGGCCCATGGCTTCGGGGATAACCAAAATATCGGAAAAGATGATCGCTGCATCTACATCAAGGATATCAACGGGTTGTATAGTCACTTCAGCAGCCCGCTCGGGTGTCTCTACCAATTCCTTAAATCCTGAAAGGCTGGACCTGACGGCTCGGTATTCGGGCAGAATTCTTCCTGCTTGCCTCATTAACCAAACGGGTGTTCTTTCCGTTTTTTCGCCGCGTGCAGCTCTGAGTAGTAAATCGTTTTTAAGTGTCGTCATTGTTAGAAGCGCCAAAAATAATCGATTTCCAGAGACAAGACTTAAAACCGGCAACCAAACCGAACGGAAAAGAATCGTCCGATCACTTCTCTTGTACCCGCAATATTGGAAAAGCCGCCACCGGGTAGCCTCACAGGCTCATTAGGTACTTGGTATTCTTTATAAGTTATTCCAAGGGATACGGTGAAATGAATATTCTCAAAAGCCTGATTGGAAAACCCCATGAATGGATTAATGTAGCGATCCCAGCTGTTATCGTCACCTCCGTAGTAGGCGCCTATTGAACCACCCAGCATAATTCTGGTGGAGCCATTTCCCGGCAAATACCTGAACTCGCCAAATAATGGAAGAAACCGTTCTGATTCGTAAAGATGTAAGCCGGTGCCCGCGCCAACTGTTAATTGATCCCCTAGTTCTATTCCATAAGAAGTTTGCAGTCCCGCCATAGTTACACTCTCTACATCGAGAATGCCGAAGGCCATGTTGAACTCTACGGTGAACAGGGAGTTGAGCTTTTTTTCTTTCGTGTATTTCCTTTCCTCAAAATCTGAGTCCTGAGCATATATGCCTAGCGAGATAAGGGTAAGAAGAAGAGAAAAGACAAACCGCATTAAACCGTTTAGAATTTTAAATATAGATCGATCACCGAAGAATATAAAACAGATAGGAATTAACAAGTCAAAAAACATCTATAATTCTATACCTGTCAAAGGGTTTTACGTCAATCAAAACAGGCAAAGCATTGCGTAGGTTTCCCTCCAAACAAAAAAACCGCACTGGGATAACAGTGCGGTTTTTAAAATAGTGTATTGATTTTTTAGAAGTTGTAAGCGGCTCGTATACCTAAATAATCGGCATTCGCGTCATCACCGGTAACGATTTGGTATTTCAAACCAACTGAAATCGCCTCAGTGACGAAGTAACCTACTTCAGGAGCAATACTGAAGTCAGTAGAACTGTCGGATTCATCTCCAATGCTCACACTGGTAATGTGAAAACCAAGAAGTGCAGATAGGAATAGTCCTTCTTTTTGTTCAGATAAGTAGTAACGTCCACCTACTTGCAGTGGAATCTGGGTTACGCTGTAATCCAGGGTCTCTGTTCCAATCGTAAAATCAGGATTGATCACAGGTACCTCAATGTCATCAGTGGCATAAAAAATTACTCCTGCATGAGCGAGTACTGCAAAATTATCAGATAGACCGATTTCGTAGGTTCCCGATCCACCGATTCCGAAATTCACACCTGCATCCGCCCAGTCTCCAAGAGGAATTGCTATTTCAAGACCTGCTGAACCGAAGCTCTCCTGAGCATTCGCATTGTTCATAGCAAAAGTAAAAGCAGCAACGAGTGCCAATAGACTAAATACCTTTTTCATTGTTTTATGGTTTATTGTTTCGGGGCGAATTTAGTTATGGATATTCAATTGCAAACTGACTTTTATCACATTGTATACAATAATTGTGTTAATACGTTGATATTCAAATTGTAAATTTTGTGATTAGATGAGCCTTGACAAGGGCAGTAGATACAATTGGTATCAAAAAAGCCATCGTATGAAACGATGGCTTTGGAATTTTAATAGAGGAAATATACCCGATTAACTCTGAGCTTCTTGCATTTTTATCAAGTTCAGGGCTGACCCGGCTTTAAACCACTCTATTTGATTTTCATTATAAGTGTGATTCGCCATAATGGTTTCTTCAGAACCGTCTGCATGTCTCAACCGAAGTTTTATCGGACGATCAGGTGCAAATTGATCCAAGTCCACGGTATCAATGGTGTCATCTTCTTGAACTTTGTCATAATCTGCTTCGTTGGCAAACGTCAAACCGAGCATACCTTGTTTCTTGAGATTGGTCTCATGGATTCGAGCGAATGACTTTACCAGAACAATCATGACTCCCAAATGACGTGGCTGCATCGCAGCGTGCTCTCTTGAAGAACCTTCACCATAGTTGTGGTCTCCTACAACAATGGATGAAATTCCAGCAGCTTTGTATGCACGAGCTGTATCAGGCACAGCACCGTACTCGCCGGTGAGTTGATTTTTCACCTTGTCGGTTTCTTTATTGAATGCATTTACTGCTCCGGTCAGGGTGTTGTTTGAGATGTTATCCAGATGACCACGGAATCGCAACCAAGGACCCGCCATCGAAATATGGTCTGTTGTACATTTTCCAAACGCTTTGATTAAAAGCTTCATGCCTTCTATGTTCTTTCCATCCCATGGAGAAAAAGGAGAAAGCAATTGAAGTCTCTTTGAATCTTCAGAAACGATAATGTCCACTTCACTGCCGTCTTTTGCAGGAGCTTTAAAGCCTGCATCTTCTACGTCAAAACCTTTTGGAGGCAGCTCAAAACCCGATGGCTCGGCTAGTTTTACCTCTTCGCCTTTGTCATTGATCAAAGTGTCGGTAATGGGGTTGAAGGTCAAGTCACCCGAAATTGCGATAGCCGCAACCATTTCCGGAGAAGCTACAAAGGCATGTGTATTTGGGTTTCCGTCTGCTCTTTTTGAGAAGTTTCTGTTAAACGAGTGGATGATAGAATTCTTTTCGCCCTTTTCTGCACCCGTCCTTGCCCATTGACCTATGCAAGGTCCGCAGGCGTTGGTGAAAATGTTTGCGCCCAATTTTTCGAACGTATCGATGAAACCATCTCTTTCGATGGTGAATCTCACTTGTTCTGATCCGGGATTAATTCCAAACTCAG
>CAZKXG010000119.1:3010-11041 GCA_964556465.1 uncultured Cryomorphaceae bacterium | reverse complement strand
AGGTGGTCAAAATGAATTTGGCTACTTCTCTAACGGAATGGTTTCTGCCAATAATTATCATAGCCTTAAGCAGTTGGTTCCCGAAGAGCATTCTGATTTTGAGGATGTTTGGGAAATTTTTGATAAAGGTGACACGACTTATTTTTGTACGGAGAAAGCTATTTTCCTAATTAGTAATGGTGATTGTGAAGTACTCTTACCCAATGGAGAGCGCTTCGAAAATTTCTTCCTCTATAAGAGTCAACTCTGTGTTCAAGAGATAGGAACCGGTCTGTTACTTTTCGAAAATAATTCCCTCGTTCCGTTTTTTAGCGATCCGAGAATCGATGATCGAAGGATTGCTTCGATGTTGCCTCTTTCTGAGGGCGATTATTTATTTTTTACACAAGAGGGAGAGATATTTCGTTTTGATGGAGATGGGATAGAGGCTTTTGAAGGTGAGGCTCAAGAGTTCACTAAAGAGTTTAAGGAGTATGTGTCAATTCGACTGCTCAATGGAACAATTGCCATCGGTACCACCCAAAATGGTCTGATAATTATCAATGAATCAGGTGAGATTCTCGAGCATTACAATGCAGAATCCGGCCTGTCCAACAATACTTTGCTTTCACTTTACCAAGACCGATCAGAGAATATCTGGATGGGCTTGGATAATGGAATAGCCTATTTGGAGATTAATTCACCTTTCAGTCATATCAATCAAATCAATGGATTAGAAGGAACGGGGTATGCCGCGCTGCTCCACAATGATTCGTATTATTTTGGTACAAATTTGGGATTGTACCGAGCAAAAACAGGTGAAGACGATTTTGAGATCGTTAAAAACACCAAAGGGCAAATCTGGAGCTTGCAAGCCTTGGACGATGGTTTTATTATAAACGCCGATGGTGGTGCCCTTTACAGCAAGAATGATGTGATTTCGAAAGTCTCTGATGTCAGAAGTTCTTGGAAATTCCACGAACTCACAGGGGCAGAAGGCTTCTACCTTCAAGGAACTTATGGAGGCCTATACCTCTATCAAGAATCCAATGAGGATGCAGTACCATTGAAGTTTCTGGGAAAACTAGATGGTTTTGACGAGTCATCGCGAATCTTTGAGGAAGATGAGGATGGATATATTTGGGTGGCTCATGCCTATCGCGGTCTATTCAGGCTGAAGCCTGACTACGAGAACTTGCGATTCGAAGAGGTGAGGAAGTTTGGAGTAGCAGATGGATTGCCCGAAGATTTGTACATCACCGTTTCTAAGATTCGAAACGAAATGGTTTTTGCGACAATGAAAGGAATATTCCGTTTTAATGGTGCTGCCGACAAATTTGAAGTACATGAGGAGCTCACGACCTTACTCGGCGAAGAAAGGAGCGTTCAAAGACTCGTAGAGGATAAGCTCGGTAATATCTGGTTTTCTACAGTGAATGAATTTGGACTCGTCGAAATATTGGAAACAGGACTTTACAATGATGTAGAAGTGCTCTATTTCAATCAGATTCAAGACGAATTGGTAGATGGTTTCGAGGATGTTTTTACTCTATCACAAGACGCTGCATTTATACCCGTTGAAAGCGGTTTCTACAAATACAAACTAAAAAGGTCTGCTCAGCCTCCTGAATTTGAATATCCACTCAGGATTGCGAAAATCTACCTGACGACTACTTCCGATTCATTGATTTACGATTACTACTCTTCCGATACCATTGCAGAAACCAATTTGCCACCTAAAGAGGGGGATATTCGCTTTCACTTTAACCTGCCTACTTTTGGGAAGCTAAATCAAGTAGTCTACCAGTATTCCTTATCAGATGAAGATAACGGTTGGTCTGATTGGACTACCGAAACAAAAAAAGAATATAGTAACCTCATTCACGGAGACTATACCTTTAAAGTAAGAGCTAAGAATGCCTTTGGCCGTATTTCTGAGCCTGTTTCATTTAGTTTTTCAGTGATGCCTCCCTGGTACAAGACTACTGCTGCGCAGGTTGGCTTTGTCGTTTTAGGCTTTCTGGTTCTTCTGACCCTTGTGAGATTTACCGCTATTCGTGAGGCTAAAAAGACCGAAGAGGTGAAACAACAGTCCATTTTGACGATTCGCGAAAAAGAGGAAGAGCACAAACGTGAAAAGGAACAATCAGAAAATGAGATTATTCGGCTTCGAAATGAAAAACTGCGTGCTGAGGTGAGTCATAAAAACGCCGAATTGGCATCAACGACAATGCATCTGGTTCAAAAAAGCGAGATGCTCCAAAACATTAAAAAAGATCTGAGTGACCTGGCTGCTGATGGCGATGACTCGGTTAAAAAAAGAGTTAAACAGATCCAAAGATTAATCACTGATGATGTCAGACTTGATAAAAATTGGGAGCGGTTCGAAACACATTTCGATCAGGTACACGAAAACTTTTTTAAAAATCTACGCGCAAAATATCCCGAGCTTACACCAAAGGATCAGAAGCTATGTGCTTATTTAAGAATGAACTTGGCGACCAAAGAGATCGCGCCGCTTCTTAATATTTCCGTGCGCGGAGTAGAAATCAGTAGATATCGACTTAGAAAAAAACTTAACCTCGATTCGGATACGAACTTGGTCTCGTTTATCATGGAGGTTTAACGAGGCAAGCCAAGATTTAGAGCTCAATTTGTTCACCTCTCTTAACTGACCTGTGACTGCACTAATTACAGTTCTCCGCCACTGAAGAAAGGAAAGTTTGCGGTAGCGGCATTTCCATTTCCGTCATAGACATATAGAAACAAGCGATAGGGCCCTTCTTTCGTTGGGGCGCGGAAACTAATCTCCCCATCTTTCGGTTCGCCTTCTATTTTCATGTCAATGGCTTCGGGTTTGGACTCTTTGTCCCCACCCACTTTAATATCAGTACTTTCAGGAAGTATTTCCCATCGGTAAGTCAATTGATCGCCATCGGCATCCGTTGCTTCCACTTTAGCCGTAGCTACCTTTCCACTCTCGAGATATACTCCGTCAAACCTGGTTTTACCATTGAGTAGGTAATTTTCAATTTGAGGAGATCTGTTGTCCGGGTATTTGCCCGACCACCCGTATTGCAATTCGTCCATTACTCCCGTTTCCTTGCCGTCTTCCAAGAAAAGGCCGTACCAAGTAGGAGTAGTCTCTTGCTTTTGTCCCCAAAGGAAAACATACGAGCCGATGCACATTTGCGGGTCGCGAAGGATACCTTGCTCGTAGCGCAGCTTGTATGACGCAGCCTTCTCGGTACTCGTCTGCTCAATTGGTGCTCCCCAAGGAACTTTAGCTACCTCCCAGTGACCATCAGGTCCCCACTCGGTAATAACGTAAGGCTTATCCCATCCGAATGCTCGTAGCATATTATCGATGCCTATAATTTCACCGTAAGTATTAATGCCGTATACATCTATTGCGGGTGCCCGCTCTTTTATCAATTGTACCTCCGCCACATCAAGGCCGGCTGTTACGGTCATTGTTGGATGGTTTGGATCCACTTCGTGAATCATTTCGGCGATGTCGTTTATTGCATCCCAGACTTTAAAGTCAGAGTAAAACAAATCCGTTTCGTTGCCGATTCCCCACATGAGAATAGCCGGATGATCTTTATACTCTTGAACGACTTCCGTGAAACGTGCGAGTTGAGCTTCTACGGCTCGAGAGTCATCGTAGTCAAAACCTTGACGTTCGCATCCAACCCAAAGACCAAATAAAACGGTCATTCCTTTCTCGTGTGCTTCGTCCAAAACGGCTATGGCCTCATGAGCCCCCCACGTTCTCACCGAATTAGCTCCGTAGGCTTTCGCTCGATCCATTTCGGTTTGACCGCCCACCCCTTTGATGTAGTAAGGTTCGCCGTCTCTCAACAATTCCCATTTACCGTCTTTTTCTACTACTTCTACTTTTATGACTTGAGAATAGCAGAATTCTGAAAATAAAACGACTAGCGCAAACGCCGCTAACAAGGATTTTAACATTTTCATCTGAATCTTATTTAAGGTGTCAATTTACACATCTCAGCAGGTTTTTAGACTTTCTAATGCATTAATGTTGTGTTAATGATGTGGTGATAATTGGTAAGATGTAGGCTTGATGTAAGAGTTATAAGTTTTTTAAGTCAAAGAATTATTTAACATTGTGTATTCATCACACCAATAAAGTTCTTGCCTTTAAGAATGGTTGCGTGTGGGAGCAATAACCAATAAAATGTAAGATGCCCAATCACTTCTCTAGTATGAGATGTACATTGATTCTCTTGATTGGTCTTTTTAGCCTTACGGCAAAAGGCCAAGATAGAACTGCCGCCGATTCCTCGGCTCTGGCCAATGAGGCGATTAGAAGTTTTGAGGATCAGTTTTTAAAGCAGTCTGCCGGGATTCAATACGACTCTCTCTTTGTGGATAAGAAGCTTCGTGAGCGACCACAAAAACTTACAGCCTTTGGATACTACAGGCTATTTGCCTACCAGCGAAACATAACCGAAGCCTATCCGGGTTTAGCTCCATTCGAAAAAGCCTTGAGTATAGGCGACGGATATCGGGAGCCTATGTTGTCCCTCTCTGTGGTGGCTAGGCCAAATGGAAAGGCCAGCTTCGGAACAGAACTATTCATATTTACTCCCTACGACGGAAGTATAGAAGGAAACGTGTTTTCCACCAACTTGGGTTTGAATTTCTACGGTAACTTCAGAACCCAACACGGAAATTTTGGTGTAAGAGCGGGAGGAATACACTGGTACAATTTGAGTCCTTTTACTATGGGTGTTTTTCAAATCTTGGACCGTTTCACCATATTTGATAGAACTCCTTGGGAAGGTGTCAACAACACTGAGAAATACGATAACTATTACAAGTCGGGACTTACCAGTGCAGGAGACTTAAGATGGAATAATCAAGCTTTTCAAGGACTTATTATAAACGGAGGTCGCCTTCCGGGCGATTGGGCTTTTGACCTGATGTGGGGTAAAACTCAAGTAAATGGGGGATTAGCCGGCGGCTTGAACCCAATTAATGAAAGTTTCTTCCCTCCCACACTGGATGCAGGAAATGTTCCAACATATGCCGGCTTTGCCGGTACAGATCGCCAGTTGCCTTCCATTATTCAAGGGGGAAAGATTGCCAAATCCTTTGACGGAGGAAGGCAAACGCTCTCTTACAATGGTTTTGTGAGTCAAACCGCTCTGGATAGTATAGATCAAGATTTGGTTCGACAGTATCAGGTTCATACCCTCGCATTAGATCTTTCTGTAATGGACGTTAAAGTAACGGGTGAGCTCGGTGCTGGTTCCTACAAGAGTCCTACCTACTCAGAGAAGTGGGGAGAAGCATTAATGCTGCGGTTTTTGATTCCCAAAAAGTACACCTTCATTCCAATTGACTTCCAAGTCTATAGAATATCCAAGAACTTCTTCAATGAGAATGGAGAGATCGCGACAAATTCCAATAATGCAATCCTGGCAGACCGAGGTCTTACCGTAAACGCCAATGGAGCAGGGGGGCAGATGGCACTCGTAAATCAGTTGGTACACAACCGGCAAGGGGTGAATATCAATACGGAACTCGAGTACGGAAAGCTTACATTGGCCGGTGGTATCGGATGGTCAGCTGAGATAGATACGGAAGCGCGAGCATTGAGCTTCGTACACAGAATTAATGGATTGGCACTCTCTCGTGTTTACAATCCATTTCCTGAAGGAGCAACAGGACCTACGGTTTTCGGGCCGTATAGTCGGAAGTTTTCTTTTTTCAGAGGTGTGTCTGAAGTTGTTCAGACCACAGATTTAGATCCCGAAACAGCCTTAGCTCAGAACCGTAAATTCTTCAAGGCGGTGGATATTCAAGCCAAGTATAAAACGACGCTTTTCGATCGAGACTTATTCTTCAACTACATCGGTTCGTTTAATTCCATTTCAACACAACTCGAGGCAGTACCTGTATACAATGATAATGCATACTTGTATGCACAATATCACGAGGTGGACATGTACTATGAAGTGATTCCAAAATTTATTGCCACGGCATATTTTGGTCTTGAAAATATTCGAGGTGGAAACGATACACAGTGGGATGAAGTAACTCAGCTTCCGCTTGACCAATTGGGTACCGCTATCGGTATTGGCTTTGATTGGCAAATAGCCGAAAACTCAGGACTCTATGTGCGCCATAGATGGATGAGCCTTGAAGACCGAAGCTTTCAGGATGATAAATTTCGTGGAACAGAACTAACCGTTGAACTCAAAACCTTTTTCTAATGTTGGGTATGAAGAATTCTATACTAATAAAATACCTTTTGGCTGTAGCCGTTTTCTTTTCGATAGCTATCGAAGGACAAGCTCAGGTCGAAGGAGCCTTATCTGATGAAGAGGCAGAAACTTTTCTTAAAGGAGTCAACTTTAATGGCCTTGGTCGGGTTTACCTGCGCCAAACCGATATAGAAGGTGATGTACTGGAAAATGACTCCTTAACGCCTCGAAGACTGACCGATGGTGAGTTTTTGCTGGACCTCAAGATCAATGCTACTCCCAATGAAAAAACGGAAGTCCAATCGATTCTTCGTCTTAGAAATGAGTTTGGTGGTTTCTTCGGTGCAGGTCAGTCGATAGAAGTACGTGAATTATGGGCAAGAGGTATTATAGCCAATCGCGTAGAGTACCGAGTAGGGGATATGGATATTGAGATGTCTCCATTTACATTCTACGTGCCTACTGAAGAAGGAGTAATCAATCAACCTTCGGCCTTTGAATTGCAAAGAGACGTGATCTATTACGAGCAGTTTTATACCAATGAGCATTCGCGACGGATGCAAGGTGCCCACCTGAACTTCGGATTAAAGTTTGCACAAGTACTCAAGGATGCAGACCTCCGTGGTTTTATCGCCCGGGTTAGAGGGACAGACTTTTTAACTATTCCCACCCGCTGGTCATCAGGGGGAGAATTGAAACTGCAAACGAGAAAGCTCGTGGATCAAACGGGAACGAAAGCTGATCTGGGATTCAACATTGCTTACACATTCGATGACCTTCAATCCGGTGATGCCAATGCAGGTATCCGAAACACGGTGTACACCTTTGAGTACAATGTGATCGGCTATGAAACCGACAAGATGGAATACTCGCTTTTCGGGGAAATGGGTAGAAGTATATTGACGTCAAAAAATGACTCCACCACTTTCTTTACAACCGATGACGTATTCGCTACCGTAAACGCAGGTGCTCGCTTTAAAGAAAAAGACCTTTTCGTTCATGCAGGCTTTTCTGATGTAGGCCCCGATTTCTTTAGTATCGGCGCACAGAGCAAAAGAGTAGATTTCGACGCTGCCAAAACATTTTATAATAGAACGGGACAGGATCAAGATGTGAGAAATACAACGCTCTTCGATCTTAGCCGCGACGTGGCCATCTACACTTATCAACTTTCTGATAGGTTGATGACATACGACCCTCGATTCTCGAATACTTTTCCTTATGGTCCTGCTACTCCAAACCGACGTGGTTTGAATTACGGAGCCGATTATGAGAACTCAAAAGTTCAAGCCAGCTTAAATGGTGCGGTAATGTCTGAAATTCGAGGACAAGGAACCGAAGAGCTTAAAGACTTCTTCTTGATCCAAGCCAAGGCAAACGTGAATGTGAACAAATTCCTGAAATGGGAAAACAACATCAATGTGACTTTCGGTTACCAATATGAGAGTACGAACAGAGGCGGGATTGAAGTTGAGCAAGTAGACTTGAACTCGAACCTCTTCGAAGCAGGTTTGGAACTTGAGCTTTTTGAAGATTTTGAGGTCTTGTTCGGAGCGAAAATTTTGGATGCGGTTGGAAGTGACTATATCCCGAGAATCGATGAATTCAACGATGTCATAGACTTCCCGGGAAGAACCGAGTATGATGATACGGAAACGCTTCTTGCCGGAGGTATCAAGTACACGTTTAAAGAGGGAATCTATTTAACGCTGCAATACCAATCATTTGATGCAACAGGTCGCTCTGATTCATTCAGAGACTATACCCTCAATCAAATCTTTGTTTTATACACCATGAAATTTTAAGTAATGGA
>CAZKXG010000119.1:0-3000 GCA_964556465.1 uncultured Cryomorphaceae bacterium | reverse complement strand
GAAACGACTAGGAACAATACCATGAATAATAAATTTGGATTGAAGAGAATACTGCCACTGGCAATCGCTCTCGTTTTGTTGGCCGCGTGTGATCACGATACAGAACCTGAAACGCCATCTTTGTTCGATCGATTTGCACCACTGGAATTGGTAGATTCATTACAATCCAGCAGTGCTCAAGTAGATTTTAGTGCAGGACAAAGCGTTTCTTTCACTGCTCGATTCAATAAGAATATAGACTGGGTAATCACCATTACGGGCCAGTTGAGCGGAGGAGTAAAAACGATTGAGGGTTTCGATCTCATTGTCGATCCGGATAATGCCACTTGGGAAGGCGGAACTACAGACTTGCCTCTGTTTAGAGAAGAACCTTGTATGGTTGTATTGAGCGTGCCGGAAGTGCCTGAATTTGGAGATACACTTATGGTAGAGGTATTGGGCACTCGTGTGTACGAAGGTACCTTGGTCACAGACTTTGAGGACAACCCCGGAGCATGTATTCAACTAGGAGATTTTGAGTTTGAATTGGCCAATTCAGGAAGAAGAGACGACATCATCACTGCCGCTCAAGGAGATTTCTTTTACCGTTTGGCAGGTACAGACAATGAAACCGGAGGTCCCACTGATAATTTCTTTGTCGGCCTTGCCCGAATCTTTGCCTGTATTACGGGTGAAACCTATATCCAAGTGCCGACTACCGTTCCCGAAAACCTTTACCTCAACTTATTTGTCGAGGGTCGTGAAACACCTTACACCAGAGTTGTTTTAGGATTGATCATCGATTCCAATGATAGCGGTGAATTTGAAGAAGGCTCTGATGCTATACGGTCCTTGGAATTTGATCCGACATATACCGGTTGGCGTTTGCAATCCTTCACAGGCGCCGATTTTGGGGTGACTCAGGAAGAATTGCAAAAAGTGGTGGGAATAGAACTTGTTCTGATCTCGTTGAATAACCTGCAGCCCTCGCCAAGAGAAGAGGTCGGGTTTGAAACTGATTACGTCATTTTCACTCAAAATGGACCGCTTGAGTTATAATCATTAGGCAAATGGAGAACTTTAAAAAAATAGCATTTATTGGTTTCTTCGGCTTTGCACTTCTCCTAAGTGGCTGTGTAGAGTTTAAAGAGATTACACTCTACGACGGTGTGAAACCGCCTCCCGAAATGAAAAAACCTGAAATGATCAGTAAGGTCGTTGAACCATTGGTGTACGACGATAATCCTTCTGATATGTGGGGGATAGAAGATGAAGTCTGCAAGCGAGCAGAATACACCTCAGATGTGGTTTATTCCGGTACACAAGCGATCAAAATTTCATGGGATCGAAATGAGGAGGGATGCATTTTTGCCGGTTTTGGAATCGGCTGGGATGGTTGGGCAGGTAAAGACCTGACGCAGATTATGGATCATGCCGCCTTTCGCTTCTACGTTCGCACTACTGAGGGTCGTGCCTTTGGTTTACCAATCGTCCTTACCCTCGAAGATTATAGCGGTGGAATGGGATTTTGCTATACTGCCAATAAGTATTTTGAAAGAACCTTTATCGATACCGTTTGGCAAAAAATAGAAGTGCCACTTGCTGATTTCGACTTGGATACCGAAAACCTGGATATCACCAACGTAAAACAGTTGCAGTTTGAACTTCAACAAGCGGGAAGTGTCTTCATCGACGATATCAGCCTGGTTTTCTATGAAGCACCCGAAGTTGAACCGTGGTTAGAAGAAGAAGTTCTTCCCGATCCTTTGGATATGCCTGTTACCATCTTTGACGATGCCTTCATTAACGATAATGGCTGGGGCATAATGGATTATAATTGCCGCACAGTAGAAATTACTGATGAGCTGGCTTTTAAAGGGACAAAAGCAATTAGTGCCAAGTGGAACGATACAGGCGATTGTGATGTGATGTTTATCGCGGCCAGCTGGAACAAGTGGAATCCCATCGACTTTACCAAAGGGAATTATGAAGACTTTGCATTTGAATTCTATATCTATAATCGCGGAGAGGCCTCTTCTGACCTCAACTTGAGGTTTGGTTTAACGGACTACAATGGAAACTATATCGCAACGGATGTCACCGCAGAATATGCGGATACAGACCTATTCAATCAGTCTTGGACACATGTTTACATTCCCATTACTGAACTAAGAGGTTTAGCTATAGACTACTCTGATATAAAGCAGCTTGGTTTCAAATTGATTAACTCAGGGGATTTGCTGATAGACGAAATCAGAATGGTTCGAAGAACCGTGAACTAAGTGGTTTAGCTGTCAACCTATTCATTCAAGGTAATCTCCTTCCTAAGGGTTGACAACTATTTTGGCCGTACCACATTGATCTGTTCGAATGGAATAGACTCCTTTATTCCAATCATCCACAGAGATGGGTTGCCCCTGATAAATACCCTGTTCAATGAGCTTTCCGTGAACGTCATAAACACTGTAGCGTTCATTTATACAGCCTTCCATTAAGAATTCACTATCGGTTGGGTTCGGATAGGTTTTTAGCACAACCTTCTCTTGGTCAGGGTTTAATCCGATTGTTTCTTGACAATCAATTACTTCTTCCCAATTGAGTTCATCCCCTGTGAACAACGGCTCCGTTTCAGCGCTTTCGTCTATTTCACTCATACCTCCTTCTTCGAAACCAAATCCCGGTGAGCTCATCACCACTTCATTGCTCTCTAAGCAAGCACCGAAAATGGTTCCCCGAAATCGATAGGTATCGATGTTTTCGATGTCGACCAAATTTGACAATCCGGCAGTTATCACTCCGGGTAAGTCCAGTGGAACGTTGACTTCTATCCCAAATAGTTCACCGTCTTCGATGTCAGATCCTGCTAGCGAAAAGTTCACCACTCCCTCACCTGTGGCATTAAGCCATACCAAGAAAGGACGCATCAGGTTGTTATCATCAAAACTTCCCGTCTTCCCAACAAGCATCATATTGTTGGGAGCAAATGCTGAATACTCATCAATATCGTTCGACGTTTCAAAT
>CAZKXG010000118.1:0-11059 GCA_964556465.1 uncultured Cryomorphaceae bacterium | reverse complement strand
CTCCAATGAAGTAAAATCAAAATGTAATGATGGATAGGTTTCTCTAATTTCTTTTACAAACAAATACGATTCTTCAGGAGTCAAAATTCCTAAAGTATCTGGTAACATAATGCGCTTAAGAGGTTGCTTGGATAAAAACTCTAATAACTCATAAACATATGATTTAGAATTACGCATACCGTTGCTCCAATCTTCTAAATACACATTCGTTTCAATCCTTTTTTCTTCCGCTAAAACAATAATCTCTGCAACATCGGCAAAATGTTGTTCAGGCGTTTTTCTCAGTTGATACGTGAGGTGGTTCAATGAGCCCTTTGTGAGCAGGTTTTGCACACGAGTCCCTGCTTCTACCATCCAGTTTAGCGACGCTCCTTTATCCAAAAAAGTCAATACCTCGATTCTCTCCAGATAACCATTCGCTCTAGCCCACTCAGATATGCTCTTCACGGCATCAAACTCTCCTGAAGATACACGAGCTGACGCTATTTCAATACGATCCACCTTGAGTTTAGTCAAAAGTAATTTGGCCAAGGTCAACTTCTCAGGGGCGGTAAAGGATACTCCTGGTGTTTGCTCACCATCCCGTAGTGTAGTATCCATTATTTCAATGGTTCGTGCCATGATTGTCTACACAAGTTCGGTTATAAAGGAGTGCTTGAAGCAAAATCTTTGATCTGATCTTCGAGTTTCAGCAGATAATCGATATCGTCAAATCCATTAAGGAGATTCTCCTTTTTGTAATCGGTTATTTCGAACCCTTCAGAAATTCCGCTGTTCACAATCGTTATTCTTTGGATGGGTAGGCTCACTTCAAATTTTGAATCTGGATCTTTCTCAATATCGCTGAACATCTTTTCCAGAAACTCGGGGCTTACCTGCACCGGTAGAACTCCGATATTTAAACAGTTGTTTCTAAAAATATCTGCGAAAAAGCTAGAAACCACACACCTGAACCCGTAATCATAAATGGCCCAAGCGGCGTGTTCGCGTGAAGAACCCGAACCAAAGTTTTTCCCGCCTACGAGGATTTTCCCGCTATACTTTGGGTTGTTGAGTGCAAAACCCTCTTTTGGTGAGCCGTCAGAATTATATCGCCAGTCCCTGAAAAGATTCTTGTCAAAATCTTTCCGTTTAGTTGCTTTTAAAAACCGCGCAGGAATAATTTGATCTGTATCCACATTCTCAATAGGTAGAGGAACTGCAGTACTTTCTAATAGAGTAAATTTATCGTATGCCATGATGGTAGGTTAAATTTTTGGGAATAGAGAGTTTACTAGGCCATCTCGGCTTTCATTAACTCTCTCGGATCGGTCACTTTACCGGTCACTGCAGCGGCGGCCGCAACCAATGGACTCGCAAGTAGGGTTCTGGAACCAGGACCTTGACGGCCTTCAAAATTTCGGTTAGAGGTACTTACGGCATATTTCCCGGGAGGAATTTTATCGTCATTCATTGCCAAGCAAGCGGAACAACCAGGCTCACGCAATTCGAAACCAGCCTGATGTAAAATATCCAAAATGCCTTCTTCTTTGATGGCGTCTTCTACCCTATGTGACCCCGGCACCAACCATGCCGTTACATTTGGCGCTTTTTTTCTTCCTTTCACTATCGATGCGAAAGCTCTGAAATCTTCAATTCGGCCATTCGTGCAGCTGCCTAAAAATACAAAGTCAATGGTCTTATCAATCATAGATTCTCCCTCTTTGAAATCCATGTAAGCCAATGATTTCTCATAGGAACTTACGCCTCCTTCCACACTCGAAGCCTTCGGAATTCCACTAGAAATCCCACCACCCATACCCGGGTTGGTACCATAAGTGATCATGGGTTCTATATCAGAAGCCTCAAAATTGATCTCTTTATCAAAAACAGCATCCGTATCAGAATGCAGTGTTTTCCAATATTTCATTGCGCGATCCCATGAATCTTCTTGTGGAGCATACTCTCGCCCGTTGATGTAAGAAAAGGTTTTCTCATCCGGAGCGATCATCCCGCCTCTAGCTCCCATTTCAATGCTCAGGTTGCAAACCGTCATGCGGCCTTCCATCGTCATATCCCTGAAGACTTGACCCGCATATTCTACAAAATAACCTGTGGCGCCTGATGTGCTGAGTTTTGAAATAATGTAGAGAGCCACATCTTTAGGCGTGACGCCAAAACTCAATTTACCATTCACGTTAATGCGCATGCTCTTTGGCTTCGGCTGCATGATGCACTGAGTAGCCAATACCATTTCAACTTCCGAGGTTCCTATTCCAAATGCAATAGCACCAAAAGCACCGTGGGTTGAGGTATGTGAATCTCCGCAAACTATGGTAGCACCAGGGAGCGTAATCCCCGCTTCGGGTCCGATCACGTGCACGATACCATTCTTCTCATGTCCTAACCCCCAATAAGGAATACCATGCTCAGCGGCATTGGTCTCCAAGGCTTTGAGTTGATTGGCCGAAAGTGGATCTTTTACAGGAAGGTGTTGATTGATCGTCGGAGTGTTATGATCGGCTGTTGCGAAAGTTCGCTCAGGATATAATACGGGTATCCCTCTTACTTTGAGGCCTAGGAATGCGACCGGACTGGTGACCTCATGAACTAAATGGCGATCAATAAAAAGAACATCGGGCCCTTTGTCTATTTTCTTGATCACATGAGAATCCCATACTTTGTCAAATAGTGTATTACTCATAAAATGATTGGTTGATGGAACAAGCTAATTTAGACAGCAAAATAATTAAACGCTAAAATAGTACTACTTCAATTTGTTTTTAATAAATATTTCACTAAAAATGAAAATTTAGTGAAATATCCTCATTATAAAGTGTCAAATAAACACTTATTCGAACTGATTTTAATGTTTACACTCTCCGGAATCGGCTAGGAGAAATGATTCATTTGTGTTGAATCGGAAGAATCGGAAAGGGTGATTTCGTAAAATCACTTCCTGAAAAGCAATCTAATCCAAGAGTTTGTCAATCCTATCAGCAAGTTTTCGATCCTTGTCTGTCACGGTATTTCCTGCGTCGTGCGTGCTCAAGTTTATCTCCACTTTATTGTAAACGTTGTTCCATTCCGGATGATGTCCCAAGCGTTCGGCTTCGATTGCAACCCTTGTCATGAAAGCAAAGGCTTCCGAAAAGTTTTTGAATTCAAATTTTCGCATGAGCTTATTGTTCTCTTCCTTCCAGTCAGACATATTATTGTGCGTGTAGGGGTTCTGTGCTTGATTCAGACGGCTCCGGCTTAACCATAGACTCATCCTCATAAACCAACTTCATTTCTTCGACCAAGTGTCCCGCTCCTGCAAACTTATCGATGATGAAAAGCACATACTTAGCGTCTACCATAATGTTGCGGCAAATCTCGGGGTTGAACATGATATCGCTCATTGTGCTTTCCCAAGTTCGGTCGAAGTTCAATCCGACCAATTGTCCTTTTGCGTTCAAAGCAGGACTCCCTGAGTTTCCACCGGTGGTATGGTTGGAGCCCAAAATGCAAACGCGCAGCTCACCGTGGGTCGCATATTGACCATAATCTTGGTTGTTATACAGTTCGAGCAGCTTTTCAGGAACATCAAACTCTTTATCTCCCGGAATGTATTTGTAATAAATCCCTTCCAAGGTCGTATATGGTTTGTAGGCCATTCCATCTGCCGGTTCTGAGCCTTCCATCTTACCGTAAGTCAATCGAAGTGTACTGTTGGCATCGGGCCAATAATCCTTTTCAGGAAATCAGCTCATCTTCCTGCAACTTGAATAGTGAATATGCACTCCTCACTTGTTCATCGTAGTTATCGAGCAACTCTTGAGCCATCAAGTAAAACGGATCTTGGGCGAGCGTTTTTGAAATCTTTTTTCCCGATTTATCCAGAAGCTCGGCTAATTGTTCTTGGTTGTCGAAGATGCTTGACTCGTACATTTCATTTGCCAAATCGGGCCAATCGTTTCCCGACTTGTCAGCCATTTGGGCCAATGTCGGACTCATCAATTGCTCGGGGCAACCAGTAACAAAGATCGAAGATTGAGCCCTAAAAATTCCCTGATCTACTATAGGGTCATAGTTCTTATAGAAGCTCTCCATGGATTTCGCCAACTTCTCCAACTCTCCATCCATTAAATCGGCTGTTTCCAAGCTATCGTAGTTTTCAATGATGTTTTTAAAGTTGGTAGAAAAGCGAATCAACTCAGGACCGTAGTAGAAATATTCAATTAGATAATCTCTTGCCAATTGGTATTTTTTGTTCTCCGCGTAAAGCACTGAAACTCTATCCAAGAGGTCACTATACTCTTTGTTATTGCTTTTGGAAAGCCGCTTTAAGAATTCTACTTCCTGCTCCTTCTTTTTATCCAGCGCTCTGAATCTCTCCAGCCCCATATTCTGACCAATCCACTTTTTGTATCCATTGCTAATTCGAGACTGCTTTGCTGCATACTTAATTCGATTCTCGTCAGTAGCTTCCATGGCAGCATCAATGACTCCCAGACTAGCTTCTCTCATGGCCAAACGAACCGGGTTCTGCACATTGGTTACATAATCTACAGCATCGCTCGTCAGGTATTGATAAGTAGTTCCCGGAAATCCAAAAACCATCGTGAACTCACCAGGCTCCACACCACTCATGTCAATTTCCAAACTCGCCTTTGGCTTGTAAGGAATATTTTCTTCCGAATAATCTGCAGGCTTATTGTAGGGTGAGGCGTAAATCCGAAACAGTGAGAAGTCACCCGTATGACGCGGCCATTCCCAATTATCAGTATCGCCCCCAAACTTTCCAATGGCAGATGGTGGGGCCCCAACCAGACGCACATCCTTAAAGGTTTCTGTAACGGTCATATAATAAGCGTTTCCGTAGAAAAAAGGTTTCACTTGGGCCCCATACTGATTGCCGTTGGTAGCTTTTTGCTCCAATCGTTTGGCCTCTGCTGCTAAAGCTGCGTTTCTCTCCATACCCTCAAGTGCGCCTGCTGCCCCCATCATGGCCTCAGTCACATCTTCTATCCTAACTACAAAAGTTGCCGTGAGCCCGGGATTTGTTAATTCATCCGATCTCTCCATTGCCCAAAATCCGTTCTTCAAGTAATCATTCTCCAATGAAGAATGGTATTGAATTTGGCTATAGCCGCAATGGTGATTGGTAAGGATAAGCCCTTCCTCAGAGACGACTTCGGCAGTACACCCTCCACCAAACAAAACAATAGCATCTTTTAAGCTACTCTGATTGATGGAATAAATCTCTTCTGCCGATAGCTTCAAGCCGGCATCGTGCATGTCGTCAATCACAAGTTTTGCCAAAGTATTGGGAACCCACATTCCTTCGTGGGCCGAAGCTGTTGCAAAAAGAAATAGTATCGGAAGTAATAGTATTCTGTAGCGTATGCTCATTCTTGATCTTGTTTAATTCGTTTTGATTTAAAAAGGAAATACCAGAGACCATAAAGGAATCCAATTCCCAAAAAAATGGGTAGTAAATGAAACTCAGCTTCTTCTCCCGGTTTTTTGGGCTTCATAATATCAGCAACGTATCCAACTATTGGTGCCAAAACCATCAGAATACCGGCAATCAAAAAGACATAGTCAAACGCGCTATCCATAGCCATAGCAGTTCGATACAGAGGAGATTTGACAAACTCCTCATACTTCATATCTGCATGAGAAGAGGCCCTGGAATGAGGGTTATTCGGTGTAGGATTCTTTCTTCTCGGGTCAGCATTTTTCCTGCGGCTGCGCTGAATGGCTTCCTGAACCATAGCATCGCGCTTCATGAGTATTTCATAAGCCTCATTTACTCTGATAAAACTAGCCCTCGTCTCGGTCGTACCACTTACATCGGGATGGTACTTTTTGGCCAAAGTCCGATAAGCCGATTTTATTTCAGCATCAGAGGCTCCTACGGGCAATTGGAGAATATGGTAGTATTTATCAAAAAAACGCACCAGGCGAAAGTTAAGAAAACGATAGAGTGAGAAAGGTTAATTCATCATCTTGTGGCGAAATTTGTACTTTCAACCGACTCTTGAAAATATTCATGCGCCGATTTCTACTTCTCTCAATCGTTTTTTTGTTCAGTGTATTGTCCTATGGGCAACATCGCTTTATAGAGAACAAAGGACAATGGAACGAAAAAGTTCAATTCAAAACAGAAATTGCGGGTGGAAACCTATACTTGGAAGACAGGAAGCTCACTTTTGATCGGTACGATTCCGAGGTTGTTTCAAAAGTTTTTGGAGCCCATCACGGGGAAAACCCCATCCCGCCTCCGCAAAAGTTAGACTGCCACGCTTATCAAATGAACTTCGTGGGTGTGAATGAAATTTTGCCGAAAGGCGAAAAAGCCTACCCAACAAAATACGCCTACTATCTGGGAGACCGATCGGGCAAAAATGCACTTGCCTACGAAGAAGTAGTCTACTCCAACCTTTATGACAAAATTGATTTAAAAATCCATTCTAAAGCGAATTTGAAATACGACTTTATTGTAAACCCAGGTGGAGACCCTTCTCAAATTCAAATCTTGTATGACGGGATCAAACCCAAATTAAAAAGCGACGGAGCACTGGAATTGAACACTTCGGTCGGAAAGGTAATCGAGTCTGAACCTTTTGCCTACCAGATTATTGACGGCCAAATATTCAAAGTAGAGTGCTCTTATCACTTGGAAGGGTTTTCCATCTCTTTCGAGTTGGGTGAATACAATACAGAGCACGACTTAATCATTGACCCGGAGCTTATTTTCAGCACTTATTCGGGCTCTTTCAGCGATAACTTTGGCTACTCAGCTACCTTCGACCAAGAAGGTCACCTCTACTCAGGAAGCACCTCCTTCGGCACGGGATACCCCGTAACAACAGGAGCCTACCAAGCCGACTGGGCGGGTGGAACAGGAGCGGGAACTTTAGCAGGTACCGATATAGCCCTTTCTAAATTTAATCTGGAAGGAACCGACCTAGACTACAGCACCTACTTAGGGGGAAGTGGTGATGAATTACCGCATAGCTTGATCACGGATAGTCTCGGAAGACTGTTCCTATTGGGCACAACAGGGTCGGACAATTACCCCACATCGGTTGGTGCATTCCAAACGGTTTTCCAAGGAGGAGATCCAACCGTTTTGGGTGGAGTTGGAATAGACTACAGCGAGGGAGCAGATATCATCTTGAGCGCCCTCAGTGCTGACGGCCAAAACCTGATCGCCTCCACATTTGTGGGAGGTACCGAAAACGATGGAACAAATACCGCCACGTCACTGAAGTACAACTACGCAGACGAAGTAAGAGGTGAAATCGAAATTGACGAAGATGGAAATATCCTAGTGGGAAGCTGCACGTTTAGCAGTGACTTTCCTACCACATCAGACGCCATACAAGAAAATCTAAACGGAAATCAAGATGGAGTCTTTTTTCTACTGAACCCGGCTATGACAGAATTGCTAGCGTCGACCTACATAGGTGGAAGCGGAGCAGATGCTATCTATTCCATCTCTTTTTCCGGTAGCACGGGTGTAACCCTCGGAGGCGGGACCACATCCTCAGATCTACCTATTCCCGCAGATGCATACAGACCAACATTTTCGGGTGGACAGGCCGATGGTTTTGTCATTACCACGGACGAGTTTGCCACGACCATACTTTCAGGAACCTATTTCGGAACGAACTTTTACGACCAAGTCTACTTTGTAGATAGAGACGATGCGGGTTCGGTTTACCTCTTTGGTCAGACGGAGTCTGAAACCAACGAGCTATTTTTCAATGCTGATTATGGCCAAGAAGGGACGGGCATGTTCATTTCCAAACTCAATCAGAATCTCGAATCGGCCGACTTCAGCACTACTTTCGGAAATGAAGCAGGCGTCCCGCCGTTATCGCCTGTTGCTTTCGCGGTAGACCTATGCAATAGAATTTACATTTCAGGTTGGGGCGGACTGCCTACAAATAGCCAAGGAACTACTACGGGACTTGAGGTGACCCCCGATGCCTTTCAATCCACCACCGATGGCCGAGACTTCTATTTTATGGTCTTGGAAGATGATGGCAATGCCCTAACCTTCGCTTCATTTTATGGAGGCAGCACGAGTGGCGAACACGTAGACGGAGGAACAAGTCGATTTGACCGAACAGGTAAAATTTATCAGGCCGTTTGCGCGGGTTGTGGAGGCAATGATGATTTTCCTATCGCACCTGCCAACGCACTAAGTCCGCTAAATAACAGCTCCAATTGCAATCTGGGTGTAGCTAAAATTGACTTTGACCTACCCCTCATCTTCGCTGATTTTGAAGGTCAGGGAGAATGCCTCCCCAACCCCATTACATTTGAAAACACCAGCGATACTTTTTCAGGATCGGAAGCCAACTATCAGTGGTTCTTTCCCAATGGCGACATCATCAATGAAGAGGACGTCACCTACCTCTTTGACACGCCCGGAGAGTATGAAGTCACTTTGGTGGCCAACGATCCACAAGCCTGCAACCTCACGGATACAATCACGCAAATTATTAATGTCTACTCGCAGTTGATTCTGGAAATTCCCGATACACTCATCTCTTGCGACGAATCCAATTTCACGGTACAAGCCATAACTAACGGATCTGCAACCTCTTTCACATGGGCAGAAGATGAAGACCTGAGCAATGTTATTCTTCAAGGGCCAACTGATAGTACCCTCAACCTAACGGTTAGCGAACCAACAACGGTTTACCTGGAAGTGGACAATGGACTGTGCACAGATCTACGTGCAGTATTTCTCGCTCCGCAAATCAACTTAGACTTGAGCGTGGGCGATACACTCATCTGTAACACAGATGAACTGGAAATAAGTCTTGAGACCAACTATTCCAATGCAGAAATCAATTGGACACCTGATGAATTTCTTGGCAGCGGCCAAGGCACTGAAACAGCAATCTTTAATACCGAATCTTCGCTCACTGTTGGTGTTACTTTGACCAATGAATTCGGATGCACGAATTCCGCCGAGTCTCAAATCAACTCTTTTGACATTGCACTCGAGGTACCAGATGACACGCTGGCCTGTTTTAATGATCCGCTTACACTCACAGCAAACAGTTTTGGCACAGCCGAGTCGTTTATATGGTCAGATGTCTCGGATTTTAGCAACGTGTTGAATCCTTCAGGAGATAGCTCCATCACGGTTACTCCCGGAGCCACAGGAATTTATTACATCCAAGTTGAAAACAATGGCTGCCTTTTAACAGATGCAGTGGTAGTAAGTCTGCTCGAGGCAGGGACTACCCTATCTGCGCAGCAGTACATTTGCCAAGGAGATACAGCTCGACTCTTTGTGAGCAACGATTTCCCCAACAATCAACTCACTCATCAATGGGAACCCGAAGAGCTGATCATATCAGGAAACGGAACAGCAGCTATAGCGGCAATTATTGATGAACCCACCACTTTTACGGTAATCAGCTCTACCCAGTTTAACTGTTCAGTAGAAAACAGTTTGACCATTTTCACGTCGCCTTTGGGTGGAGAGGAAATCAACGCAATTGCTGAACCCGACATTCTCACTCTGGGCGAAAGCAGTCAGTTAAGTGTTTTTCCTGATAACAGCGAATATTTCTACATGTGGGAGCCACCTACTTATTTGGACAATCAGAACCTGAACGATCCGGTTAGCACTGCTGAAGTGTCTATTACTTACATTGTTACCCTCACCGATGCAAACGACCTTGGCCTTTGCCAAAAATCAGACACGGTGAATATTCTTGTCTTTGAATCCTTTTGTGGCTCGCCCAATATTTTCGTTCCAAATGCTTTTACACCAAACGGGGATGGAGAAAACGACGTCTTATTCGTGAGAGGCGGGGGCATCACGGATTTGACTTTTTCGATCTTTAATCGCTGGGGAGAAGAAGTTTTTAAAACCGAAGATCAATCATTAGGTTGGGATGGAACCTACAAAGGAAACCCCGCAGAGCCTGCCGTTTTTGTTTATCAACTTGAGGCAATTTGTGATGATGGAGAAACCTATTTTGAAAAAGGAAACATCACTCTGATTCGTTGAGAATATTCCTCATCATAGCGCTCATTGGGTTCACCCTTTCGGGAAAAGGACAAGATGTACATTTCTCGCAATTCTTCTTTTCTCCTCAGCTGCTCAGTCCGGCCGAAATAGGAAATTTCAATGCGGATTATCGGCTTAACGCCAATCAAAAGACCCAATGGCGAGAAGTCAGTCGCCCTTATTCTTCCTTTGCCCTGATGGGAGATGGAAGTTTCGACTTCCTTCCGGAAAATGTGGCCGTGGGCGCAGTGATCATGAACGACAATGCGGGAGACTCACGCTTCAACACTTTTAGCTTACTAATCGGCGGAAGCTATCGTTACGACATCAAAGATGATGAGAGTCATCAACTAAGAGGTGGACTCCAAACGGGAATTACACAGATCAAACTCAATTACGATGACCTCGAATTCAACAATCAATACAATGGCGTAATCTTCGATCCAAACTTATCGAATGGTGAAGACTTTGCAAGAAATTCTCGCTGGTTCTTGAACCTGAATTTTGGGCTCTCATACCAATATGCTCCTGAATCAGGAAAAACGGCCACTGTCGGTTTTGCAGGACACAACGCAAACTCACCGAGGCAGTCATTCTTCAATGATACGGGCATTCAACTCCCGTTTCGATCATCCGTTTATGCCACTGCCGACTGGAAAATAACCGATGACATCGATGCGCTCCCTTCTTTTCGATGGATGGATCAAGCGACTTTCACGGAAGTAATTTTCGGTACGGGCGCACGCTACCGATTGATCGACGAACGGAATCTCTATCGCGCTGTCTTCGCAGGATACTACGGTCGCTTCGGCGATAGCGGTATCGCCATGATAGGTGGAGAAATCGATGCGTGGCGAGTAGCAGTGAGCTACGACATCAACGTTTCAGACTTGGAGCGATCCAGCCGAAACCAAGGCGGATTCGAATTCAGCCTTCAATATCTCTTCGGAAGAAGAGTAGAAAATAATGCCTTCAGGCATAAATACTGTCCCGTCTTTTTATGAAAAACAGAACCGTCATTTTCTTCTTGCTCTTCGCGACAAGTAT
>CAZKXG010000117.1:8134-11179 GCA_964556465.1 uncultured Cryomorphaceae bacterium | reverse complement strand
CCGCAAAATTTGAGGCGAGAATAGAAGCCATTTCACCGGGCATATGCACCATAGGCGTTTGCTCGGTAGAGTAGCCCCCGTGCCAAAAACGGGCGGGATTTACGATCAGATGAACCGATGGATTATCATTCGGTGAGATCTCTAAAGTAGCTCCCTGAAAATCGTGAAACATGGAGCTGCTTGCTTTAAAGGCACCTTCGAATCCTCCCAAATGGTAAGTGAAAGAACCATTCGCAGAAGCATCGCTTTGCCCTTCGGCTTTGATAAAGATGTAACCTGTATTCCAAGACCAGAACATGTTTTCTGCGGGATCGAGCGCACCTTCTTGCACGCCTGATACATTTCGCAAAGAGTCGACTCCAATCATGTAAGAGATGCTCGTGTATGATCCACTCGGTACATCGGAGAGGTCCAATTGAACTTCTCCTGCAACACTGTTTTCAGCGTCTACGATGTGATAGCTTTCCTCTTCCGTCCAAGTATCGCCATTGGCATTTTGTAATTGGACATTGGAAATGTAGTAGCGCAGTTTTGTGAATTGCAGTTCTTCGCCCGAACCGGGATGAACGAGAGCGGTATTTAGTGCAAAGTCCTCTTGTGCAGGACCCCACACGTGTTGGAATTTGATGAACATGCTTCCTTTAGCTTCAGGAGCCGGATTTGAATCAGTGTTGTCATCGTCGTCATTGCAGCTTGATAGAAAAGCTATAGCCAAAGCCATAGCGGCCAGCTTGATTGTTTTAATCGTCATTCGTTTGAATTGTTGATGTGAATAAAAGAAGTGTACAACAGCAAAAGAGCCGTTGCGATCAATCGAGGGGATTCACATCAAACTCGGGGAGGAGGGAGGTTCGCCTTTAAATAGGGAGACAGGTAGATTCCCGAAGAAGTCTTTGGGAAAGTGATTTTTTCCCGTTCGGTTGCAAAAGTGATTTCTTCCACTGCCTGATAGAAAAGAGCCGGTTCTACTTTCACTTGGGCGGGAAGCTCCGGAGCGGATTCTTTTTCATCTACTACTTTAAGCTCTTTGGCCAGGTGGCAGGTTCCGTTGCACTTCAGCTCGGGCTTATCTTTATTCTCGCAGAGAACGTTGATGTAGTAGTCATACTGATAAAGGTAATTCGTCACCAAAAATAACTTCGAGAGCATCGGTGCAATCAAGAGAACGAGAAGCGATATGGCCGCAACCTTTTTCACAGTGCAAATATCGGCATATTACCTGTGGTTTTGTCCAATGTTTCTGCACTTTTTGTCAAAAAAGGTGAACCAAAAACAGCATAGATGGAATCCCTATTCACCAAACAAAACCTTAGATTTAACGGGTTTAAATAGATGTAAAATGCGTAATCAGCTCACAATCATACTATTATTTTCTTCAATTGCTGTTTTTTCTCAAACGGAAGTAGAACTTATTGTTGAGTCGGATTCGGCGAAGCTTTCGGGTACACTTCTTTTGCCTGAGCAGAATCCAACAAAGGCAGTGGTACTTTTCTTTTCGGGCTCAGGGCCGACTGATCGAAATGGGAATACAGGTGCTCAGTATACCAATAACTCATTGAAAATGGTGGCTGAAGGTTTGGCTGAAAATGGGATTGCGAGCTTACGGTTTGATAAACGAGGAATTGGAAAAAGCGAGTATAGAGGAAACGAGGGCGATTTGATTTTTGGCGATTTTGTGACGGATGGACAAGCTTGGCTTGAGGCTCTGAAAAATGAAGAAGGTTTCGAACGAATCTACACTCTTGGGCACAGTCAAGGTTCGTTGGTGGCCGCTTTGGTATCAGCTGATGAAAAGGTAGATAAGTTCATTTCTGTCGCAGGAATTGGTACTTCGGCAAGTGATGTAATCTATACACAGCTTGAGTCACAATCACCATTTATTGCGGCAGTGGCAGCACCGAAACTGGACTCATTGAAAGCTGGATTTATGGTAGCAGATCCGGGCCCTCCATTGAATACGATATTCAGAAAAGAGACTCAGCCCTTTTTAATATCTTGGTTTGCTTATGATCCCCGAGAAGTATTTGCCAAACTTGATAAGCCGATATTAATTGTGAATGGTACTACGGATATTCAAGTGGCTGTGAAAGAGGCGGAATTGCTGCATGCATCCGCAAGAAAATCAGAACTTTATATAGTTGAAGGAATGAATCATGTGCTCAAAGATGCGCCTGAAGAGAGAATGGCAAATATAGCAGTCTACTCAGAGCCCACGAAGCCACTGAGCGATGGGTTGGTGGAAAGTATTGTTTCGTTTTTATCGACCGAATAAGACATCTAATAGTTTATAGCCCGACGCTTTCGAACCCTCGATAAACCCGCAAATTAAGCAGTGTATTTTTTTCTTTGCACTATCAGGGTTGTGCATATAGACCTTGTGACTGCCGCATCGAACACAAGTTCCAGAAGCATGGGTTTTTTTGAACAGTTCTGACGAGGTGATGGTCTCTATTCTATCCTTATCCAGTCCTTTAGATTCCAAATATGATAGCAATTCTCTTTTCAACTCTCGTGAATGCTGAGGGAGTTTGTACTTTGCGTAGAAAGCCATTTCAACTTCGCTCATACCGGTAAATACAATTTCAGCACTATTTTGGTCTTCTTTGCTCATGAAAATCTCTCAATTTTCAGCAAGCTATGAAGTAATCAAACCAATTCATAAAAACAGACGGGGGGTAAATCCCTATTTTTTTTCAGGAAATTTCCTATTTATTGCGTATATATTTGAAAAATAGTCTTTTAGATATTTCAGATGTAAACCGGGTGCAATTATATGGCACCCGGTTTTTTTATGTCCAGGATAGATGTGTTTAGATACAGCGATTCGCGTAAACGGTTGATCCGGCGGCGCGCGGAGAAGACACAGAGGTACCCAAAGTAGTCGCTGGTGACACTTTGGCGGTCTCAAACATTGATGTTGAAGCCAAACAAACGCAACCACCAAACCGCTACACTGAAGCTGGCCTGATCAAGGAGCTTGAAAAGCGTGGCATTGGTCGTCCGTCCACTTATGCATCGATTATCTCCACCATTCAAGATAGAGGC
>CAZKXG010000117.1:3707-8124 GCA_964556465.1 uncultured Cryomorphaceae bacterium | reverse complement strand
TTGAAAAATAGTCTTTTAAAATTTTGTTCTGAAGTAGCTCAATTGCAATATCAAGGTTGAATGGAAACATTTAGGCACAAAAAAACCCGTTTCCAGAAGGAAACGGGCTTCATACTAAAAGGATATTTATGACTTAAACAACTTTTACGTTGACTGCATTCAAACCTTTTTTGCCCTCTTTGAGGTCAAATTCTACTTCGTCACCTTCACGGACCTCATCGATCAAACCTGATACGTGCACGAAGTGCTCTTTTTTACTGTCGTCTTCAATGATAAAGCCAAATCCCTTGGTTTCGTTGAAGAACTTTACTGTTCCTTTATTCATGATAAATATTAATTATAGACCCCAAAGGTAGTACAAATTCTATCTGATGCTATCTTTTGATAAAATTATTTTTTTCTGATAATCAGTCTAATAGGTGATGAACTCACCAATTATAGCTAATTCTTCAATAAGGGATGCGCTGTTTGATCCCTTCCCATCTTAGCGTTAATTCCTCAAGGTCTTCTGAGCTATAGCCTTTTTGACGTAAGGCATTTAGCCGTTTTTCGGCTTCTTCACACCCTCGCTGCTCCGTTTCGCATAAACGCAATAATGAAAAGGTCAGGCGATAGAGCGCTTCTTCGCTTTCGGGATTGAACTGTAAAGATGTGCGGTATTCAAACGCCGCATTGTACCATTGACTCTTGTTCGGATACTCATTTCCATATGACAGATATCGCGCATATTCCTGTTGTTGGTATTCGACCATATAATCTTCGACAGTCTGCTCAGTGAGATCTGTCGCCTGCATTGTTTGAACGAGCCACCCGACCGCTAAAGCCAAAAATACGCTACCGATGGACAGAGCGATAATTGTTCGTGTTTTTTGTTTGCGACTTCGCTCCTTGATTGCGTTTCGGAGTTTAGTTTTTTCCTGGAATGAGAGTTCGGGTACTTTAAGTTTACCTGTGTACCCCTTGTAGGAATTGGATTTGGAGAACTTACCGCCATTTTTCTTATTGTATCGGCTGGAGCGCAGCTTTGCCATGTTCTCGCGATACAATTGATTCATATGTGAAATGGCACCCATCTTAGAATATTCCAAAAGTCAAGATAGGAAAAAATGAGTTCTCCCTTTATGGCAGTTCGCTTTCGGATTCCAATTCTTTGATCACAGCCTTCAGCGAATCAGTGTATTCCAAGTCCCAATCGAAATCGCCAATGGTGGCATTCATAAAGGCTTTACCAATAGGATTTTGGTTGAGTAAATCATTCACCGACTTATTTTCGTTTTTTGCCAAACTCATGTCCGTGGGCATGAGGTAGCCCGAGCCGATTAGGGAGTCGGGTATTCCACGTGAATCGATTATCAAAAACTTGGTGTAATGATCGGGGGATTCAAACCGTATCTCGTATCGATTTTCAAAACTCATCTCAACCAAGTAATTTCCGTGCGCATCGAATTTGATGTCCCGAATGTTTCCCTTAGAATCTGAAAGCGTGATGTTCCCCGCAGGGTAAAACAAGGTGTCTTCATTAGTGTGTGACTCAAAAAAGACTCCGTAGAGTTTGATCGAGATCAATTGATCGTTCGACTCCTCCACTAGTTTTTGTGATTCCTGAACCCGATTCTGTTCCTCAGACTTTTTGTCGTCAATTCGCACGCCCGGGCTTTGGCAAGATGCGAGAAGAATAATCCAAAATGAGAGAGATATCAGGGTTTTGTTCATTTCAAAAGGAAGTATCTACAAACGGTTATATGCCTGGTTTCGGACTTCAGTAATTTCATATTTCTTCCAAAACGGATTCTCCCTGTGAGCCATCTCCGGAAGTCCAGCGCCAGCTTTCGAGCAAGCGAATTTTGCCATTATCCATTTTTTCGGGTACCGATTTGCAAATTCCCGTCATCAACTCTCCATTGCTATTTACTTGATGGTAACGCATCTCTATTCTGCCCTCACCATCTACCAAGCCCATGAGTTGGCCTTTGGTGATTTTGGCACCTTGGTATGTACAAGTCAGCACATTTCCTTCCTGGGAATAATGAAAGATCATATCATCTGATACCTCTCCGTTTTCTGAATTGGAAATCGGACGGAATTTTTTGTTGTGGTAGTTCAAAAATTTGCCATTTAATTCAAAGGTCTATTGCGGTGTATTCGAGTAAAACAAACTTAAACTTCTATTTAGTATTTAGGATGGTGAAGCGATCGAGGGGTGTTAAGACTTGAAAAATCCTTTACTTGATTATTCCAGATAAAAGGACTGGAAAATTCTTTGTCCTAAATCGTAAACGTAAACAACACTCTTGGTCATAAACTTACTTGATCATCACCTTTTGGTTGATCTTCAGCTTTTTATTCTGGTCGCGGACGATCACCAAGTAAATTCCTTTTTCGAGATGAGTTAAGTCAATCTTCATTTTTGATTCTTCGCCCCTTGTGTTGAACACCATCCTTCCCGTGCCGTCAAATACGCTGATATCATCGCCTTCAGTAACAGAAGTGAGATTGAAAATTCCCTCCGATGGATTGGGGTGGATGAGATCTTCTTTGGCGGAAACCGAAGTGGTGAACGTACCGCTACTTTGGTGTCGGATACTATCAATAGGATTTGAGGTTACGTCGGCCTCTTGGCCAACAGTCGTGAAACTTACGGCAAACAAGAAAATGAGCAGAAAGTATATTCGGCGCATAAGGCAGTTGTGGTTGATTTAGCTTGATTCAAAGATAGGAATCAATAATTTCCTATGCTTGTTAAAAACGTGATAAAACATAAACTTCACATAGTTTAAAACTTGCCTGAATATTCTTCAACTTCCAATTTTTTCGGATTGGTTCTGATTGTGAATTTTTACGGTGATTGTCTACCTAAAGATCACTTCATATTATAGTGCAGTTGCACCAAGCCCGTTTTGAAAGATTGGCTCGATATCAATTCCAGTTCTTTTTCGGGAATGCCTTTCTCGAAAAGGGGAGTGCCTTCGCCTAGGATAACGGGGATAACGGAAAGAATGATTTCATCAATGAGATGCAGCTTGAGGAGCATATTGGCTACCGTTGATCCTCCGTCGCAGAAGATATTTTTACCCGTTTCCGACTTAAGTTTGGCCACCAAACTTTTCAGATCACCATTGTAAAAAGTCACATTTCCTTCCTTGGGTTTTACCTCACGGGTAATGATGTATGATTCTTTGTCTTTGTGTGGAAATTCAAAACCCTGACCAATGACCCAATCATAGGTTTTACGGCCTACGATTACAGCATCGACTGAAGAGATGAAATCATTGTAACCATAATCTTCGCCTTCTACTTGAACTTTCTCGAGGAAGCTTAAATCATCGTTTGGCTTGGCTATGAAACCATCGAGCGAACAGGAGATGTATAGGATGAGTTTTCGATTGCTCATTAGGTTGACGTGATTCGTGTAATCTTGAATGGACTGCTTTTTAAATGCCCGTGGTTTAAAAACTGGTTGAATAAAAGATACGTTTGTTCAGGTTTCAGATCAGCTTAATCGGCTTTCAGCATCTTGAGTGAAAACCACCCGAGTATCCCAATCAAACCGATTAAAGTGATCCAAAGCCATAGACTATTTTCAATCAATGCTTCTTCGTGCACTACTGTCTCTGCTTGGATTTGCTCTTCTACTCCCAATTCTAGAGATACCAAATCTTGAGGTATTTTGTCCTTAAAACGACCTATGTCATAGTATGGTCGAACAGCATTTGAATTCCCGTAAACCAAAAAATAATCAGCTTCGGTGGTGAACCGTGCTACCAATTCATGCACAAATCCACTTGCCTCGGCTCTATCAATTTTGAGGGGCTCATTGTCTTGATTGTCGACTGAGATTCTTAAATTTTCTAGGGTAGTCTCACGAAAGTTGAATTCATTTGGTTCGATTGAATTGAGAACTCCTGATGTCAATGTCTTGTATCGGTATATCCATCCTTTTTCGGTTTTTAAGCTATCGCTTAGATGCTCTACTTGAACGCTACGGTAATAATCGAAGCTATCGGCCACATTGATTTTAATACGATTCAATCGGACGAGACGATTAAAGGAAAGGTCAATTTGCGTTTGATTCGTTTTTTCCAATTCCTCGATGCGCATCTTTTTGACGGCATATTCTGTTGACTCCCCCGGGGTAAACTTAATCGAAGATATTCCGACAGAGCTGATTTCAAGACGTTTCGGCGACTTGATCTGTAGTCGATAGTACTTGTAGTTTGATGTTGGAAATCTAAGTTTGGTAAATTGATATGCGGCAAGATCATTCTCGATTGAAAGGATTCGGTAGTCATCCAATACCGTAAACCATTCATTCTGATTGTGACTGCCTTGTAATTTTACTTTTTGATCAAAATTCCGCTGTTTGAAGTCAAGGTCAATTTCATTGATTGATCAATAAAATTGTAAATTTCTTACGGAT
>CAZKXG010000117.1:1643-3697 GCA_964556465.1 uncultured Cryomorphaceae bacterium | reverse complement strand
TTGATTGATTTCAAAGAAGGAATTTCAAAGGTGAAATACTGATTTTGACCATCCGATGACACATTGATTTCGTTGAAGAGAACAGCTTGTCGCTCTCTTTTCTCAGCCTTCACCTGCAAAAAATAGGGTGCCTCAATCGTATCTGACTCTGCTGTTATTCCATAAATCCTGATGTCGTTCAAGTCTTGAGCTGCCTTGCCAAAGATCTGATCATCTATGACGACTCTATGCCATTGATCAGTTATTCCGTTTACAGGGCGCATACACTCGTACTGCCTCATCTGAGCAGAAGCAGCCACTGAGAACAGAATTCCAAAAATGAGAAGTTTATTCTTTAGACTCATTCGAAAGGGTTTGCTTGTATTTATTGTACAAGAAAGAGATGACTAAAAGCAGGATACCCACAGAAACAAATACAATTGTTTTGGCGATCGTATTCAGATCAGTAGTGTCATAGAAGAAGAGCTTTAAAATCGTGATAGCAAGAAGGATAAAGGCAGCAATTCGAAGGTATTTCTTAGATTTTGCAATGCCCAAGGCAATCATATAGAGGGCGTAAGCACTCCATAGAATCGTAAGGCCTAATTTGTACGAATTTGAAGTGCCCGCCATTTCGAGCAGGTGAATGAGTTCGCTGCTTAAAATCCACAATACTGAGGTGTGCAAGAGAATATTAAAAATGGTTTTTAGGTCAAACTTGATAAACTCTTGCTTCACGTAGTGGTAACCGGTGAGTAGCATCAATGCAAAAAATCCGATAGAGATGTATCTGATGGCGATGTGGTAAATTCCAATATTGAAGTAATCTTCTGCCGTCTGTGTTAGGTAGCTTTCTCTTAATTCACTAAGTGAAAAAAGCCCTGAGCTTAAAAAGAGAAATACGGTAAAGGCGATGCCGATCATATTCACGACCCCTAATGGTTGGCTCTTTATTTTTTTGAAATTAGCCACAGCCAAGGCGGTAAAAAACAGCATTGTATAATTGATGATCCATATTATCCTGAAGAGATTCAAGTCAGTATTCCCCTGCTGGTAGCCATACTCTGCACTTACTTGATCAACTTCGAATTGAGATACCGCATATAGCTGCGTCCAATAGTTTGAGATCTCCATGTAGATGCTGAAATACAATGCGTATAAGAGCACTGCGGGAAGACCTGATCGAATAATTTTTTGCAGATTACTTTTGAATATGGCAGGAGTAGAATCGTACTTGTGGTTTATAAAATTGATAAATGCGAAGGCACCAATGAACAAGGCAGAAGTGAGAAAGTGAACATTGAATACGGGCGTAATCCACAATTCTTCAGCACCGCCATAGTAGGAATGATATGAGACAGACCAGTCTTGATTTATGCTGATAAAGGCCAATAGCATCAAAGGGTAGGAGAGGCGCTCATATAAAGGAGCTTTCTTGGATTTCCCGATCCAAAACAGAAGGCAGGCCTGCCCTGCCCAGAGAAGGGTAACCCAACCATCGTCTAACTGAACGGGAATGGTAATGGTTATAAAGACCAAAACCAATCCGATGATCAGATTAGAAAGCTTCTGATCCTTCGTTTTTTGACGGTAAATGAGAACTGCCACACTGAAGTGAAGAAGTGCATTACCCAATGTGAACGCTCCCAATAGGTGCTGGCCCGTCTCGTGATCGGATAGGATAGAATAGCCTATTCCATAAAATATAAATGAGTTGGTCAGCAAAAGGACCACGTCATTCGCCTTGAACTCTTCTCTTCTGATAAGCTTATAGGCCAAAAAAGTAGCGTAGAAGATGATGAAGAACGTTGCAACAAAGAGAAATGCCACGTCGAAATGAGAGCTATAGTAGTCCGTTGCAAACCACCCAAGAAAGATGAGCCAAGTAAGCCCAAAGGCCAGGTAATAGACGGATTTCCAATACCTCTTAAAGGAGATGGCCAGAATCCCAATGTTGATGATAGCCATGTAGGTAAATAAGGTTGAAGCTTTTCCTGTACCATCGCTTAATAAGAATGGAACTGCATAAGCACCCACCAACCCGATGTGAGCTATGACTTGACGATTGTACTTAA
>CAZKXG010000117.1:0-1476 GCA_964556465.1 uncultured Cryomorphaceae bacterium | reverse complement strand
TATCCCAAAACCCATTAGGCCTATTCCTGCCAGATACCCAAGAATGATGCGGGTTAAGGGACTGATTAAATCATGTTCTATTGAGTATTTCGCGCCGATTGCCACACCAATAATTGTAATGGCGATTCCAATTTTGCTAATCAGGTTTTCGCCTATGAACTTCTCAAGGTCTGATTTGCGCTTTGGCTTGTTTTGAAAGGCTGGCCGAGATGCTTTTCTTGTTGGTTTAGCACCATCAGTAATGATCTCCGGGGTGGGTTTTAAACTCTTCGGTGCAGCTGCAGGCTTTGACGCATCGGTATTGATGTCAGACTTTGTTTCGCCTTGTGGATTTTCAGAACCATAGGTAATTCGGTCTAGCTCGCTTTTTATCGCTCTTATTTCTTCGGCGAAGTTTGCTTGTCTCTCGATAAGCTTTTCGAGCTTTGCATGTAGCGCCTTTATACTTTCTGATTCCTCGTTCATAGATTTATGTCTAAAGGTGAAAGGTAATAAGGCTTTTCCTTTTCTATGAATTCGCAGATGAATTGATTTCCTAAAATGATACTTGGGTACTAAACTCCGGCTGTAGTTTAGGCTGCGACCTCGTTCTTCTTATCGGATTCAAAAAAAAATCCGCACTCAAATAGAGTACGGATTTTACGATTATTATTTGTGCTAGTAGTGCTTAGGCTCCTTGTATGGCATCTTTCATTACCTGTAAGTCTTCCATTGCTTTATTGGCGGCGTTTAGCTGTTTTGACAACATAGCCCTTAAAGATTCGGGTAGGCTGTCGTCTTTTAGCATATCCTCATATTTTTCAATAAAGTATTTTTCACCGCGAATGCATTCTTCATAAATGGCCACATCACCCGATGTGATGGAATCCTTAAATGACATCCACATTCTATGGATATCACCTTCAAAGCTGGTTCCCTTGTAAATCTTACCATCCAATCCGCTGATAATTTTTTTCAGATCGTGTCCGAAATCATATCGGTTTTGCGCTCTGGCCTTCATGTAGTTTTTCAATCCTTCGTGCTTTACCTTTTCGGCAGCTTTCAAATAGCCTTTCTCGGCATCGTAGTTTCGGGTTAACAAATCACTTAAATCGTGTATTATATCTATTGTTTCTTGCATATTCTTATTTTTTTGGTGGAAGTGTTTAGTCTGAATGCTTCAGCGAATATTTCTTACCACATTTAATTGTTCGGTACAGTTCAAATGGTATGCCTTGAAGTGAAAAAGCAGTTCTTAATTCAAGATCACTCATGATAAGAGGCCTCAACACAGGTAGCTACTGCAATAGAGGGCTAAGGCTATAAACCGACTGAAGTATCAGACATAGCCCAAAATGCCATTGCGGTGCGCAATTAATTCTACGGACTGTTGAATCAGTTCGCGGGGCCTACTCGTTTTAGCTGAGTACTAAAAACAGGTGTGATGGCCTATGCGGAATAAAAAACTTAAAATTGATCAGCGATTTGAAAATGAAG
>CAZKXG010000116.1:3197-11391 GCA_964556465.1 uncultured Cryomorphaceae bacterium | reverse complement strand
GATGGATGAGGTCCTCGCCTTTTTTGAAAAAGATACCATCGATTGGGGCGAATACGAATTGCAAGAGTTCTACACGAAGCTCCTTAAACTGAACAGAGATAATGAAGCGCTTTGGAACGGAAAATACGGTGGAGATTTTGAACGCTTCGCAACAAATCGGGACGATAAGGTTTACATATTCAAACGACAAAAAGGGGACGATGCGGTTTTGGTGATGTTAAACATGACCAACCAAGCAGTGAGCATAAGCTTTGAAGGACTTCCCGATATGGAATTTGAAAGTTTGTTTGACGAGGTGGATTACCAAAGTATTCCTATGGATGGTTTTGAAATAGCCCCTTTTGGATATCACGTTTTTCATACCCCATGAAACTTGCCATCATAGCACACGACGGAAAGAAAGCCGATATGGTCGCTTTCCTGCAAGAGCACAAAGAATTCTTGCTGCAACAATCTGTCGAGTTGGTAGCGACAGGAACAACTGGAACACACGTTGAACGCGCAGGACTTGATGTTCAGAAAGTAGCATCCGGACCACTTGGAGGAGACGCCCAAATCGCCGCTATGGTAACGGAAGGAAAAATTCAAGGGGTTATCTTCTTTCGCGATCCATTGGATCGTCACCCTCACGAGCCAGATATAGCCATGCTGATGCGGATATGTGACGTGCACAATGTACCTTTAGCCACCAATCAGGCTACGGCCAAAATGATAATTAACGGACTAACATAAAATATTAAACCATGAGTAAATTCAGAGCAGGAGTCCTTCACGGACAAGAAGTAACAGACCTTTTTAACTACGCCAATGAAAACGACTTTGCCCTTCCGGCGGTAAACGTGATCGGAACAAATTCGGTAAATGCAGTATTGGAAACTGCGCGAGAGGTCAACTCTCCCGTGATCATCCAATTCTCAAACGGAGGTGCTCATTTTTTTGCCGGAAAAGGAATTACCTCTGAAGGTCAAGCAGGAGCAATCGCCGGTGGAATTAGCGGAGCACTTCACGTGCACGAAATGGCAAAGGCTTACGGAGTTCCTGTGATTCTGCATACAGACCACTGCGCTAAGAAATTACTTCCGTGGATCGATGGCCTCCTCGATGCAGGAGAGAAATACTACGAGAAAAACGGACAGCCACTCTATAGCTCACATATGCTCGACTTGAGTGAAGAGCCAATCGAAGAAAATATTGAAACTTCTTCCAAGTATTTCGAGCGAATGAACAAGATGGGCATGACCATCGAAATTGAACTCGGTGTAACGGGTGGTGAAGAAGACGGTGTTGACAATACCGACGTAGACAGCTCTAAGCTTTACACCCAGCCTGAAGAAGTGGCTTATTCTTACGAAAGGTTGAAGAAAATTTCTCCAAACTTTACCGTAGCTGCTGCTTTCGGGAATGTTCACGGAGTGTATAAGCCTGGGAATGTGTCTTTAGAGCCAATCATTCTTAAAAACTCTCAAGAGTTCATCCAAAAGAAATTCAATACCGAAGCTCAACCGGTGAACTTTGTATTCCACGGTGGATCGGGTTCTTCTCAAGCCGAAATTCGCGAAGCTATCTCCTACGGAGCTATCAAGATGAATATCGATACCGATATGCAGTGGGCATTCTGGGATGGAATCAAGAATTACTATCAGGCGAATGAAGGCTACTTGCAAACGCAAATTGGTAATCCTGATGGAGCAGATAAGCCAAACAAGAAGTATTACGATCCACGCAACTGGTTGAGAAAAGGCGAGCAGAGTTTTGTCGTTCGATTGACTCAGGCTTTTGAGGATTTGAACTGTCTCAACCGCAACTAAATTTTTCCGTTTTACTCAGGCGTCGGCCTGTTCGACTGGCAGGCTTGAATTTTGCGCCTGAGAGCACCTTGTTGATTAAAACCCGAATTCTGAAAATTCGACAAAGCTCTGAAGGAGCTTAACTCATAGCCGAGGGTTTGAACCCTCGGCATAAGTTTGAGTTTGGTCAAATGCTGGCGTGATTTTTAGCCTATGGGCAAAAATCATGACAGCGCGTTCATTTTTAAAAGAGATACAATTTAATAGTTATGTTGCCACGCATCGATTTTCAATCCACCGCAGCCCAAAGAACTCGAGCGCCACGCTGAGCGAATGAAGAAGGTTCATCTCCGCGAGCTTTTCGCTAAGGATGAAGAACGCTTCAACAAATACACCAAATGCTTCGAAAATATTTTGCTCGATTACAGCAAGAATCGAATCGATGAATCGGTGGTAGAACAGCTACAAGCCCTAGCGGGTCAATGCAAACTTGATGAAGCTATTGAAGCATTCTTTTCAGGCGAACACATCAACGAAACCGAAGACCGCCCAGTGATGCACACTGCACTTCGTTATCAGGGAACAGATCCTTTGATGGTAGACGGAAAGGACGTGATGCCCGATGTCAGAAAGGTATTGGCCCACATGAAGTCTTTTTCGGAAAAGGTAATCAGTGGCGAGTGGAAGGGATATTCCGGTAAAGAAATTACCGATGTGGTCAACATCGGAATCGGCGGGTCTGACTTGGGCCCCGTGATGGTAACCGAAGCCTTGAAGCCTTATTCCACGCGGTTGAACCTACACTTTGTGAGCAATGTAGATGGAACCCATATCGCGGAAACGCTTAAGGATCTCAATTCCGAAACCACCCTATTTATAATCGCATCAAAAACCTTCACCACGCAGGAGACTATGACAAACGCGGGATCCGCTAAAGCATGGTTTTTGACAAACGGAGGCTCTTCACCCGATGTGGCCAAACACTTCGTTGCTCTTTCGACGAATGCAGAAGGTGTTTCTGCCTTTGGCATCGATACCGCGAACATGTTTCAGTTTTGGAATTGGGTAGGAGGAAGGTACTCCCTTTGGTCGGCAATTGGTCTTTCCATCAGTTTGGGAATAGGCTACGATAATTTTGAAAAATTGCTTCAAGGAGCAGCTGCCATGGACGATCATTTCCGAAAGGAAAAGTCCAACAGTATGCCGGGAATTTTGGCTCTTCTTGGGATTTGGTACAACAACTATTTTGGCGCGGCCAGTCATGCCATCTTGCCATATGATCAGTACATGCATCGCTTTGCAGCCTATTTCCAACAAGGAGATATGGAGAGCAATGGTAAGTCAACGACCCGTAATGGCGATAAGGTAGATTACGAAACGGGACCAATCATTTGGGGTGAGCCGGGAACCAATGGACAGCATGCCTTCTATCAATTGATTCATCAGGGAACCAAATTGATTCCCTGCGATTTCATTGCTCCGGCCATCAGCCAGAATCCGATCGGAGATCATCATCCGAAACTTCTTGCGAACTACTTCGCCCAAACGGAGGCGCTCATGAAAGGCAAAACGGAGAAAGAGGCGAAAATCGAATTGGAAGCTACAGGGCTTTCGGGCAGTTCTTTGGAAGAACTGCTCCCGCACAAAGTCTTTCCCGGAAACCGACCAACCAATTCTATTTTGGTTAAAAAGATAGATCCGCACACCCTCGGAAGTTTAATTGCCATGTACGAGCACAAGATTTTTGTTCAAGGGGTTATTTGGAATGTTTTCTCCTTCGATCAGTGGGGGGTGGAGCTCGGAAAAGTCTTGGCGAAGAATATTCTTCCGGAGCTGGATGGTGATGAGCCTGTGACAAGCCACGACGCCAGTACGAATGGTCTCATCAACGCTTATAAGGCCATGAGAAACTAAGGGCTCAATTGAATTTCTCGTAACCAAAAGTTTTTTCAACCCGTAAAGCAGTTTGCCCTTGAGGCATAAACAAACTTGTTTTACTATGAAAAAATCTTTACTCCCTTTAGCATTTTTGGCGCTGGGAACCGCCTCTTATGCTCAAGTCGAAAATGGCGACTTTGAGAATTGGAACAAACTTATTCTATTCGAACAACCTTTTATGTCGTTCGATGCGATCAGTTCAAATTATGAAATATTTGTCGAAACAGGCATGGCCAATGTTGTGCAAGTTGAGCACGAAGATGGTTCTGCCATAAGACTGGAAAATATCGAAATAGGAGATGAGGTAACACCTGCCTTTTACATTTTGGGAGGTACTCCCGATCAAGTAGGTGAAGACCTTGTTTTCCCAGGCGGTATACCTGCTTCAGATCCCAACGTAACGGGTTTCTCAGTAGATATGAGCTACGACTTTCCGGGTGAAGCTTCGGGATTCGTGATCGTTCAGTTTAAAATGAACGGGACACCTGTAGGAACCGGAAATATGGGGGTAGGTACCTTCTTCTTCCCCATTAGCGGACAGCAAGATTGGGAAACTGAAGTATTCGATTTTGGAACAACTCTCGATGCACAGTACAATCAGGTCGTTTTTGGATTTGCTACGGCAGATCTGATCGGAAGCGATAGTGATTTCCCTGTGGGATCGTGGATGGAAATTGACAATTTGTCTTTCATCAACTCATCTGACGAAATTCCCAATGGTAGTTTTGACGTGTGGGCACAAGTTCCCGCGGTCTTTTACCCGGTAAAGGTTGATGTGGAAATAGATCTGCTTAACCCGACTTATGTACAATCTTCCGATGCCGCAGATGGGCAGATTGCTCTCGGATTAGTTACTCGTGATTTTGATGGTTTTGCAGAACCATCTAAAGCTGTGCTTGGAACAGCTGAGACAGAAGGAGGAATTCCTACTATTGACCTGATCGAAGAACACTCAATGTTGAGCTTCGATTACAAATATTTGGCTGACAATGATTTGGCCGAAGCTGTAATCACTTTCTATCAAGAGTCAGGAGAATCGCTGATTCCGGTTTATGGCAAAGTGATAGATCTTGAGCCTACTGATACTTATGAGTCCGTTGAGTATCCGTTTTTAGATGAGTTGGCAGAGAATTTCGTAACCGCGAATAAAGTATCCATTGAATTCGTTTCAAGCAAGGAAAGCGGTAATCCCGAGGCAAACAGTTTGCTCCTTCTTGATAATGTTGACATCTCAGGTACACTGAGGGCGTCCACAATTGTCAAGCATTTTGAACCTTACCAAATTATTGCATATCCAAACCCGACCGTAGGAAGGGTAACCCTTGACATGCAAGGCGTGAAAACCGGATTTTACAGAGTATACAATACGCAAGGATTTCAAATCGATATGGTGAGCTTTAAGCAAAAGCAGAAAGTAACTTATGATCTTTTTGGAATGCCTTCAGGACAATATACTTTCCGATTTTACCATGAGAACGGAACTAGAATTGCACGTGTGATTAAGAACTAGATTAAACAACCAATAAAATAAGGCGGTATCCGAAAAGGGTACCGCCTTTTTTGTTTAGTGTTATCCTGACACCAATGTTTTTTCTATATTTCTCGATCAATTAAAATGACAGCTATGCTCGAGAAGCCCAAGTTAAGTTTTTGGCAAATATGGAACATGAGTTTTGGGTTTCTTGGAATCCAGTTTGGTTTTGCCCTGCAAAATGCCAACGTCAGCAGAATTTTTGAAACACTCGGGGCCCAGAAAGACGAGTTGCCCATTTTATGGCTAGCGGCTCCCGTTACAGGTTTACTCGTGCAGCCCATCGTTGGGTACTACAGCGACCGCACTTGGAACAAACTGGGCCGTCGTAGGCCATTTTTTCTAGCAGGGGCAATCTTAGCCTCAATTGCTTTGATCATCATGCCAAACAGTCCCGCCCTTTGGATAGCTGCCGGTACTCTATGGTTAATGGACGGCTCCATCAATATTTCCATGGAGCCCTTCCGAGCATTTGTTGGTGATATGCTTCCCGATGAGCAAAGAACCAAAGGATTTGCTATGCAAAGCTTTTTCATCGGGACCGGGGCCGTAATCGCCTCTATGCTTCCGTGGATGTTTACCAATTGGTTTGGGGTGAGTAACACAGCTCCCGAAGGTCAGATTCCCGATTCGGTAAAGTGGTCATTTTATATCGGTGCGGCAGCTTTTATCGGTGCGGTGCTATGGACGGTGGCAAAAACGAAAGAATATCCTCCTGAAGACATGGCAGCCTTCCTGAAAGAAAAGGAAGAGAACAAAGGCGTTTTTACAGGATTGAAAAATTCATTTATAGGAATTTTTCAGATGCCGAAAACAATGCTGCAGCTATCCCTGGTTCAGTTTTTTACCTGGTTTGCCCTTTTCGCCATGTGGATTTACACTACTTCAGGAGTCACTAGCCACATCTACGACATGAACCTGTCAGGAGGCGAGATTGAAATGCTCCAAGAAGCTTTTGATTCAAACCCTAAAGCCTTGGAGTCAAAGAAGGCCGATCAAATCACGGCCGATTTTGAAGAGTATGCAACTGCCATTAGCGGAACGGGCTTGGCCAGCGTAAACGTAAATTTCGCTAAGTTTTTTCTCGATGAAGAAGGCCAGCTCGAGTGGCAGCCTTAGTGGCCTTTCTGCTTCCCGTTTTGGCGAAAGCCACTAATCGAAAAATCACACATCTGCTCTGCCTCAGTGCAGGAGGACTTGGTCTTATATCCGTATTCTTCATCAGTGATCCCAATATGCTTATCCTCTCCATGGTCGGAGTGGGGATAGCTTGGGCCAGTATTCTCAGCATGCCATACGCCATGCTGGCAGGTGCCCTTCCGGCAAATAAAATGGGCTATTACATGGGAGTCTTCAACTTCTTTATTGTCATTCCCCAAATTGTCGCCGCCGGTATTCTAGGATTTCTCCTGAGTACCTTCTTCGGCAATGAGTCCATTTACGCGCTGATCCTCGGCGGAGTCACCATGATTCTCGCGGGATTCCTAACCTTATTGGTTAAAGATACGCATTAAGCCAGATGGCAGTTCATAAGGCCGCGATTCCGAACTTCCTGTTAGCGGGCTCGCCCTTTCCTTAAGGAGCTTGAGGGAGATACCGGATCGTCAAATTTCCTTTCGGCACTTTATTCTACCTGATAAACTGAAAGACTCTTCGGAGCAAAAGTAAACTCCATAGGTATTTCCATCTCAGCGTCTGACAGCGAATTCCTCAAAGCTTTCCTACCGTCCAAAAACTGCGCATACTTCGCAGATTTCGACTTCAGTTCCTTATCAGAAGTATTCACCGTGACCATAAAAACTTGGTTGTCTGTGTAGCGGAAATAGACGTAAAGTCCATCTTGAGGAACGTATTGAACTGTTTTTCCGGAGTGCAAAGCTTCATTCGACCGCCTTAGATCTGCTAAACTTTTAATGAAGTTAAAGGCTTCGTTTTCCAAGTCGGTTCTACCTTCGACAGTGAACTTATCCAGACTGTCAGCAGCCCAGCCCCCCATTACGGCTTCGCGAATTTTTCCATGGCCATCCGTTTCGCTCATGAGTAGCTCAGTTCCGTAGTAAAGACTTGGGATACCTCTCATGGTCATCAACATGCCAATGCCCATCTTAAACTTATTAAAGTCCTTGCCTACCACTCCGTTAAACCTGGCCAAATCGTGGTTGTCTAAAAACGTCACCATTTTTTCGGGATGACCATAGACGTAATCCTTTGCCAATGTATAGTAAACCTTGGCGATTCCGCCTGTCCAACTCTGACCTTGATTCATCGCCTCACTTACAGCGTAGTGCAGTTGAAAATCGGTGAGTCCGTCGAGGTAATTTGGCTCTGGCCCTAATGCATCTCCCAAAAACCACGCTTGAACGGGAATACCGTGCACCCAGGTTTCTGCAAAGAGAAACAAATCAGGAAAAGCATCTTTCATCGATTTGCCCCATGCCCTCATGAAATCTTGATCGGGGTAGGCGTAGGTATCGATGCGCAGGGCTTCAATTCCGAATTCTTCTACCCACCAAATGGTTTGTTGAATCAAGTAGGCAGCCACGTGCTCATTCTTCTGATTCAAGTCGGGCATATGCTTGTCAAACCAACCGTCGCTCATTTTATCGCGATCATAATCCGAAGCATAGGGATCCATCAAGGCAGGGGCGCGGTAATTCGTCTTGTAAAATCCCTCGTGAAAATGAAACCAATTGCTATCGGGGATGTCTTTGTATAAATGATGCTCATTTCCGATATGGTTGTAAATTACATCCATCACCATCTTCATATTCCTGCTTTTAAGCGAGTCCATCAGCGTTTGAAAAAGTGCGTTCGTTCCAAAGCGGGGATCAATGTTGTAATGATCTGTAATGGCATATCCGTGATACGACTCATGCGGCTGATCGTTCTCTAGTAGTGGATTGGGCCAAAGCGCCGTTGTGCCGAGCTCTTCGATAAA
>CAZKXG010000116.1:1124-3187 GCA_964556465.1 uncultured Cryomorphaceae bacterium | reverse complement strand
GATGATTCCTTGAATATCTCCTCCGTGACGCTCGTATGGTTCACTGCGGTCGATCCCCACTTGGGTCATTCCTTCAACACTGTCGTTCGACTCATCTCCATTCGCAAATCGATCAGGAGTCACTAAGTAAATCAGATCTTTGCCTGTTAGGCCTCTTTCAACGTCCTCGCGAGCCTTTAATTCATAGTCAAACGAAAACTTACCCGCTTCGCCCTTCGAACTAAACTTCACCGTCTGAGGCTTTGCTCCATTTTCAATTTGTAAATGCAATATCAGGTAATTCGGGTTTGGTAGCTTCGTTGTTTTTGTCAGTAATACACCTTCACCTGACTTTTTTATCTCAAAACTGTTCTTTCCGATACTTTCTCTGTGAACCAGAATTTCCAGATTTCTATTAGGCATACCTACCCACCAATGCGGTGGCTCTAAGGTGTATTCTGTCTTTTTTTTGGATTGCAGCGATTCAGATTCTACGTTGTGTGCAAAGCCAACCGTAGATGTGAAGGCTGTGAATCCAAGTATGAGAATAATTTTAATCATATGATTATCAGATAATTATGTTTAAACCTGATGAAAATCAGTTTCTGTTTATTCAAGGTTGTCAAAAATAAGCTAATTTTGTTAGTGTAAAAAGAACAATAACTCTATTCAAACCTTAAAATTTACTAGTATGAAAAAAGTATACTTAATGGCACTAGCCGCGCTTTTCGGATCAGCTTCGATGGCTCAGGTGAGTGTTACTTTTCAAGTGGATATGAACGGCGAGACAGTTTCGGCTAACGGCGTTCATGCAGCTGGAAACTGGCAAGAAGAAGCTGGTTTTTCTGCAGACTGGCAACCGGGAGAGTCAATGATGACTGACGATGATTCTGACGGTATCTATGAATTGACTGTAGACCTTCCTGCAGGGTCTTACCAATTCAAGTTTATCAATGGAAGCGATTGGAATCCTGACGGAACCAATTTGGGGAACGAAGGTGTTCCCGGTGAAGTAGCCATCGATGGTAACCGTTTTTTCACGGTGACTGATTGGCACGCAGACCTGCTAAACCAGCCTGATGGATTTGTACTGCCGGCGATTCCTTACAACGGAACCGCTCCTGCTGGAAAAGTTGCGGTCAGATTGAATGTGAACATGTCAAATGAAACTACTTCTGAAGCAGGAGTTCACGTTGCGGGTACGATTATAGAGCCAAACTGGACTCCTGAGTACGGATCTTGTACTCCATTCGGATTGAATGAATGGGGTTACGTAACTTACGTTGATGCCGATGCCACATACGAATATAAGTTTGTAAACGGTACTACATTCGGAATTGATCCTGACGAAAGCATCTCCGGCGATTGTGGTCCTGGAAATGGTAATCGTGAACTTGCTGTGGGTAGTTCAGTAATAGCAACGGAATCATTTTGTTTTGGTAGCTGCGAAACATGCTCAGATCCTAACGTAACATTCACAGTAGACCTTTCAAATGAAGACGTCGATAACGGTGGATTTCTTGCTGGTTCATTCAATGGATTTTCAGGTCAGGCGATGAATGACAACGGCGACGGAACTTATACCTTAGCCCTTGCTTTAGGCGAAGGAACATATGAGTTCAAATTCCAGAATGGCCTCGGCGGTTGGGAAGCAGTTCCCGGCGATTGTGCGGTAAATGGAAACAGAGAATTGGTAGTAGGTCCTGATCCTGTTACAGTTTCTGCTTGCATCAATCAGTGTAACGAGGTTTGTGTTCCTAACCCTGATCCTGCTAACATTACATTTCAAGTTGATATGAACGCGGAAACTGTTGCCGCAGAAGGGGTTTTCTTAATTGGAAGCTTTACCGATCCGGTTTTTCAAGCAGGAGCATTAACGCTAACGGATGACAATTCAGATGGTATCTACGAAGTGACGGTGGAAGTAAGCGGTTCTCCTGATTTACAATACAAGTATGTAAATGGAGATGTAAACGTAGTTGAAAACGAAGAGTCAGCAGATTTTGAGACGCTCGGATGCGGTACATCAAATGGAATTGGTGGTTGGAACAGAACACATACACGCACAGGAGTGGATGAAGTTA
>CAZKXG010000116.1:0-1111 GCA_964556465.1 uncultured Cryomorphaceae bacterium | reverse complement strand
CAAATGGCGTTTCATACATCGATGTTCCTAATCCAAATGGATACACTTTGAGAATGAACATCGTAGACATTACAGGAAAAACAGTTCGCGAGAATGCTGTTTTAAACACAACTCGTTACGAAATCAACACTACTGATTTGAATCCCGGTCTTTACTTCCTGAACATTGTAAATGAGCGCAGCGAGACTGCCGTTTACAAGTTGATGGTACAGTAATTCGGATATTTATTATCATCTTAAAGGGCATCCGATATCGACGGATGCCCTTTTTTATCTTCTAAGAATATGCGTGTAATCGGTTTGTTCATCTTAACTCTGCTATCCTTAGTGGCAGGAGCTCAAAGAGCCATTGTTATCACTTCCATTCCATCCAATACTCCGGATGGTGATCAAATCTATTTTGCCGGGGAACCGAATGGGTGGAATCCGGGAGATACAGAATGGGTGTTTTCTATAAGTGCCGATCAATGGGTTCTGGATTTGCCCGAGAATACAGCAACAAGTTTTAACGGCAAAATCACGAGGGGTTCTTGGGACACCGTTGAGGGAAATGAGTCGGGTGGCTTTTTACCCGATCGTACATTTTCCTTCTCCAATACAGATACGGTCTATATCGAAGTCCTCTCTTGGGAAGGTGAATTTGTTCCCGATGACTTGCCCGAAAACCTATTTGTACTCGACGAAGCCTTCTTCATGCCTGAGCTCGATCGCTCGAGGCGCGTTCGTGTTCTGCTTCCGATTGATTACGACGAAACTGAACTAAACTATCCCGTGCTTTACATGCACGATGGTCAGAACCTCTTCTCCGCACAAGAGTCCTTTGCGGGAGAATGGGAGATCGATGAAGCTATGCTTGCCTTCGAAGAAGCCGGTTACAGCGCCGCTATTATCGTCGCCATAGACAACGGTGGCTCTCTTCGTATCGATGAGTACACTCCTTATCCAAATCCCGAATATGGCGGAGGTGAAGGTGATGCTTACGCCGATTTTATCGCAAACACGTTAAAACCGGCTATCGATCAGGAATACCGCACACTTCCCGAAAGGGAGCACACGGGGATCATGGGAAGCTCACTCGGAGGGTTGATATCCTTTTACACCGCAATGAAGTA
>CAZKXG010000115.1:3816-11398 GCA_964556465.1 uncultured Cryomorphaceae bacterium | reverse complement strand
TGATGAATCAGCAGGAACCGCCTTTTACTACAGCAATGGCGAATTAATTGTGAGCGAGAATTTCAAAATAACTGAAACAACAGGTGAGCAGAAAACTGAGATGGAGTTAGGAACAAAACTCCAAGATGAAGCTATCGAATACTTGGAGCTTGTTTACAAAAGCAAAGAATGATAAATAGCACAAATAGTCGTGAGCCCTCAATATTGAGGATCTTTTCTTTTGTCAGGTTTCAGGAATAACAGCATCTTTGGGCATGACCGAAATCCTCGAGGTAATCGAAATTATGAAAGATGCAGAACCAAGGGCGCTCCGCATCGTTGATCAATACCTCCCCAAACCAGAAGATCTGTGGCAACCGGCAGATTTTCTGCCAGATAGCCAGAGTGATAACTTCCAGTTTCAAGTGGAAGAGATTCAAGAATTGTCACAAGCTTTGGATTATGATCTTTTCTCCGTCTTAGTTGGAGACACCGTTACAGAAGAAGCTCTCCCTACCTATCAATCATGGTTGATGCAGACAGAAGGTTTTGACCAGCAGAATTCCAACTCATGGGCCCGGTGGCTGCGCGGTTGGACAGCGGAAGAGAATCGACACGGCGATTTATTGAACACGTATTTATACCTTTCCGGAAGGGTAAATATGAAGGAATTTCAAATGACGATTCAATACCTCTTACAAGATGGTTTCTTCGTCGGAATGGAACACAGCCCCTATAAGAGCTTTGTTTACACCTCCTTCCAAGAGTTGGCTACCAACATAACACATAGAAGAGTCGCATCGGCTTGTAAAAAGCAAGGCAACGCCCATTTGGCAAAAATTTGCGGTGCCATAGCCTCAGACGAGATGCGCCATGCCAACGCCTACATGGATTTCATCAGTTTGCTTTTCGAGTATGATCCTTCCGAAGTGATGCGTGCATTTGGCGCAATGATGAAGCACGGAATTCTGATGCCGGGGCACATGATGCGTGAGTCAGGTGCACCGCAGGGTGAGCTTTTTGAACACTTTTCAAATGCTGCAACCAGATTAGAAATATATACGGGGCAAGACTACGTATATTTGCTGAACAAGCTGCTTGAACGTTGGGATATTGAAAACCGCAAAGGGCTGGACGACAATGCAGAGCGAGTACGAGAATATCTTTTGAAACTCCCAAAGAGGCTTGAGGCGGTTATTCGCCGATCAAAAATCCCTACTGAAAAGCACCAGTTCAAGTGGCTCCGTTAATGATGAAAAAGAAAGCTTCTCCTACCGAGGAAAATTACCTTAAAGCGCTTTTCTCATTGGCAAATGAAAAAAATGAAGTGAGTGTTTCGGATCTCAGTCAAGCTTTAAATGTGAGTAACCCTACCACCAATAGCATGGTAAAGCGACTCTGTGAGAAAGAGTGGGTAGATTACAAGAAGTATCGGCCAATCAGAATTACCTCAAAAGGAATGGAGCTAGCCGCGTCCATCATCAGAAAACACCGACTCACCGAGATGTATCTCGTTGAAAAGATGGGATTTGGCTGGGAAGAAGTGCATGAAATAGCCGAACAGATTGAACACATTCACTCACCTGTTTTTTTCAATCGTATGGATGAGATTTTGGGATCACCAATTACAGATCCTCACGGGTCGCCTATCCCTGATAAGAATGGAAAAATCCACCAGCACAACTACAGCCCGCTCTCCTCAATGAGAGTGGGACAAAGAGTTGTTATAAAAGGATTGAATGATAGCTCCAAAGAGTTTTTGGAGTACTTGAATAGCAAGGAAATAGAACTAGGAAGTCTTTTGGAGGTCTGCAAGGTGGAGCCCTTTGACAAAACAATGGAAATAGGCCACTCCGAAAACAAGCGGCTCGTTCTGAGCGCAGAGGCCACAAAAAGGCTTTTAGTAAGTCCCCTGCCGTAATGAGTAGCTGATAATTCTAATTCATCATCTTTAAATTGCTCGCTTCTTGCTTAAAAGCATAAGAATGAATTATGAAACGGTGTCGATTCTCATAAATAAAAATAATGTATCAGTGAATTAAGATTAGATTCTCATAAAGTTTATTGACTTCTAATTATATTCGTCGGCAACGCACAAATTGTAATCAGATGAGTTTTGAAAGAGAAATAGTCTTTATCGATTTACTAAAAAACTTCAAGACGAGTTTAGAAGAAAACGGAGAAAGGGACACTGCAATCCAACTTCCTTTGGTAGGCGAAATAACAGACTACCGAGGAGAGACTTTCGAAGACAAGCACATTCAGCTCTTTAGTATCGTGTCTCATTTACTAAACATGGTAGAGGTGAAAGCATCAGTAGAAGATCGGCGCCAAAGGGAAAATCCGGATATGAGAAACGTCGAAGGGCTTTTCGCCGGAAACATTCAGATTCTCTTAGAGAATGGCTTCAGCAAATCTGAAATTAATATAAGGTAATTCATCAGTTATTTGATTATCTTCCCTCCGCATAGAACCTGTGCTTACAGCTCACCCCACCGAGGCAAAACGTGCAACCGTCCTTGAACACCACAGATCAGTTTTCTTGGATTTTAAAACTTTACTTAATTCTCAACTATCTGCCAGCGAAGTAAAAAGCGCAAAAGCCAAATTACGTCGCGACCTTTACAAACTATGGCATACGGGCGAAATTTTCATTGAAAAACCCGACGTGCCCTCTGAACGACGAAACGTCCTTTACTATTTTTCAGAGGTTTTCCCTGAAGTTGTACCTGTCTTGGATAGAAGGCTGAAGTACGCACTTGAAGCCAATGGATTTGACTCAAGAGACTTGATCAAAGAAAATGCTTTTCCGAGGTACCGTTTCGGTGATTGGGTAGGAGGAGATCGAGATGGTCATCCATTTGTAACGGCTGAAATCACCAACGAAACACTCATGCAGTTTCGTCTTTACGCATTCGTAGTCATTCGCAGAAACCTCTTAAACCTGATTAAATCCCTCAGCTTTCAGCTTCATTTAAATAAAGCACCTGACGCACTTCAGGCTCGCGTGGAGGAGATGAAGGAGGAGCTAGGTAGTAAAGCTGACTCCATACTTTCTCGCAACAAAGGAGAAGCTTTTCGCCAATTTCTGGGCTTGATTCTGAGCAAAGTCCCGCTAAACATTGAGAGAGGTCACTCTACCACCCTTCGGCAAGAAAATACTGATTATCGACTGAGGAGAGAACTAATAGAAGATTTACAAATCCTTCAGAAATCCCTTTTAGCGTATGGTGCCAAAACAGTAGCTCAAGAAGAAATTCATGATTCGATTCGCTTAGTCGAAACCTTTGGATTTCACTTGGCGGAGCTCGACATACGCCAGAATTCGGTTTTCCATGAAAAGGCAATCGGTCAATTGATGAATACCGCTGATCTTGATGGAAATCATTATGTGATGAGTGATTTTGATGATCGAACCGAATTTATTCTGAATGAACTTAAAACGTTGAGGCCATTCACAGGAGGCAATGATTTGGAAGGTGAACAAGCGAAAGCAGTAGTTGACGTTTATAAAGTGCTCGAAGACTTTATTGAGAACTACGGGAGCAGAGGCCTTGGCTCCCTTATCGTTAGCATGACCAGGCATGTATCTGATTTGCTGGTTGTTTATGTACTAGCGCGAGAAGGCGGACTGCTAGTGAAAGAAAAAGAAGGTATTGTTTGCAAACTACCCGTCGTTCCTTTATTTGAAACCATTGATGACTTAGTCGCAGGACCTCACATTCTGGATGAGTTTCTCTCCCACCCCATCACTAAAAGCACCATTGCCTATCAAAGGAGATTGCGAAACGATGACTACTTAGTGCAGCAAGTTATGGTGGGATACAGCGATAGCAATAAAGATGGCGGTATTGTTGCGAGCCAATGGGGATTGCATCGTGGGCAACAGGAACTCGCTGAGATTGGCGAAAAACACGGGGTGACCATTCGATTCTTTCATGGCAAGGGAGGCTCTATCAGTCGTGGTGGAGGGCCTACGAAAGATTTTATCAACGCGCTTCCACCGAATAGCCTCAAAGGAGATATCCGCTTGACGGAACAAGGAGAAACCATTGAGCAGAAATATGCCAATCGAGTAAATGCAGTCTACAATTTGGAATTGCTAATGGCAGGCAACATGGCAAAGACTGTTCTATCTTCAAAATCAACAAACGAAAAACACTACCTGTTTGACACTTTGGAATGGATGGCGGAGAAGAGCAGATCGGTGTACGAAGAGCTCATTCATACTAAGGATTTCATGCTGTTTTACAGAAATGCTACTCCAATAGACGCCATCGAAGCCGGTAGAATAGGGTCAAGACCCGCCAGAAGAACAGGAGCCAATTCACTGAGCGACCTGCGCGCTATACCGTGGGTATTCTCATGGGCTCAGTCAAGGTTTAACATGACCTCGTGGTATGGCTTAGGCTCTACTTTGGAAAGCCTGAGAACGGAAAAGAATACCGAATACGAAGAAATCAAAAAAGCTGCCAAGGAAGATCCATTCGTCTCCTACCTATGTGGTATCTCGGCAACAGGAGTATCCTTCAGTGATCTTACAATGATGAACGAATACTCCTCACTTGTTGAAAATGAAGAGATCAGAAACCGCTTCTATTCTATGTTTGCAGAGGAGCGGAATAAGACGATCATAGAATTAGCCGCTATTTTTGATTTAGACAAGAGTGATGAGCGATTTAAACTCGATCCCATCCGAGCGCAATTACTTATTCCGCTACAACGAAAACAAATCGAACTTTTGAAGACTTGGCGTGAACAAAAAGAGTATGGTTACGGTGAGAAAGAAGAGGAGTTACTACTCTCGCTATTGCTTAGTATCAATGCTATTTCAGGGGTAATGGGCTACACAGGATAACGAAAAAACTAAATTTTAAATTTCATCTTTTTGAAAAAATCACCAACGAATTGAAACGACCATAAAACATATATTTTATCCTTCACTGTCACTTTCATATTCGAAATTCAAATTTTTATACCTTACGGCTAAGAGATTCCAAAAAAACGAAGTCATTCATGACAGAATCAATTGAGATATCAAAAACAGTCTGGATAATAGATGATGATCCGATATCAAGACTATTGATTAAGAAAACTCTTGAACGTACAAATTTATTCAACTCTTACAGAGAATTTAATGACGGATCGGAATTCATTTCAGAGCTTACCGAAACGGAAAATTCAGGGTTCGATGAACCTGATTTGATTTTATTGGATATCAATATGCCTCAAAAAGATGGATGGGAAGTATTGGATTTCATTGATAAACAGGGTATTTCATTCAATAAAAGTCATATGGTACTATTGAGCTCAAGTATCAACCCAAAGGATAAAACAAAGGCTTTTTCCTACGATTCCATCCAAGGGTACTTGCAGAAGCCACTATCAAAAGAAGACATTGAAAACCTTAACCTTTGAGTAACTCATCGCGTAACAATAAAACCAGAGCATGTCATATCAGGTGTAAAAATGAAAAATAGCATAGTCATCTTCCTGTTGCTGATTACAAGTTTGGCCAGTGGTCAAGTGCATAAGCGGCATTACAAGATCACATCAGATGAGAAAGATGTAGGTTACCTGACTGCCACTAAAAGACAAGATGGAAATGTGACTAAATTTGAAATTTCTTCAGACGTTACCATTCGTGTTCTATTTAAGGTACAGATGACCAATAAGATTCTAGCTGTTTTTGAAGATGGAGTGCTACAGTACTCAACGGCTGTGCTCTATGTAAATGGAAGCATCTACTCTGACACCAGAATTAAAAAAGGTAACGGATACTATTCTATTGAAAAGGATGGTCGTGAGAGTAAAATCCATACCAATGAAATCAGGTCTAGCTCTGCCAAGCTATATTTTCATGAACCTATTGGCGAGGAAATAAGTCTCTCTGAAACAGAAGGCGAACTAAAGGAACTTGACATTCAAGGCGTACAAAAGTATGCTCTTTCTGAAAATGGCAGCGAAAGAAGTGTTAGCACTTACATATACTCACCCAACGAAGGGCTAGACCAGATTGAGGTTGTCAGACCCTTCGTACCCGAACTGTACATCTATCGTGTCAGAGACCTTTCAAAATTAGGGACGGATTGATTGCCCCGTTACCTATTTACTTGAGGTAAATTAATTTGTTGACGATTTTCCTTCTGCCTCTTGAAGTTTCACTTGCTCTCGTTGAAGTCTTTCAATAGCCTCGGGATCATCAGGATTCTCCGCCCAATCTTTGTAAGCGTCCATGTATTCAGGGTTATCACCGAAATGGTGCTCTAGCAAAGTATCGTTTGGAATCAGGTAAGCCAATGACCCTACAAAGAACGTAACGGCACAGCGAATCAATAGCCCCTTAAATAGTCTCTCACCGGTTTTCTTAAATCGGACAGCATTGACCGCCATCAGTATCGCCGTAGAAAACAATCCTACTGCAAGCAATCCATTGGCCATAGGCCAAAGCTGAATTTTAAAAAGAAGGCCTACCAAAAGAGTAGAAAGTCCTATTCCTGTAAAAAAGGCCAAGAGGAGCAACGACTTTGATTTGGCTCCCGAAAAAAGAGTTTTAAGAGAGTTTCCGGTCATCACTAGCGGAAAAATAGGGTAATAGTAAACGGCCAGTGCCGACACGGAAAGCACGGATAGTAATCCGTTAAATGGAATTTTATGGTAATTCATCGTCAGAGCTAAAACGACAAGAATTACTAGTATGATTTCGGTTTTTTTCATCAGTCTGGATTCGTCGTAAATCTAATAATCAAAACTTGGATTCTATCACTCATTATGTATTGCAATAAATAGACACCGGCTGAATTCAGATAAATTGTCGCCTTACCGCATCTTGTTTTCTTTAACTCATTCATACATTCGCGGCCATGAAAAAAATACTATTTATCCTGACCGCTGCAGCTCTGATCTCATGTACACAGCGCGAAGCGAAAGAGCAAGAAGTAGAAAATGCACCAACTGAGGTCGAGCTAACTGCAACTCAAAGAATTGAAGTTGCTCATTCCAAAACTGATTTCCTCACAAATCAGATTATTCAATTCGATATCATCTTAGAATTTGGCGGAACGGAACGACTTAACGGAACGATGAGCTTAGCTACTAATTCCTCAAAGGGTAAAATTGCTTACAAGAATAGCAAAGAGCTGTACTTCAATCAGGACCAGGTCTACGCTGACTCCTCAACCGAAAACACGGCCAGTGCCAGATTTGCGGCCTATACTTGGTCTTACTTTTTCTTATTCCCTTATAAATTGAGCGATCCCGGAACAAACTGGTCAAGCGAAACAGAAGTCACTCTTAACGGTGAAACCTACAACTCTCAAAAGCTCACATTCGGAGAAGGCATAGGCGATGCCCCTGACGATTGGTACATCACATATTCCGATCCCGAAACCAACCTGATGCAGGTAGCGGCATATATCGTCACTGCCGGAGGTTCTACAATAAAAGAAGCAGAAGAAGAGTTTAGGGAGAGTGAGAAACGGTACAAAAACATTTTTAATAATAAACCTAATATATTCAATATCTTTATGCAGATAGCGACAATGTATACTTGATGGATATGGAAAGTTTTGAGAGCGTTAATGCTGATCTGAAAATTGCTGAT
>CAZKXG010000115.1:0-3806 GCA_964556465.1 uncultured Cryomorphaceae bacterium | reverse complement strand
GAAAGACTCGGGTTTGACCAGACAATTGGGAAAGGCTGATCTCAGTAATTTTCAATTCTTAGAGGCCGACGCTATTGATTTAACTGCTCCGAAAGATTTCATCACGATTGATTGATTAAAAAATAGTTTTGGTCTTTCCCACTTGAAAGAATGATAGGGTTTCTCTCTAAACTGAATTAATTCAGCTTGCGCCGTTCATCCCAATTTGCTCTTGTTAAATCTAATTTTTACTTAGTTTTAGAACCATAAAGAAGAAAAATATGCAAGAACTATTTGAAGGACTTTCCGGCATTGAGCAAGCCTATTGGACGGTTGCTCTTATCGGCTCAGGAGTCTTCGTTATTATTTTCGCCCTCACATTTATCGGCGGAGTTGATGCGGATATGGCTGCTGATGGGACTGACTTTGAGGCAGACGACGGAGGAGTTGGATTCCAATTCTTCACTTTCAAGAATGTAGTGGCATTTTTCACCGTGTTCGGTTGGACGGGTATTCTCTGCCTCCAGAACGAATTGAGCAATCTGGTAACCCTCGGAGTCTCTACCGTTGCGGGACTACTTATGATGGTGGTCACCTCACTCCTATTTTACCAAATGCACAAACTAGCACAGTCTGGCACTTTAAAAATTAAGAACGCAGTAGGAGCTATTGGAGAAGTTTACCTTCCGATCGGCGCCAAGCGTTCAAACATTGGAAAAATTCAAGTTAAAGTTCAAGGAAGTCTTAGAGAGTTAGAGGCCATTACCGATGCATCTGATGACCTGAAAACCTCAACCATAATTAAAGTAACAAAGGTGGTAAGCGATGAGCTGCTGCTTGTAGAAAAACTATCTTCTAATTAACCTATTCAAATTTTAGTCTATGAAAACCATTCTTTTAGCCACCGAAGGTGGACCCGTCGGCGTCTATCTCATTGCAGTCATCGTCCTCGTTCTTGTCGTCTTTATCTTCTCCATGTTCAGAAGGTACAAGCGATGTCCTTCCGACCAAATCTTAGTCGTTTATGGAAAAACCGGTGGAGAGGGCTCTTCGAAATGTATTCATGGTGGCGCTGCCTTTATTTGGCCAATTATCCAAGATTATCAGTTTTTAGATCTGACTCCAATTTCGATAGAGGTCAACCTCATCAATGCCTTGAGTAAGCAAAACATTCGAGTGAACGTTCCATCGAGATTCACCATAGGTATTTCTACTGAACCCAGCATTATGCAAAATGCGGCTGAGCGCTTACTTGGGCTCAGTCTTGAGGCTGTTAAAGAATTGGCGCAAGAAATCATCTTTGGACAATTAAGGCTTGTTGTAGCCTCAATGGATATTGAGGAAATCAATACTGATCGCGATAAATTCCTATCCCATATTACCCATAGTGTAGAAGCTGAGCTGAAAAAGGTTGGTCTAAAACTCATCAACGTAAACATTACCGACATTCACGATGAAAGCGGTTACATCCAAGCTCTTGGTAAGGAGGCGGCCGCAAAAGCCATCAACGACGCCATCATATCTGTATCGCAAAAAGACAGAGATGGGGCCATTGGTCAAGCTCAAGCCCTTCAAGATCAGCGAGTTCAAGTAGCTGCAGCCAATGCCAAGGCTGTAGAAGGTGAGAACATGGCAAAAGTTCAAATTGCCAACTCGGATGCAGACAGGCGAGCCAGAGAGGCTGAGGCCGAAAGATTGGCAAACGCTTCGGAAAAAGTTCAAGCTGCAAAAGCTCTGGAAGAAGCTTATGCGGCTGAGAAAATTGCGGAAGATGCGCGTGCCAAGCGAAAAGAAGCTGAGCAAGGAGCCGATATCATTGTACCTGCTCAAATAGACAAACGTAAGATTGAGATAGATGCTGAGGCAGATGCAGAGAGAATTAGAAGAATTGCAAAAGGTGAGGCCGATGCCATATTCTTGAAGCAAGAAGCTGAAGCGAAAGGTTTGTTCGAAGTCTTAACCAAACAAGCTGAAGGTCTTGACCAAATAGTAAAAGCGGCAAATGGCCAACCGAAAGAAGCAGTCTTATTGCTTATCGCCGATAAGCTTCCGGAGCTCGTAAAGACTCAAGCAGAGGCTATCAAGAATATTAAGATTGATAAAGTTACCGTATGGGATGGAGGAAATGGTGAAAATGGAAAAACTTCCACCTCCAACTTTATCTCGGGATTGTACAAATCGGTGCCACCGCTTCAAGAAATGTTCAATATGGCGGGAATGCAGCTTCCAGACTATTTAAAAGGAAAAGATTTGGAATCAAATGAACCAACTGAAACGGACACGGATACCGATGCAGATGAAGAAAGCTACGAAGTGAAATAAAATCGTCTCTAATAAGATTTTAAAAGCAGCACGAAAGTGTTGCTTTTTTTATTTGTCAAGCTAGCTTTTCCGTTTAAACGACCATGTTACAAAAAACTTCGCGACCTCCTCTCCTGCCGTATTGGTGCCAGTTGATATCATTGTTAATTTATCAGAAGCTCCAACATCCAATGAATCGATTAATGAATTAAGCTCCAAACCTTGCGAGCAAGTGAAGGTGATTTTCTGATTGGCCTTTTTGTAAAATTCAGCCCGAAAGTCAACTACTAACATGCTGTATCTTCCTTTTCCTGCCTGAGACAATTGACACAGTGCTCCTGTAGAAAGTTCTGCGGCTCCTGCCATTGCAGCAAAATAGATAGACTTAAACGGATTCTGGGTTCTCCATTTAAAAGGAATGGTCACCTCGCATTTTTCTAGATTCAATGACTTGATGCGCAGACTCCAAAATAAGGCTGAAGGAAGTTTAGCACCAAGGCCCAATTTAAAAAGAAAAGGATTTGACGCCTTGCGAATGTAGTCTTGAGCTTCTTTATTCAGTGATGGTGCGGCTACCTCAGTTTCCATAGTCTATTTTCAATTGATGCTAAAGTTAACCTAATCAAACAGGTCCTTTGAACATTTAGCTCTATCAAAGAGCACCCTCCTTAATCTCCTCCACCACATCAGGATCAAGTAGGGTCGAGGTATCACCCAGGTTAGAAGTATCTCCCTCGGCGACTTTGCGAAGGATCCTGCGCATGATTTTGCCACTACGTGTCTTAGGTAGACCGCTGACAAATTGGATCTTATCAGGTTTCGCAATTTTACCAATTTCTGCTACAACTGTCTCCACGATTTCAGCTCGAAGCTTGTCGGGATTCTCAGGTTTTTCCTTGGTGATTACGTAAGCGTAAATTCCTTGTCCTTTGATATCGTGAGGATAACCCACCACCGCGCTTTCGGCCACCAAATGATCGTTGGCATTAATCGCGTTTTCAATTTCGGCCGTTCCGAATCGGTGTCCCGAAACGTTGATCACGTCATCTACCCTTCCGATGATTCGGTACATACCATTTTCATCTCTCCGAGCACCATCGCCGGTGAAGTAGTAACCCTTGTAATGAGAAAAGTACGTGTTTTTGCAACGCTCATGATCACCATAAGTCGTTCTGAGCATACTGGGCCAAGGGAATTTTACGGCCAAATAGCCTTCTTCGCCATTGCCCACTATTTCATTTCCTTCTTGATCGAGCAAAACAGGTTGAATTCCAGGTAAGGGGTATCCCGCATAAGTCGGTTTCATCGGACTGTGATTTCCCAGTCCCGAGATCATAATCCCTCCGGTTTCTGTTTGCCACCAGGTATCTACAATCGGGCATTTCTCTTTACCAACGTGGATGTGGTACCAATCCCATGCTTCTTGGTTTATCGGTTCCCCTACTGTTCCCAACACTTTCAAACTGTACAAACCGTAGCTCAACACGTGATCTTCGCCGTGAGCCATCAAAGCGCGAATAGCCGTC
>CAZKXG010000114.1:5475-11398 GCA_964556465.1 uncultured Cryomorphaceae bacterium | reverse complement strand
TCCTGTTTTAATACGATTCCACCTTCAATAGTTGTCGTGCTATCTATTCCGCATCGTCTCAGAGCTTCACCATTCACCAATGCCCCATGACCATCTACCCTAGTTAAGTGGACAGGTCTTTTTGGAAAAAGACTATCCAGAATATCTCTTGTTGGAAATTCTTTAAGCTCCCAAGTATTGTGGTCCCAGCCTCGCCCAACGATCCACTCTCTATCGGACTTAGCGACGAATTTTTGAATTCGTTCCACCACTTCATCCATTGATTTTGTACCAAAAAGATTGATTTCGCCTTGATTTCTAGCGAACCCAAGAAAATGTGAATGAGCGTCGTAAAAACCAGGGTAGATAAATCTGGTTTGTGCGTCGTATGTTTCTTTTGCGCGATAGCGGTTCAATATTTCTCTTTCGGGACCCAGTTCTATGATTCTTCCGTCGCGAATAGCCATGGCCTGGTAGATTGCAAATTGTCCATCGACGCTATAGATGGTGGCATTGTGAACGACCAGATCTGCTTTTTCTGATTTGAAGCAACCAGAGAGTAGTAAAACAAGGATACTTAGATTAAAGATTCTTTTCGAGCAGATAAGCATTGGCTTGGGCTGTTGGGGTTATTTCTAAATCGTTGATGCAGACGTGGCGCGGTGATTCCAAAATGAAAAGCGCAGCTCTGGCAATATCTTCCGCCTGCAGAGCTTCGTATCCTTTGTACACTTCATCGGCCTTTTCTTTGTCGCCTTTGTAGCGTACAATAGAGAATTCAGTATCGGCCAAGCCGGGTCTTATTTGACTTACTCTGATCGCGTGAGGCAGCAGTTCTATCCGCATGGCTTTTGATAATGCGTTCACAGCATGCTTAGAAGCACAATAAGCGTTTCCGCCCGGGTAAACTTCTGTTCCCGCAATTGATCCTACGTTCACTATATGCCCATTTTTGGAATTCTTCAATAATGGCAATGCCGCTTTGGTCACATAAAGTAGGCCTTTCACATTGGTATCCATCATTTGGTCCCAGTCGGCAGTGAGGCCGCCCTCTAGGTGTGCTTTCCCCAATGCAAGCCCTGCATTGTTGATTAATACATCAATGTTTTTCCAATCGTCGGGAAGGTTATTGAAAGCTGCATTCACTTCGCTTTCGTACCTGACGTCGAATGGCATCGTAAGGACTTTCGTCAATGGGCTTAGCGCTGCGCTGAGTTGATCGAGTCGCTCAGCGCGTCGTCCTGTAATGACCAGTCGGTACCCCGCTTTGGCCAATGATTCTGCGATTGCTTTTCCAAAGCCCGCAGTGGCTCCGGTCACGAGTGCTGTTCTCATATTTTTTTCAGTATTTTTCTAAGAAATGGAAGTCGGCGCTGGAGCATCACGTGATCTGTCAACCCGAAAATAACGACGAAAAGAAAGATCAATGCGGGCATCTTGTAGCGAACCACCGCTCCCAGAACGGGAACTACTTCACCGATAAGGATACCTAAAACCAAGACCGAACTCAATCCGAATGCGATTATTGGGATGGCCAATCCGTATGGCCTTCTGAAATTCCAAAGCATCAAACCGAGGGCAATAAAAAGAAAGAGGTTTTCCAACGCTGCCGGGACGTAGAGAAAGTTGGTCCATTCCCACGGCCAAGGTCTGAGGTAAGTCAGGTGCAGGGCGTTTGGAGCATTGAGTAGTAAGTCAGATGAATGGTCAATGGATGGTAGCTCCAGCAAAGAGCCCGAGTCTGATTCTTCCGCCACATTATAGAATGCTACTTGTTTTAGATTCATGCGTTCAGCAAAGTCGAATGTAGGGCTAATCAAAGGGCCCAAAAAAATAAGGAGTACCAGAGCCACATGCGGAATCCCAAAGGTGAGCCAGAAGTTGCGATTGGGGAAGGTTCGAGCCAGCAGCAGTCCCGCAGAGGCGGGAATTAGGGCATACAGTACATAGCCTTTGGTGAAAACCAATAGAAAAACACCGATAAGAAATCCAGGTGTATTTATGGCTTTGAATTCGCCGTAGGCAAACCGCATGATTCCTCTGAAAAAAAGGCCTAGTCCCAAAAGGAGAATAGGTTCCTTAAGAACTCCTGATCCCCAAAAAAGAACCGTGGGCAACAAGAAAACTGCCGTGAACATGGCGATTTTCTTTCTCGGGAAATAGCGTGTCAAGACTTTTAGTATTGCCGTAAGGCCAATCATCGAGGCAAAGCACCAAAAGGCAATATGTACGTGGTAGTTTCCTCCCGAAAAGGGCATAATCAGAGCATTGGCTCGAATAATGGTCTGATTGTCATTGTAGAAAGCCTCCGAATAGGAACGCTCCATGTGGGTCATTCGGTAGTAATACTTCATGGCCACTTCGTCTTCTTCCATCCCTATTCCCGTAAGTAGTTTCAGATACACGTCAACTCCCTCATCGGCCGATTCGTAAATGATTTTGGCATCATCGAAAAATCGATAGGTATCTCCCGTTTTGCGATCGGTATAGTGGTCGGTGTAGATCCAACCCAACAGTAATCCAAGACAGAGTTTGAAGGCAAAAGCCAGCAATAGGTAAGTTTTAGAAATTCCGTGGATGTTGAAGAATTTCCATTTCAGGATTAGAAAGGAGAAAATAGCTGCGTAGATGATAAAGAGGAGACCTGCCAATTTCTTTTTAGTCCAAAAATAACGGGTTTAATTTAAGTGGCTGTGCATTCTCGAATTGATACTTCCATTAAGTCGCGTTGCGGAATGATTTATTTATCAAAAGCCCTGCACTACGTCGGTTTCTTTCCTTTCAAATTCACTACTTTTGAGTTTTCATTTTTCACTGAAAATACACCTATGGAAACCGCTCTTCACGATGAAGTAACCTTAGAGCAAGCCAAGAGTTTGGGATTGCTCGAATCAGAGTTTGAGAAGATTAAAGAAGTTTTGGGCCGTACGCCCAATTTTACTGAGCTCAGCATATTCGGTATTATGTGGTCAGAACACTGCTCATATAAGAATAGCATCAAATGGCTCAAGACACTTCCTAAAAAGGGAGATCACTTGCTCGTAGAAGCGGGCGAAGAGAACGCCGGATTGGTTGACATCGGAGGTGGATTGGCTTGTGCCTTTAAGATTGAATCTCATAATCATCCGTCAGCAATTGAGCCTTATCAAGGAGCAGCCACCGGGGTAGGAGGGATAAACCGCGATATCTTTACCATGGGCGCCCGCCCGATTGCTCAGCTGAATAGCCTCCGTTTTGGCCCCATTGAAAATGAGCACACCAAATGGTTGCTGCGCGGAGTCGTGAAAGGAATTGGCGATTACGGAAATGCATTCGGAATACCGGTACTAGGTGGTGAGGTTTTCTTTGATGAAAGCTACAATACGAATCCATTGGTAAATGCAATGAGTGTGGGAATTGTTGATGTTGACAAAACAATTAGCGCGACCTCTTCGGGAGTTGGAAACCCTGTTTACATCGTGGGATCTGCTACCGGAAAAGACGGAATTAACGGTGCTTCTTTTGCTTCAAAAGATATAAGTGACGATTCGGCAGATGATCTTCCATCTGTTCAAGTTGGTGACCCTTTTCAGGAAAAATTGCTTTTGGAAGCGACTCTGGAATTGGCTGAAACTGATGCTGTAGTGGGTATGCAAGATATGGGTGCTGCAGGGATTACTTGCTCCACCAGCGAGATGAGTGCTGATGGTGGTTTCGGAATGAAAATCGATTTGGATAAAGTACCTACTCGCCAGGAGGGAATGCTGCCATTTGAAATCTTGCTATCGGAATCACAAGAGAGAATGCTCGTGGTGGTTCACAAAGGCAAAGAGAAAATCGTTGAAGACATTTTCGAGAAGTGGGACCTTAATGCAGTAGAGATTGGAGAGGTGACCGAAGGAGGGCAGCTAGAATACTATATGCATGGCGAGATGGTTGCGACTGTTCCAGCCCATGATTTGGTCTTGGGAGGAGGTGCTCCTGTTTATGACAGAGAGTACAAAGAACCAGCCTACTTCGCTGAGAATCAAAAGTTCGATATGGATGGTTTGGCTGAGCCTGAAAACTATCCTGATACAGCTATGAAGCTGATCTCATTGCCAAATATTGCATCCAAAAGATGGGTGTACGAGCAGTATGATACAATGGTGGGAACGCGAAATATGACTACCAATGGCCCTTCTGATGCAGGAGTGGCAAATATTAAAGGAACGGGCAAGGGAATTGCTATGACGGTAGATTGTAACGCCCGCTACGTTCACAATGATCCCAAAACAGGAACATCGATTGCCGTGGCTGAAGCTGCTCGAAACATTGTTTGTGCAGGGGGGAAACCTTCAGCTATTACAAACTGTCTGAATTTCGGGAATCCGTACAATCCCGAAGCATACTGGCAATTTGTAATGGCTATTAAGGGAATGAGCGAAGCCTGCGAAAAGTTCAATACACCGGTGACGGGTGGAAACGTGAGTTTCTATAACCAAACGGTGAGTGAAAGCTCAGAAGCTGTTCCTGTTTTTCCGACGCCTACCATCGGGATGATTGGATTGATAGATGATGTGAAGAAAGTCATGACCCTGGATTTTAAGGAAAAGGGTGATTTGATTTTTTTAATAGGCGAAAGCCAGAACGACCTTGCCGCAAGTGAATACTTATACACTTTGAAAGGTGTGAAGAGATCACCGGCTCCGCATTTCGATATGGAGCGGGAGCTCGAGGTACAAGCTGCCACACTTGCCCTAATCGACAACAATTTGATCAACGCAGCTCACGACGTTTCCGATGGAGGGTTGTTTACGACTCTTGTGGAAATGGGAATTCACCGAGGCCTCGGTTTTGATGTGACCGCCGATGCCGATGTGCGTTTGGACGCTTTCCTTTTCGGGGAAGCTCAAGGCAGAATCATCGTGACCTTGGATCCCAACGTTGAAGATGAATTCATAGAGGCCATGAGAAAGACCAAGGTTCCATTTACGCTTTTGGGACACGTAACCAGAGGAAAAATGGTAATTGACGATTCTCATTTCGGATTCATTGATGATGCGTCTGATGTTTATTTAAACAGCCTCGAACGAAAGCTCAATTCAAGTGTTAATTCTTAAACGAGAAATAATTTAATCCATGAACCAGACAAAATTTAAAGGAAATCCAGTGCATTTGCTTGGAGATATTCCTGAAGCAGGGCAGATGGCTCCGAACTTTACCTACGTAAAAGAAGATCTTTCAGAAGAATCGCTCTACGACCACGGAGACAAAATCAAAGTGATTGTGGCAGTGCCTAGCCTTGACACGGGTATCTGTCAGCTTGAAGCAAAGCGTTTCAATAAAGAATTAAGCGGCCATGCTGATGTAGCCGGCCTGATCGTTTCGAAAGATTTGCCTTTTGCCATGAGTAGATTCTGCGCAGCAGAAGGAATTGAAAACGTGAAAATTGCTTCTGATTTCAGAGGAAACTTCACAGATGAGTATAAGACTCTTATGACTGACGGGCCTCTGAAGGGGTTGAGTTCAAGAGTAGTGTTTGTTGTAGATAAGGACAATAAAATCACATACACTCAAATTACTGATGATATCACCGTTGAGCCTAATTACGAAGAGGCACTCAAAGCGGTCGAGAAATTAAAGATCTAGAACAACTTGTCCATAAATAAAGAGGCGCATCCCTAAGGTGCGCCTCTTTTTTTATTTCAGTTTTTTCTTTAGCGGACGATAAACTTTTTCGCTTTGGAGTATGAAGCTCCGTTATTTAGATAGATATGATACATCCCTGGGGCAAACGCACCACTATTAATGCGGTTGCTTCCATTCAAACTACCTGATTTAACCATTCTGCCTGTAATATCGAGAATGAAGTAATTCCAATTGCCTTCTACGAGAGGAGCAGTGATCACCAAATCATTTCCTCTTTCGATGGGGTTGGGGTATAGTTTGAAGCTGACTGCATTGTCTTCCTCAATACCCAAAA
>CAZKXG010000114.1:0-5465 GCA_964556465.1 uncultured Cryomorphaceae bacterium | reverse complement strand
TACAATCGTAAAAACACTCTTCCCAGCAGAATTCTATTACTTGGCTTTCGCTGCCAACGCTCAAACTTCTTTTACCGCTTGAGGCGCACTCGCCAAGTACGTATTCGCCATCAAAAAGGCTTGATCCATTAAAGAAGTTGAATTCGTATTCTCCTGAACCTACCTCGATGGTTATTTCCCAAATGTTTGGCTCAACCTCCGTCATTGGGTTTTCAGAAGGAGTCCAGCCTTGGAAGTTCCCACCAACGTGCATTCCATCAAGGTCAACATCAATATCACTAGCGTCAACACGGAAAGTGGTTTCAATAGGTGGACATGGAACAGGAGCCACCCCCAGGTTTCCTGTTTGGCCTGTACATCCCGTCGCTTCAAATTCATAACCCAAATCAATGGTGTTTGCATCTGCGGGAAGCCCAATGACCTCAAATAAGTAAGAATTTACACCCTCTTCTAAATCGAAGTTATTGCCGGCAATAGTGAACACTCCTCCCGGGCTTATGTCCAAGTTGAGGGCAATTTCAATATCGAATAGATCAAGACCTGTTTCGCAAATCCCAATTTGAACGGTGCTGAATTGAGGATTGATGGGCACTTCATCGCAAATACCAAAGTTGCATACTCCAACTGAACATGGCTCGGAAGCCACGCAGCCTGAGTTGTCTAAGCATTCCGGGAAGAAAAGCACGGGAGTTCCGGTTGGGTTTCGACTATCTCCTGAAGAGAAATCGTAGATTTTTTGGAATCCATCATCCTCTGAATACTTAAAGGCTGTCCCTCCATTCAGGCCTCCTCCTTGATTACAAAAGCCATAAACAGTTCCTATTTCGTCTTCAGCCAATGCTCCTTCAGACATAAAGCCATCAGCATTCGGGTCGAAGGAGTGAAGTACTTCAAAACCAGTGTCTAAATTGTATCTAAAAAGTGTTCCTTCTTCTGGTCCATTTTCAGTTGTAGTTCCATAAAAACTACCATCTGAATGAATCAGCAGGTTACCTATTGGTGCATTTCCGTGTAAGGAAGTATTGAATTGATGTAGCACACTAAAGGTAAAGCTTTCAGGGTCGTATTGAAAGAGTGTACCTCCATTGAAGTTTCCACCTTCTGTAGTCAAACCATACAAAAGGCCACCTGGACCTTCAATTAAACCTGCTTGTGGACTTCCGCCATCAAAGAATCCGAATAGATCATATAGCTTTTCAAAATCACCCTCTGAGGTAATGCGGTAGATTATCCCATCGCCATTGTTTCCTCCGTTTATGGTGGTTCCGTAAAAGTTTCCATCCGTGTGGGCTACCAATCCCGAGTATGGAAATTGGCCGTTACTGTTGCCATCAAAAGCATGAATAAGTTCAAATTCACCGTTTTCTGTCAAGCTGTATATGGTTCCTGCAGAGTTAGGACCTCCAAATCTTAAAGTACCATAGAAAACACCGCTTTCAACTTCAATGATCTCATCGTTTGGATCTTGGCCATCCAAAGGTCCGTTAAAGTCGTAAATTTTAGTTCTTTCTCCATTTAGTCCATGGGTGTAGAATACACCTGTATTGTAAAGACCACCCGATGAGGTAACACCATAGAATTCAGTATCAGAAATGATGGATCCATTTGGACCTGAGCCACCAAGAGGCAAGCTGAAATCATGGATTTTTTCTAGTCCCGATTCATTGTAGCTGAACACGGTTCCAAAGTTGTTTGCCCCTCCTGAGGTAGTTGTCCCTGCTAAATCTCCGTTTTCAAGAAGGGTCAAACCGCCAACGGGGTTACTTCCATCCTCAGTGTACTGCATATCTCTGAGTTTGTCAAAATTTCCTGTTTCTTCAATTCTAAATATTGATCCAAATCCATTGGCTGCCCCGAATTCTGTCACACCATAATAAAACCCATCTTCACCATCGGTAAGACCTGTTTTGGGAAATCCTCCGTTTGATGAAGCTGAAAGGCTGTGAAGTCTGGTAAATGCTCCTGTAGTTGAGCAAGAAAATAGTGTTCCTGTTCCTGAAGTTCCTCCCTCTGAGCAGGTGCCTAGAAGTAATCCCGAGTTGGTCTGAATCAAACGACCTAATGGATAGCGTCCGTCTGACGATATGTTGTTTAACTCGTAGATAACCTCAAAAACATTTCCGATGGGGTTGATACTGAAAATAGTTCCCTGACTCAAACTTCCACCAAACTGGGCAGTGCCATATAGAAGGCCGTCATCAGCTAATAATAATCCTCCTTTCGGTGATGACCCACCGGCTGTACCTGCGAAATGATAGATGACTGAAAAAATTTCAGAGTCAACTACGAATCGGAATGCTGTTCCCAGACCATTTTGCCCGCCATTTGAGCAAACGCCATAAATAATATTTGAAACAGAATTATATGCTAAACTTCCTGAACAACTGCTCCCGGTAGAAGCACTGCTGAACTCAAACAGAACTTCAATATTTCCGGTTTCATCAAAACTTAATATTGCTCCTGCTCCGTTTGCAGCTCCTGATGAGGTAGCTGTGATAAAGGAGCCATCGTTCAAGGCAAGAAGATCTGTCTGGATATTTGACCCATGAATCGATGGATCTAAATCTGCAATTTTTGTAAAAACCCCAGCCTCGACACTAAACAAAGTTCCCGCATCCATAAGCCCACCTGCGCTGGTAGCGCCAATGAGAATACCCTGTTCTGTCTCGGTCAATGCAGCTCGGGGAGCAGATCCTTCAGGGTTATTTACAAAAGATGAAACTTGGTCATAGCCTGAACCATCATCAATCAAGCTGAAAACGGTTCCTATTTGGTCGGTACCACCAGCCTTAGAACTTCCCCATAGTTGAACCTGAGCTTGAGCTGAAAGGGTAGAAAGTAAAAGAAGACCCAGTCCCGACAGACATGGGATTATCGAGCAATTTAGGGGGAGTTTCATCTTGTCTGAAATAGATTTTTTCCTTGTATACTTCGGACAGGTTAGAAGGTTACGGTGCTAAAGTCCGATGAAACCTCCGACTCGGAATACAAGATCATTTGGATAGGGTGAGTTTAAGTCTCCTATCAAGTCATACATAACCGATACAAAAAACCCAGATCCACCTGCTGTTCTTTGACTGTAACCACCGCCTACAAAAAAGACCGGAATTGTTACCCTTTCTCTGCTTGTGAAGTCACTTCCGATGGTATAGTTGATTTCATCGAGATTTAAAACCTCAAATTCAGCTTGAAGAAAGAGTTGTTCAATAACAAAGAACCTTCCAAAGGTGGAGCCTCCATATATGGTTGTCTCAAGATTGGGAGTATATCTTCTGTCTTCCCAATATTGAAAAGAAGGTCCGGCACCGATTGTGAATTTTGGACTGACAATATAACCTAAGACAGGCGCGATTCTGATATATGTTAATTGGCTACCAAAAGAAAGACCCAAATCTCCGCCGACTGTAATTCGGTCTTTAAAAGCTACACCCTTGTAGGGGTTGTCACTGCTTTGACCATTCAATGTAATACTAAACATCATTAAAACGGTGGCGAACAGAATAAATCTGAATTTTTTCATCTGGATACCTTTATCATTGTATTTGAACAAAAGTAAAGATTATCATGAAGCGAAAAATTGTTTGTATAACCGGTGCTAGTAGAGGAATTGGGCATTCTCTTGTAAAGGAATACCTAAAACAAGGTCATCTTGTGGTTGCTATTAGTCGAAACGCAGATGCAGTTGAGGTAAATGCGGAGCATGAAAATGACTTAATTCGAGTCTCAGCAAATATTACGACCCATGAGGGGATTCAAACGGTCAAGAGCAGAATTACTGAGCTAGGCAGTTTAAATGTACTCATTCATAATGCGGGTCAATTGGTTTATAGACCCTTTGCAGATATTTCCTTAGCCGAGTTGCAAGATGTTTACATGGTTAACGTTTTTGCACCTTTCACCCTCACTCAAGCTTTGCTTGATTTAATGGAGCATTGTCATACTATAAGTATAAGTAGTATTGGTGGGGTTGAAAACAGCTTGAAATTTCCCGGACTCTCTGCCTACTCTTCAAGCAAAGCCGCATTGAATTGCTTAACTCAAATGTGGGCAGAGGAATTTAAGGAAACGAGACACACCTTCAATTGCCTTGCTTTAGGTAGCGTACAAACCGATATGTTCGGTGAAGCCTTCCCTGGTGTTCCTGCTTCGTGCACTCCGGAGGAGATGGCTTCTTTTATCTATAATTTCGACTCTAGTGCTCCCTCAGTACAGAATGGGAAAATAATTTCGGTGAGTAGAACCAATCCATAGTTCAGTAATTCAGTTACTTGTGTGATCGCCCGAAAAAAAGATTCAAAAAAGATTCAGAAAAGTATTGTGAAATTGGAAAATGACTCTACATTTGCAGCCGCTTTGAACGCAAGGCACGAATCAAAAGAGAAAAAAATACCATTAAGAAGAGTTCAAAAAACTTTTGAACATTTCTTTTGTGAATCGAAAAACGGTTCTAATTTTGCCTCCCGTTTCGTCCAAAACATTTTTTGAAAATAATTTCACAAAAGGGTTGGAGAAACAAAAATTTGATTACCTTTGCCCTCCCGTTTTGCAAAGGCAAAATAGGGAAAAGCGAAAAGTTCTTTGATAAGATAGCAATAGCAGCAAGAAAAAGATCCTAGTCAATTCTGGGAACAAACTCACCAAATTTGCTCGAAAGAGCATAATGATTATTACAACGGAGAGTTTGATCCTGGCTCAGGATGAACGCTAGCGGCAGGCCTAACACATGCAAGTCGAGGGGTAACAGGGAAGCTTGCTTCCGCTGACGACCGGCGCACGGGTGCGTAACGCGTATGCAATCTACCTCTAACTGGGGGATAGCCCGAAGAAATTCGGATTAATACCCCATAGTATAATGAATTCGCATGTTTTCATTATTAAAATTCCGATGGTTAGAGATGAGCATGCGTCCTATTAGTTAGTTGGTGAGGTAACGGCTCACCAAGACTCCGATAGGTAGGGGGTCTGAGAGGATGATCCCCCACACTGGTACTGAGACACGGACCAGACTCCTACGGGAGGCAGCAGTGAGGAATATTGGACAATGGACGAAAGTCTGATCCAGCCATGCCGCGTGTAGGAAGACTGCCCTATGGGTTGTAAACTACTTTTATATGGGAATAAACCCCCCGACGTGTCGGGGGCTGAATGTACCATACGAATAAGCACCGGCTAACTCCGTGCCAGCAGCCGCGGTAATACGGAGGGTGCAAGCGTTATCCGGATTTATTGGGTTTAAAGGGTCCGTAGGTGGAATTGTAAGTCAGTGGTGAAATCTTTCGGCTTAACCGGAAAACTGCCATTGATACTGCAGTTCTTGAGTATGCTCGAGGTAGGCGGAATATGTCATGTAGCGGTGAAATGCATAGATATGACATAGAACACCGATAGCGAAGGCAGCTTACAAGCGCATTACTGACGCTGATGGACGAAAGCGTGGGGAGCGAACAGGATTAGATACCCTGGTA
>CAZKXG010000113.1:0-11458 GCA_964556465.1 uncultured Cryomorphaceae bacterium | reverse complement strand
CGGTGATCTGGTCGTTTTTGCTGGGAATTACACTCGGCCTTTATTTGGCTGTGAATACAAATGCATTTCAATGAAAGCAACAAAATACATTTTACTGATCATCGGAATTCTCGGTGCGGTTGCCTCGTCAATCCGCATTGTTCAAGGTGATCCTGTTTCTGATGTCCTCATGGGGTTTATTTCTTCCATCGCTCTACTTTACGGATATTTCGCATTTGATCGTCTTGAAAAAACAAAGCAAAAGTGAAAAGAATAGCTATTTTATGTACAGCATTGCTGCTGTTTGTGTCGTGCGCCGAGCCATCAAAAGAAGTAAAAGAAGAAATGGAAGAAACTGAAATCGAGATGCCTTCAGCTCCCGAAGTTCAACTCAATGCCGGTGAGCGATGGGAGGCCAATCAAGCTACGGTTGATGGAATCAAAAATCTCAGCACGATGGTGGAGCAATTCGACTCATCTGTCCAAAGTTACGACACCTTGCAGTCGAACCTCAGAGATGAATTCGGGCTGATCTTTAAGAATTGCACCATGAAAGGCGAAGCACACGAGCAACTTCATAATTACCTCCTCCCGCTTATGGAACTATTCGGAGAGCTCACACTGGAAGATAGAGAGAAGTCCTTGGCTGAAATCAAGGAGCACTTGGCCCGTTTCGATACTTACTTTGTCGCTGAAGATTAGAGCCCGAAACTCAAAAAAGTAACATCCTGAACATCTTGGCTATTGATCCCCGTGCGCTTAACATCGTCAGGTAAATCTTCCCAATTCAGGAGCTTTCCATTGTAATAAATATTGGACGAATCACTTGAGCTACCGTTCAAGGAGTAGGCGTTTTTCATAACCCTGCCTGCGTTGGCACCCGGAATCATTTCAAGTACTCCGTCACCGTCTACATCTGCTTGTATCCAATTGAGTTTAAGAATTCGATGATAGGTGCCATCAACTTGCATTTCTGCAATGGATTCGTTGAATTTTTTCATTAGCTCTTGGGCGTCTTCAATATTTTTCTGAATGGCAAAGTGGAGAGCTTTTGTGACCAAAGGAGTTGTTCCCAGTTCCAAATGTTTATCGGCATCTTTAGCTTGATACGACCTGAGGTAGGCTACCAATAATCCATCTACCAGAATATAGTCTACTTTCTTTTCGAGCAAGAGAAGAAGGTTGGCTTGATCATTTTTTCCTTTGGTAAGAACCACTCCTTCAGCTTTTTCTACTTCCTCGCCATAGGCATACCCTTCTACCAAAGCCACCCTCTTTCCGTCTAGATCACTCATACTTGTGGCGCTTACATCAGCACCCTTCAGCCCTACCAAAACGAGTTGGTTGTGCAAGATAGGTTCTGAGTATAAGAGGAACTTATCTCTTTCTTCAGTTTTCCAAAGAGCCGGACTCGCTTGGAAACTTCCTGCTTCTAGTCCTTTGATTACCAAATTGAAATCCAGTACGCGCTCTTTTACCGCGATTGAATTTCTGTTTAGTGCCGTTTTGACAATTTCCGTCGCTACGGCAGTTTCTTCAGGAATATTGGTAAAAGGAGGCCAGATGTCGTACGCCAATCCCAGCTGGGTAGTTTGGCTGTAGCCAAAGATTGAAACAAGAAGAGCAAAAGCAAGTACGTGAATCTTCATCGAAAGAAATTTTCGAGCAAGATACACATCTGTGCGAGCAGATGCCCTGGATTGATATCGAAAAGAAAAACTGATTAAATCTTTACCACTCGATTGGTCACGGTCTCTCGTAACTTTTGGTCGTAAGTGGTCATAACAATCATTCCCGGAAAGTCAATAAGTGCATTATTGAGTGCCGTAATACTCTCCAAGTCCAGGTGATTTGTCGGTTCATCCAAGAATAGCAAGTTGGGTCCTGCAAGCATTGCTTTCGAGAGCATGCAGCGCACCTTCTCGCCTCCGCTCAATACGCTACACTTCTTCAGGGTTTCCTGTCCGGAGAAAAGCATTTTCCCCAAGAATCCTCGGATGTAGAGCTCGTCTTTTTCAGTTGAGTATTCCCGCAACCAGTCTATCAGGTTGTCGTTGCTCTTGAAGTAGTCATCGTTGTGACCGGGAACGTAGCCCGGGCTGATCGTGAGACCAAGTTCAAAGTCGCCTGCATCGGGCTTCATACGGCCATTGATGATCTCATAAAAAGCCGTTGTAGCCAAGCTATTGTCACTCTCGAGTGAAATCTTTTCACCTTTTTGAATATTGAGGTCGAAGTTTTCGAATAGTGGCTTACCGTCTAAGTACTTGGTTAAGCCGCGCACATGTAGAATTTGGTCACCTGCTTCGCGCTCCGGGTTGAAAATGATGGCGGGATATTTCCTGTTGCTCGGCTTGATGGTGTCCACATCGATTTTTTCCAAAAGCTTTTTACGGCTAGTGGCTTGTTTCGACTTTGATGCGTTCGCACTGAATCGCGAAATGAATTCCTGAAGCTCTTTCTTTTTCTCCTCAGCCTTCTTATTCTGATTAGATCTTTGGCGCAAAGCCAGTTGGCTACTCTCATACCAGAAGGTGTAATTACCCGTGTACATGCTGATTTTACCGAAGTCGATGTCGGCGATGTGTGTACAAACGGTATCAAGGAAGTGACGGTCGTGAGAGACGACGATCACCGTGTTTTTAAAGTCGAGCAAGAAGTCTTCCAACCAATTGATGGTTTGAGAATCTAAGTCGTTTGTAGGCTCATCCAGAATAAGCACATCGGGATTTCCAAAAAGAGCTTGCGCCAAAAGCACACGTACTTTTTGTTTTCCCGTGAGGTTTTTCATCTCCATGTAGTGGAGATTCTCATCGATACCAAGACCTGAAAGGAGAGAGGCGGCGTCGCTTTCGGCATTCCAGCCATCCATTTCGGCAAATTCAGCTTCCAGCTCAGAAGCTTTCATCCCATCCTCTTCACTAAAATCTTCCTTCGCATAAATCAGTTCTTTCGCGTTGATGATGTCCCAAAGCTCTTTGTGACCCATTAAAACGGTGTGCAGAACAAGATTTTCATCGAAAGCTGAGTGTTCTTGTTTAAGAACCGCCATGCGCTTGCCTGATTCAAGGTGCACGGTTCCGGTATTGGCATCAATATCACCCGAAAGAATTTTTAAGAAAGTAGACTTTCCTGCACCATTGGCGCCAATAACGCCATAGCAATTATCTCCATTGAATGAGATATTAACGTCATCGAAGAGAATTCTTTTCCCGTATTGAAGACTTACATTCTGTACTTCCAGCATAGCCGATCTATTTTAAAAGGGCCGCAAAGGTAGCAATTTGTAACGGTTTATGTAAGCCCTGCTGTTCAAGTCATCGATGGAACAGCAGCATTGCTTTGACATCACTTTTTCTTGTAGAGGCGGAACTTATCATTGGAAAATACATTCACTACATCACCTGGATGTGCTGCTAGAAATGCTTCCATGGGTGAGTCGGAAAGTTCGGTGCATTGAAGCAGGTAATTCCATTTTAAGTCTTGGAGCTGATTTTCTGTCGTTTCTAATTCTCCAAAAGTATAGAGCGCAAAACTCCCTCTTTGAGAATAAAGGCCCAAAACCCGAGGCTTATTGAACACCACAATTTCATCAGGACCAGTGGACTGCCTTATATATTGAAATAGCTCTACAGCCTGAGTTGTCTGTGGTCCGTAGGTTTGATTAGGGTAATGGTCCATTACAATTTCAACTTCGCGTTCGTAAGTGAGATAAACAAAATAGCAAACCAGTAGGTACACTATGGGCTTTCTCACGCGAATGTCCAGCTTGATGGATTGGAAGCCCACCAAGATGTATTTCATGGCGATGGGAAATACAGGAAGTACATACCTAAACCCTTGGGTGTAAACTGGAAAGACAACAACTACTCCCATATACATTATAAAGAAATAATCAGTGAAGTCGGCTTTATTCAACAAGCTCTTGATCAGCCCTAGAACCATCATCACCACTACAAACGCCTTAAGCAGGATGCTCAGAAACTGCCATTTATCAGCGTCAGGATTGAATACTTTTTCTAGTTCTAAAAAGTAATATTCAAGCCCTTCCCGAATTTGATCACCGATTTCATTGGTGACAAACAGATCTGAAAAAAACGAAATTGATTCTTGCTTGGCAGGATAAAGAAGTACTCCAAAAATGATGTAAACGCCCAGACATCCCAAAATCGTGGCGCCTATTAGGGATCCATGACGGATCAAGCTCTTTTTAGTGAAATCACCTGATTTCGTAATACCGATGGCCTGATCCAAGATCATGGATGCCAAAAGCAGGATGCCGATAGGCCGCATGAGCATTGAAAAGCCAATGAGAAGGCCTATAATTCCATAAGGAAGCAAGCTTTTTAGTTTAGCATGTTTAGAGTACAGTACCAGGCAGATACAGATGATCAAAGCAAAAGGGAGGTCAGATAAAACTTCACCTTTGAATCGAAGCATCTGTGGTGTATAGGCAAAAATCAATACTGCAATCAGAGACTCTGCGACTGTGAAGCGAGAAGCCAGGAAATAGTAAGTTGAAATAAGGTAGAGCGCGAAAATTAATGTGATGAGGTATAAAAAGGCGAGAATATTGTTTCCAAAGAAAATATAAACAGGTGCAAGAAGCATTGGAAAGCCGACTCCATATGAAGGCGGGGAAAGGTACATGTGATAGGGGTTGAAAATGTAATGGGTATCTCCTTGAGGTACTCCCTCTACAAGATTGATCGCTTGCTGAATATACTGAGCAAAGTCTCCACCCCAGTCGTGGTAGGGGCCTAGATTAATGCCAAACAAAGGGATCAGAGCCAGAATCAAAATGAGGCCTACTATATTTTTCTGAGAAAAAAAATGCTTTATCATCTGAGTATCTGCAATCGAAGAGGTGTGGCCAAGATAGAGAAATCACGAATCAATTTGTGGCGCTGAGCATTCAAGATAAATATGGTTCGAATGTGATTGACCGAACTTCAGAATGAGATTATAAAGTGAACGAGTTTATCTCATAACATCTTGAATCGAAGTATCTTTTTGAAATTCACTTCGAGCGTAGGGGCAGAGAGGTAGAATTTTGAAGCTTTCGTCCCTCGCTTTTTGTACCAACGCATCGAGTAATCGTCGCCCGAGTTGTTGCCCTCTATAGTGCTCATTCACGTCGGTATGGTCGATGATAATCAGTAGTGGCGATGCGACTGAAAAAGTCATCTCGGCTACTCTTTTTCCTTCATCTTCCAAAAAGGCGGAGCCTTTTGTTTCGCCCTGTTCTATTTTGAGTTCCATCTTTTTTTCGCAAAATAGGCACCCTTATCAAACTAAAAAAGCACGTCAACTGATGCGCTCAAAAAATTTACGAAGCGGCGCTTACCGTCTGACGCGATCTTTAGAAAGCCGATCCATCACTTCTTTTCTTAATGAAGGGGAGACGGTTAACAGTATGCTAACAAGCCATTTATGTTTGTCGCCTAGTATAGATTGCTCTACAAATGATACGATGGAGCTATTGTGAAATGTTTTAGACATTGAAAGACTTGGTATTGACTTTAAAATCTAACGACAAGGTAAGGCTTTTGTTTTGTTGTTTTCCAACTCTAATGATAAAGTCTGTCAATAATCCACTTCGAAGTGATACACTTCGTTGGAATCTCAAATCGATTTCTATTTTACGCAACCTAACTTGGGGCTATTCTCCTTGGTCGCAGCTTCTATTTTGGTGTTGTACGGATTGCAAATTCATGTATTTCAGTGGTGGATAGTTTGGCTCCCATAGGTTTGATACCCTTATTGGTTTCTCCAATATTGGTAGTTGCAGGTCTTTTTCTGTTTTATGTACCTCCAAAGAAAATCAATCACTATTGCGGATACCGCACGAAAAGGTCAAAACAAAGCCAGGCTGCTTGGGGTTTCGCACAATCTTTTACAGGCAAGCAACTCATAGCCTTGGGCGCTGCTTATATTTATACTCTGTTATTGAAATTCATCTTTGACGGAATTTCGGTTGGCCTGGAAACTTTAATTTCTCTGAGTTTTCTTCTGATTGGGATGTATAGGCTTTTCACAAGGGTTGATCAGGCTCTTGTAGAGAAGTTTGGCGGAAATTAGCCTTCTATTTTTTCTGAGTTTCAGGATCAAAATAAGTGGTTCTTCCACCTACTTTAATAATCGACAGGGGAGGGTATTGTCTTTTTTCGCTCCTGTCTGATAGTAAGTATTTTTTTGGGTATGTGTCGTACTGAGCTTTGTGTTTGATGGCCATTTTAAAAACGTTCTGCATCACCTGATGTATCTCTACCAGGACTTCTTCTGTGATTTTTGAAGCGTCTCTTTCGGGATGGATACCACACTGAAAGAGAATTTCGTCAGCATAAATATTTCCAATACCCGCCACATTTTTCTGATCCATCAGTCTCGATTTTATCGGGCCTTTAGTACTTCCGAAAGCTTTCAGAAAGTCTTGTTGTGAGATCGTCAGCGCATCCTCGCCAAAGTTTTTTTCATTGAAAAACTCGGCTACATTATCGGTTAATCCCACGCGACCAAATTTTCTTGGATTCACCCAAGCCATAAATCCATCTTCCAACTCGAAGCTCACCCAAGTGCCTTTGGGACGTTCTTTTGGACTGTCGTAAGTTTTTAGGTAACCCGTCATCCCGAAATGAAGTGTAAGGAAGAGGTCTTTTTTCGTCGTCTTTCCATAAACGTATTTCCCTCTGCGACCTAGTGCAGTAATTTTTTCGCCATAGAGGTTTTTGAAGGCTTCCGGCTCGACGGAAACTATTCGAGGATCGTCTATTTGAACTTCTCTGATCTTACGGTTCAAAAAGTGTTTCTCGCCGTATCGTTTGAACATTTCGACTTCGGGAAGTTCGGGCATAACAAATTAATTTATCTGTTTAACAATCCCGTAGGCTGCCTTGTTTTGCTAGTCTTCCAAATCCTTGAGGATATTCTGAACATCCTTTTCCGTATTGTTCAAAACCGCTCGGCAATTTTTAATCAATACGGCAGCTCTTTTTACCTTTGTGCTCAGCTCATCTACCGAAATGCTCTCATCTTCGATGTCTCTGATGATCTCTTCCAATTCTAATAATTGATCTTCGTAAGAGCTTTTACTCGCCATCTGTTTTCTTATTTATCGTTGAGGTGAATTCCCCTTTGGCGACTCTCGTTATCACTTGATCACCTTCGGAAAGTTCGGCCACCGAATTTACCGCTTTTCCATCTTTGGTGGTAATACTATATCCTCTTTTCAATACGTTTTGGGGATCGAGAAGCCTCAACTTATCCTCGATGTGATGCAATTCTGCCGTTTCATTTTGAGCGTATTTTGGAGCAGAACTCTGCAAAGAGCCCAGAGCTGCAGCAATTGCTTCCTGACGCTTTCGAATCAGATTTTCAACTGATTGGCTCAACTTCATCGGAATGCGAATTTCTAGTTTCTTGTTCTCTTCTACCAAGCCAACATTTACCCCTTTCCCTAGCTTATGGCCAGCTTGTCTGAGTGCAGCGGCAGATTCTTTCAGTCGCTCCTTAGACTTTCTGTCCAATTCTTCGGTTACCCCATCCAGCTTGCTTCGCCACAAGGGCAATACCTGTTTGTTGATGCGTTTGATGATACTCGCAGCTTGCGTAAGTCGTTGCTCAAAATCGGTAAATCCATCGATGATGAATTGTGCCAAAGCTGTCGGTGTAATCAAGTTTTTGTGACCGCACATTTCCACTACCGTCAAATTCGTGCTGTGTCCTATACCGGTCAATACCGGTATAGGAAAAGTAGCTACTGTACTGGCTAGTTCGAAGCTATCGTAACAGTCCATTCCAATGTCTCCACCACCTCCTCGAATAATGGCAACCGCATCGAATTTTTCATGCTGCAACGAAATCTTTTCGAGCGCTTTTGCGATGCTTGTTACTGCCGCATCACCTTGTAATTTGGCGGTGAATAGCTTTCGCTCAACCTGTGCAGCATACTTGCTTTCTTCGATGGTCTGAGAAAAGTCTCTCCATCCTTTGCTGGTCTCTACGGATATGATAGCCAAACTTCCGATCAACTTTGATAGCGGTTTCTCCTTGTTGAGGTAGAAGATATTTTCCGTTTTTAAGCGCTTAATTGCTTCTGACCGCAATCTGGCCATCTCTCCCAAAGTGAAAGAGGCATCAATATCTGAAATGTAGAGGGATAGACCGTATTTCGGATCGTAGCTAACACGGCATAGCAGCAATACTTCCATACCATCTGATAATGGCTTACCCGTATGGCGACGAAAATTTTGATCAATTTCTTCGTAGGCATTTCGGAATAAGAACCCTCGAATTTCGGCTACGATTCTTCCGTCTTTTTTTTCAACTAGTTCCGGATAGCAATGTCCGCTTTGAGGATAGTAATTCAGTTTATTGATTTCTGCTTTAATCCAATAAGCGGTTCGGTAAGTTTTTTCGATTTGGAGCTTCATGTTTTGGGTCAGCTCCAATAGGCTGTGCGCTTTGCGGACTTCTCTTCTGCTTTGAGTTTGCGACATCCCTTATTTCAATCGATCCAATATGTGACCATTTACAGGTTTGGTGATCAACTCTAAAACCATTGAATGATTGCGCGCTCTTGCCTCATCATCAGGATTGAATGTAGCCGATAGCAAGATGATGTGTTTTCTTTCCTGAATACGAGAATTGATCTCTTTGTAGCTATCCATAAACTTCCAAGCGTCGATTTCTGGCATCTCCACATCCAAAAAGATATAATCAGGTGAACCTTGATCCCAAGAATATTCTGTTTTCATAAAGTCCAACGCTTTTTGAGGTTCTTCAAAGGTGATTATTTCCTTAGCGAAGCCATTCTTTCTCATCATAGTTTCAGTAACCAAAATTGAGATGGAATCATCATCTATAATGATAACGCTGTTTAGCATAGGGGAGTATCGTCGTAGTTTTATGAATTCACAAATTTAGTTTTTTTAGTGTCATTGGCCTACTCGACTGCCCTCATTCAAACCTGTATATTTGCACTTTTCCACTATATGAAATATGATTACTACTGAAAATCTATTTGCAGCTCGTTTCGATCAATTGGAACCTGCACTGAAAGAAGAAATTCTCGCAACCGCTATCGAAAAAGAAGTGGAAGCCGGAACTACCCTTTTAAAAGCAGGTAGCACCATTAATAGTACGATGTTGGTGCTTGATGGTCGTTTGAAAGTCTATCGGGAGGATAGTGAAGGGCATGAATTCTTGATCTATTTTCTTGAATCGGGCAGCGCATGCGCTATGTCTATCATGTGTGCAGCCATGGAAGAGAAAAGTCAAATAACTGTTGTCGCTGAAACTGATGTTACCTTGCTTTCGATTCCATTTGATTCTACCCGTAAGTGGCTCAATAGCTACCCGTCTTGGGATGAATTTATCCTGCGTACCTACCGTTCAAAAATGGATGAGTTACTACAAGTTCTTGACAATATTGCTTTCAGGAGCATGGATGAAAGGCTTGTGTTTTATTTGAAGCGAATGACGGATGGTCGCTCTGATGTTTTGCATATATCCCATCAAGAGATAGCGCGAGACCTGAACTCAGCTCGTGAAGTGATTTCCCGATTGCTCAAAAAGCTAGAACAGAGAGGAGTGGTAGAGCTACACCGAAACGAAATTCGAGTGATCAATTTGGACTTTCTGTCTGCAGTGTGACGAGAATCACGTCCGAAGCTTTTCTTTCTGCTGACCTTTGCACCTTCAACGAGCACAATTAGGTATGTTAGAAATATTCGGATACATCGGGGCATTATTCATTGGACTTTCGCTTGGACTTATTGGTGGAGGAGGTTCAATACTTACAGTTCCTGTATTGGCCTATCTCTTTGGTTTTAGCCCTGTGATGGCTACTGCCTACTCTCTTTTTGTGGTTGGTACGACCTCTTTGGCCGGGAGTTACTCTTTTTACAAACGAGGTTTAGTAAGTCTGAAGACAGCACTTGTTTTTGGAATTCCTTCCATGGCAATGGTATATGCAACAAGAGCATTTGTCGTTCCCGCCATTCCCGATTCGCTCCTGACAATTGGTCAGTTTGAAGTAACAAAAGGCATCCTTATTATGGTACTTTTTGCTGCTCTTATGGTTTTTGCCTCATTCAGCATGATCAGAGGAAGGAAAAAACAGACTACTGAAAAAACGGCAGAACCGGTAAAACAGAAATTCAATTATCCCGGTATAATTCTCGAAGGGGTTGTGGTGGGTTTTCTTACAGGTTTGGTTGGTGCCGGAGGTGGTTTTCTCATCATCCCTGCGTTGGTTATCTTCTCCAAGTTGGATATGAAAATGGCCGTGGGGACCTCACTACTCATTATTGCTGCCAAGAGCTTATTTGGATTCTTAGGTGATATATCCAACTACGATATTGAATGGAGCTTTCTACTCCTGTTTACAGGAATTTCAGTTGTGGGCATATTCATTGGTAGTGCCCTATCAAAGAAAATTGACGGAGACAAATTGAAAAAGGGATTTGGTTATTTTGTCTTAGTTATGGGCGTCTACATTATGGTGAAGGAGTTGTTTTTCTGATGTAAAGTCGCCAACGTATTCATGAAAACGGAAAAGTGAACTTTGTAATTAAATAAAAATTGTAGAATGAAAGTCGAACAAATCTATACCGGATGCCTTGCACAAGGCGCCTATTATATCGAAAGTGAAGGAGAAGTAGCAATCATTGATCCGCTTCGCGAGGTGCAGCAATACATCGACAAATCGGAGCAAGAGGGAGCAAAAATCAAGTACATTTTTGAAACTCATTTCCATGCAGACTTTGTATCGGGTCATGTCGATTTGGCTAAAGCAACGGGAGCTACGATAGTTTATGGACCGAATGCCGAGACAAAATTTGATACACACGTAGCCACAGACGGTGAAGAATTTTCGATCGGTAAAGTCCGAATCAAAGTATTACACACACCTGGTCATACCTTGGAGAGTACGACATACTTACTCCTTGATGAGCAAGGAAAAGAGTACGCCATATTTTCAGGAGATACACTCTTTTTGGGAGACGTGGGTCGACCTGACTTGGCCGTCAAATCAGACTTGACACAAGCCGAACTCGCGGCAATGCTTTACGACTCCCTCCGAAATAAGATCATGACCCTTCCCGATGATGTCATCGTATATCCCGGCCACGGTGCCGGATCAGCTTGTGGAAAGAATATGCGCAAGGAGACCGTTGGCTCGATCGGAGAGGAGAAGGAAACGAATTACGCACTCCGAGAGGATATGGGTAAAGAGGAGTTTATTAAAGAAGTGACCGAAGGATTGGCACCGCCACCCTCGTACTTCCCGAAGAACGCCTTGATGAACAAGGAAGGGTATGAGAGCATTAGCGAAGTTCTTGACCGTGGACTACAAGCATTGAGCCCGGGTGGTTTTGAGGCTGCCGCAAATGAAACATCGGCATTGATGCTCGATACCAGGGATCCTGAAACCTTTGCCAAAGGTTTTATACCCAACTCGATCAACATCGGAATT
>CAZKXG010000112.1:0-11503 GCA_964556465.1 uncultured Cryomorphaceae bacterium | reverse complement strand
AGCGGGGACTGGACTCGAACCAGTGACCTTCGGGTTATGAGCCCGACGAGCTACCAACTGCTCCACCCCGCAATATATCTTGGGTTAATTTGGTCTATAATTTCCGCCTTGAGTCAATTCGCTAATTGATTCTTTTCTTTAACGGGGGTGCAAATATATATTTTGTTTCTTTGTTGGCAAAATTTATTTTCCATGGCGCACAAAGCGGGCTTTGTCAACATTATCGGAAGACCAAATGCAGGCAAGTCAACGCTGATGAATCGATTGGTCGGAGAGCATATCTCCATTATCAATCGCAAAGTGCAGACTACCAGGCACCGAATAACTGGAATTGTCAATACAGAGGATTATCAGATCGTCTACAGTGATACACCAGGTATCCTTGAACCCAAGTATGCTCTGCAAAATAGCATGATGTCTTTTGTTAAGGAGGCCATCTCAGACGCCGACGTTCTTCTCTTACTAATCGATATCTACGATAAAAACGCCGATTTCTTTGGCTTGGAAAAACCACTCAAGGATCTTGATATTCCTATAATAGGTGTTTTGAATAAGATAGATTTATCAGATCAGGGCAAGGTGGAAGAGATGTCAGAAATACTTAAGTCGAAGTTTGGACTAGAGGAAGTCATCCCTATTTCTGCTTTGCACGATTTCGGTGTAGACGTTTTGGAAAGAAGAGTGATGGAACTCATTCCTGACTCTCCTCCTTACTATGATAAAGATGCTTTGACTGACAGGCCGATGCGTTTCTTCGTAGAAGAGCGAATTCGTGAGAAGATTCTGACACACTACAAAAAAGAGGTTCCATATTCTGTGGAAGTCCAAGTAGAGGAGTATAAGGACGAACCCGAAATCGTCAGGATATCTGCTATCATATATGTGATGCGTAAGAGTCAAAAAGGGATTCTAATCGGCCACCAAGGGGCGGGGCTCAAACGAGTAGGCACTGAGGCCAGAAAGGATCTGGAAAAGTTTCTCGATAAGAAAGTCTTTCTTCAACTTTATGTGAAGGTTGATGAAGACTGGAGAAACAAAGAGAACAAACTAAAGAATTACGGATACAAAGGATAATCATGCCCAACATAGTTGCAATAGTAGGAAGACCCAATGTGGGCAAATCCACTCTTTTCAATCGCTTAACTGAGACGAGAGATGCGGTAGTAGATCCTACCAGTGGGGTAACCCGAGATCGACACTACGGTAAAGCCGAATGGACGGGATGGGAGTTCTCAGTGATTGATACCGGAGGTTATACCGTCAATAGCGAAGATGTTTTTGAGGAGGAGATTAAAAAGCAGGTAGAGTTGGCCATTGAGGAGTGCAGTTCCATTATTTTTTTGAATGATGTTACCACAGGTATCACAGATCATGATGAGGCGATTGCCGCTTTATTGAGAAAGGCTGATAAACCTATTTTGACCGTTGCTAACAAGGTAGATACTAACGATCGTATCGTACAAGCCTCTGAGTTTTACTCTTATGGTTTAGGTGAAGTTTATTGTGTTTCTGCTGCGAATGGTGGAGGAACTGGAGACCTTCTCGATGCCTTGGTTGCCACATTTCCGGAGAAGATTCAGGAGCCCGAAGATAATATTCCGAAGATTTCGGTTGTTGGAAAACCGAATGTAGGAAAGTCATCGTTCATCAATGCACTTCTTGGCAAAGAAAGAAATATAGTTACTGATCAGGCCGGTACTACACGCGATTCGGTATTCACCCGATATAATGCATACGGATTTGATTTTAACTTGGTCGATACAGCGGGAATAAGGAAGCGAAGTAAGGTTCATGAAGACATCGAGTTTTACTCTGTGTTGCGTTCGGTGAGGAGCATAGAAAACAGCGATGTGTGTATCCTGATTCTGGATGCTACTGAAGGAATTCAAAAGCAGGATCTCAACATCTTCAATATGATTGAGAAGAATGGAAAAGGTGTTGTAATTCTTGTGAATAAGTGGGACTTGGTGGAAAAGGATACCAACTCCACTAAAGTTTATGAGGACAAAATTCGAGAGCGAATCGCTCCTTTCAACGATGTACCCATAGTATTCACTTCGACACTGACTAAACAGCGAATTCACAAGGCGATAGAAGAAGCTTTGAGCGTTTATGATCGATTAAAAACGCGAATCCCTACCTCGCAACTGAATGAAGTTTTTCAACCAATTTTTGAGTTTAGACAACCCCCTGCATACAAAGGGAAATTTATTCGTATAAAATACCTTATGCAATTGCCAACTACTAGGGTTGCTTTTGCCTTTTACTGCAATCTCCCGCAGTATATCAAAGAACCGTATCGTCGGTTTTTAGAAAATCAATTCAGGGAAAACTTCAACTTAGAGGGAATTCCCATTATGATCTTCTTTAGGAAGAAGTAGTCACAAAAGCTGTGTGATTTAACTCTATAAAAAACCCCGCTCTAAAGCGGGGTTTTGATTGCTAAATGATCGTTTTTAAGAATCTTAAAGCCCAAAAGCTTTTTTGATATCATCTACTCGATCAAGCTTCTCCCATGTGAACAGCTCTACCTCAACTTCTTTGGAAATAGTGCCACTTCCATTTGAACGGGTAAACGTTTTAGTTACAAATTCGGGAGTTCTTCCCATATGACCATAGGCAGCAGACTCTCCGTAAATAGGTTGTCTTAGCTTAAGATCGCGCTCGATCATTCCCGGTCGAAGATCGAATAGATCGGTTACTTTTCTTGCAATTTCGCCATCGTTCATATTTACCTTAGAGGTGCCATAGGTATCTATGAATACTCCGGTGGGCTCAACAACTCCGATGGCATAAGATACCTGAACCAATACTTGATCGGCCACTCCGGCTGCTACTAAGTTCTTAGCAATGTGTCGAGATGCATAAGCTGCTGAACGATCAACTTTGCTCGGATCTTTTCCACTGAAAGCCCCACCACCGTGAGCACCTTTACCTCCGTAGGTATCCACGATGATTTTTCTTCCTGTTAATCCCGCATCACCATGTGGTCCGCCAATGACGAATTTTCCGGTCGGATTGATGTGGTAAACGATGTCATCTGTGAATAAATCCTTAATGTGTTGAGGAAGCTGCGCAATTACACGCGGTATGAGGATATGGATCAAATCCTTTCGAATTTTATCGCACATTTCAGCCTCAGCTTTTTTCTTTGTTGTATGATCGTTTGATTCAGCCATCACGAACTCATCATGCTGGGTCGAAACGACGATCGATAATATTTTCTGCGGTTGGTGATCATCGTTGTACTCTATAGTCACCTGCGACTTTGCATCAGGACGTAGGTATGGAATTTCCTTTCCTTCTCTTCTCAATTCAGCAAGAACGCGTAAAATTCGATGTGACAAATCCAATGCCAATGGCATGTAATTATCTGTCTCATTAGTCGCGTAGCCAAACATCATCCCTTGGTCACCTGCTCCTTGATCCTCTGGATTTCCACGATCTACACCTTGATAGATATCGGGCGATTGTTCGTGAAGAGCACTTAATACACCGCAGCTATTTGCTTCAAACATGTACTCGCTCTTGGTATATCCAATTCGCGTGATGACATCTCTCGCGATATTTTGAATGTCCAGGTAAGTGTCTGACCGCACCTCTCCGGCGATTACTACTTGACCGGTTGTAACCAATGTTTCACAGGCTACTTTTGAAGTTGGGTCAAAAGCAAGGAAATTGTCCAAAATAGAATCGGAAATCTGATCGGCAATTTTATCCGGGTGCCCTTCAGACACCGACTCGGAAGTGAAGGAGTAAGGCATGAAATATTTTTAGTTTTTTGTTAGTGTCCCGTTCAGAAAGGCCAATAGAAAATGCATTTTTAGCATTTTTTATGGTGGTTGCAATAGGCCAAATCTTTCCACGGAAGTGGCACAAAAATAGAAAAAAAGAGACGTTGAAAACCTCTATTTCGTCAAGGACTTGAAAACATCTTCCAATCGACGTTCTTCCTTTCGCATCTCTTCAATATCCAGACCTTCGCGCGAAGCCAATTTCGAGAGTTCTCCCGTTAGTCCGTTTCCTTTTTTTGCGGAAACCAAGTATTGACCCGACCCCAAGCCTTTTACCTTCGTAACACCGGGAAGGGCTTGAATCAATTCAGTATTGAGCTTACCATTTACATGGAAAAATACCACATCTGATACAGCTTCTTCTTTTATGTGAGTCATGCTGTCATCAGCTACAATTTCACCTTTCTTAATGATAATTACCCGATCGCAAATAGCCTCCACCTCTTGCATAATGTGCGTGCTGAGTAATACTGATTTCTCCTTTCCGATTTTCCGAATCAACGATCTAATATCTTCCAATTGATTGGGATCGAGCCCTGATGTGGGCTCATCCAGTATGAGAACCTCAGGGTCGTGAAGCATAGCCTGAGCTAAACCTACACGTTGCTTGTACCCTTTTGAGAGTTCACCGATCTTTTTGTGACTTTCGGGAGTGAGGCCCACCGCTTCAATCATTTCCTCCACACGCTGCTTCTTGTTTTTCAACCCATACATTCCACCTACAAAGGACAAGTATTCTCGAATGTACATTTCGTGATAAAGCGGATTGCTCTCGGGGAGGTAGCCCACTCTTTTTCTTACGTCGATCGGTTTTTCATTCACATCAAATCCTGAGACGTCAACGCTTCCCTCATCCGCAGGCAAGTAGGTGGTAATGATTTTCATCATTGTAGATTTTCCAGCACCGTTGGGGCCTAAGAACCCTACTACCTCACCTTTCCTTACTTCAAACGATACACCTTGTAAGGCCGCTTGGCTACCGTAATACTTTGATACATTTTCGACTTTGATCGACATAGGCTGACGAAATTATACAACTTTCTTTGATCTATGCTACTTTAGCTTCCGCAATGCAGGAAGGGCTCGTAATAAAAAGCACAGGCAGTTGGTATACCGTTGAAACAACGGAGGGAGAGATTATAGATTGTCGCGTTCGAGGAAAGCTCCGCATCAAGGGGATTCGCTCCACCAATCCTGTTGCCGTGGGCGATGTGGTGGATATTGATGGTGATGCCGATAGCTATGTCATCGTAAACATTCATGAGCGTAAGAATTATATTGTTCGCAAGTCGGTCAATCTTTCTAAGCAAAGTCACATTATTGCAGCCAACTTGGATTTGGCAACCATTGTGGTTACCCTGAAAAACCCGACGACCTTTCCCACATTCATTGATCGATTTTGTGTTGCGGCTGAGGCGTATCACATTCCCGTAGCTGTGGTCATCAATAAAGCCGATCTTCTGGATCAAGAAGAGCTCGAAATGGCCAAACATTTTTTGAGTGTTTATGCTAGTTTGGGTTATCAGACCTTGATCACTTCGGCAGAAGCCGGGCAAGGACTGGAGGAATTCAAAAACCTCCTTGAAAACAAAACAGTTTTATTGACAGGTCATTCGGGAGTTGGAAAGTCCAGATTGGTCAATGCCATCGATCCCAACCTCAATGTAAAGGTGGGCGAGATTTCTGATTTTCATCAAATGGGAAAGCATACGACGACCTTTGCACAAATGCATCACCTCAGTTTCGGAGGGTATATCGTCGATACACCTGGGATTCGTGGTTTCGGTTTGGTACATTTTGAAAAAGAAGAGCTAGCAGGATATTTCCCTGAGATGCGCCGTCTATTACCTGATTGTAAATACTACAACTGCATTCATGACAATGAGCCGGGCTGTGCTGTGAAGGCAGCCTTAGAAACAGGTGAAGTGGCTCGAACCCGCTATAACAGTTATTTAAATATGCTCCAAGAAACGGACGAACAAACCTTCAGAACATGAGAGCAGTTATTCAGCGGGTGCGAAAGTCCAAAGTAGAAGTAGGCGATGAGGTCAAAGGTGAAATAGGCATCGGGCTTAATGTCTTGGTTGGAGTAGGTCTGGATGATACCGAAGAAGATGCCAATTGGCTGGCAGCCAAAATAGCGGCCTTGAGAATTTTTAATGATAAGGCGGGCGTGATGAACCTTTCGGTGAATGAAGTGAAAGGAGATGTACTGGCGATAAGCCAATTCACTCTCCACGCCAAAACCAAGAAGGGCACCAGACCCTCATACATTCGAGCGGCTAAGCCCGATCTTGCTGTACCCCTTTACGAGCACTTTTTGAAGGTACTTCGACATGAAGTGGATGGTAGAGTTGAGTCAGGAATCTTCGGTGCTGAAATGAAAGTTTTGATTGAAAACGACGGGCCCGTCACCATTCTTATCGATACGAAAAACAAGGACTGATGGAGATTAAAGAATTACAGGAGCAGGTCGATGCATGGATAAAACAATATGGAGTGCGCTATTTCAATGAGTTGACCAATATGGCCATCCTTACAGAAGAAGTAGGGGAGTTGGCGCGGATCATGTCTCGACGCTATGGCGAACAGTCGGAGAAAGAAAGCGACAAGAACAAAGATTTGGGAGATGAGATGGCCGATGTGCTTTGGGTCCTAACCTGTCTGGCCAATCAAACAGGGGTAGACTTGGAAAAAGCCATTCGGAAAAACTTTGAAAAGAAGACTGGCAGAGATAGCAAAAGACATCTCAACAACCCGAAATTGAAATAGTAAAAGAGAGGTGAAACTAAAATAGATTCGACGCGTATCAGAAAGCAGAATCTTATGATTCGTTCCCCTTTTCATAACAAGTTTAATCCTCAACAGCAGCGCTGATTCTTTACTGAGTCGGCGCTTTTTTATTGCATAAAAAAGCCGCTCTTTATGAAGCGGCTTTTAATATTCTGTGACCTTATTGGCTACTCCGCCAAGATGATCACTTTGTTGTCTTTCACTTCAGCCACGCCACCATCAATGTCAAAGGTTGTTTCCTTTCCTGAAGCATCGGTTACTTTCACTTGTCCTTTTTTGAGGGCAGAGATAAGCGGAGCGTGACGGTCGAGAATACCCAGACTTCCGTCAATACCGGGAACCGTCACCGAAGTGGCGTCGCCTGAATATAGACTCTCGTCGGGTGTAATGATGTCAACATTCATGTCTTATTTATTATCAGCGAGCATTTTCTCTCCCGCTTCGATTACATCGTCAATGTTTCCTTTCAAGTTGAAAGCTGCTTCAGGATATTGATCCAACTCTCCATCGAGAATCATGTTGAATCCTTTGATGCACTCTTCAATAGGAACCAATACACCTTCAAGACCAGTAAACTGCTCTGCTACGTGGAAGGGTTGTGAAAGGAATCGCTGCACACGACGCGCTCTGTGTACAATTTGTTTATCCTCCTCGCTCAATTCATCCATACCTAAAATGGCGATGATGTCTTGAAGTTCCTTGTAGCGTTGAAGCGTTTCTTTTACTCGTTGGGCACAGTCGTAGTGCTCGTTTCCTACGATTTCTCTGGAAAGAATTCGAGACGTTGAATCCAATGGATCCACTGCTGGATAAATTCCCAGTTCAGCAATTTTTCTCGAAAGTACCGTAGTTGCATCCAAGTGAGAGAATGTCGTCGCCGGTGCAGGGTCTGTCAAGTCATCCGCAGGTACGTAAACCGCCTGCACAGATGTGATCGATCCACGTTTGGTAGAAGTAATTCGCTCCTGCATGGCACCCATTTCAGTGGCAAGTGTAGGCTGGTAACCTACCGCCGATGGCATTCGTCCGAGAAGTGCTGATACCTCCGAACCTGCTTGCGTAAATCGGAAAATGTTGTCGATAAAGAAAAGGATGTCTTTTCCTTGTCCGTCTTCTTCTCCGTCACGGAAATATTCGGCCATGGTCAAACCTGAAAGCGCAACACGTGCACGTGCCCCGGGAGGTTCGTTCATCTGTCCGAATACGAAAGTTGCTTGCGAAGTCTTCATTTTCTCCTTGTCAACTTTGGACAAGTCCCATCCGCCGCTTTCCATACTTTCCATGAAATCATCACCATAAGTGATAATCCCTGATTCAAGCATCTCACGAAGTAGGTCGTTTCCTTCACGAGTTCTTTCACCTACTCCTGCGAATACTGAAAGACCTGAATATCCTTTTGCAATATTGTTGATCAATTCCTGAATCAATACGGTTTTTCCAACTCCCGCACCACCGAAGAGACCGATCTTTCCCCCTTTCGAGTATGGCTCGATCAGGTCGATTACTTTAATACCGGTGTAGAGAATCTCGTTTGCTGTCGAAAGATTTTCGAATTTCGGAGCTGCACGGTGAATAGGTGAACCTCCTTCTTTAGTAACATCACCGATACCGTCAATGGCATCACCGGTTACATTGAAGAGGCGTCCTTTAACTTGCTCGCCGATTGGCATTACAATCGGATTTCCCGTGTTTACCACTTCGGTTCCTCTTGCGATTCCGTCGGTAGCTTCCATTGCGATAGTACGCACGGTGTCTTCACCTACGTGTTGTTGACACTCAAGAACCAGTGTAGAGCCATCAGCTCTTGTGATTTCCAAAGAGTCATAAATGTTCGGCAAATTTTGCTCATCTGCAAAACTTACGTCAATTACCGGTCCGATGACCTGGACTACTTTACCGGTATTTTTCGCCATTTTTGTTGTGTTAAGATTTGACTTTTAGGGTCGCTAAATTGCGGTGCAAAGCTAAAATTTAACTTGGTTATTACCAACCCGTTTAGCGCATTTAATTTTTCATAATTTTGAAGCCGCTTTGTATCGCTAATCCTATTAAACAAAGGAGACTAACTTGGAAGTATACCATGATGTTGCCGATTTTCATCCTACCTCTGGTACCATCGTCACGGTGGGAACATTTGATGGAGTTCACATCGGGCACAAAACCATTATTAATCGCATCAATGAATTGGCAAAAAATCAAAACGGTGAATCCGTTCTTTTGACTTTTTGGCCACACCCTAGGTTGGTGCTCTTTCCCGATGATAACGAACTGAAGCTTCTTTCTACACTCAAAGAGAGAATTGAACTCCTGAGGGAATCTGGAATTGATCATTTGATAATCCATCCCTTCTCGGTCGATTTTAGTCGGATCACTGCTGTAGAGTACGTTCGGGATATCTTGGTGAGAGACCTCAATGTCTCCAAATTAGTCATAGGCTACGACCATCACTTCGGTAGGAATCGCGAAGGGAATTTAGATGAGTTGAAGAGTGTGGCACCTGATTACGGTTTTGAAGTAGAGGAGATATCCGCTCAAGAAATTGATGATGTCAATGTGAGTTCTACAAAAATCAGAAATGCACTTCTCGAGGGAGATTTGGCCAAGGCCAATGAGTTTTTGGGGTATCGGTATTCTGTTTCAGGTAAAGTGATTAAAGGACAGGAATTAGGGCGCAGTATTGGATTTCCCACGGCTAACTTAGAGCCTGATGAATCCTATAAATTGATTCCGGGTAACGGCGTATACTCTGTGGCTGTTGAGCATGAAGCGAAAGTCTATCGCGGGATGGCTAATCTCGGAAATCGCCCCACGGTGAGTGATTCTGAAGATCGAATTTTAGAAGTCAATTTATTTGAATTTGACGGAGATCTTTATGAAAAGGAAATCAAGGTTACCTTCGTGGATCGAATTCGCGATGAGATCAAATTTGACAGCCTCGACCAACTTCGTGCGCAGTTGCAAAAGGATGCTACTGTGGCTGACCGTCACCTCGACGATATTTCTGACCACGACATCATTTACTAGTGTTTCTCCGTGCACGTATATCAAAAACGGACTTCTTTCGCTGAAAGGGCAAGAGGTAGCTGAATTAAATAATTTCTGCGATTGCTCATTTGAAAAGCTCCAAATCAAGAGAGCATCATTGGTCAATCTCCCAACTTGCCTCAGAAGCATGGGGTTGATTTCTCTAAAAATTGAGAATGCGCAATTGGTCAAACTACCAGAAGGAATAATGCATTTCAAAGAATTGGAAGAGCTTTCTTTCAAGCATACGGGGCTTCCGTATCTTCCCGAAGGAATTAATCAATTGAAAGCTCTGCGCCGACTGGACTTACGCGGCACGAATATCAATTCTTTACCAAAAGGCTTGGATCATTTAGAGAGAATTGATTTGCGAATGACTGACCTTAGAAAGGCAGATCAGACAGCCATCCGAGATCAATACCCAACTATAAAAATATTCTTTTCACCACCATGCAACTGCAAATAATATGACCGCAACCATTGAAGTATCTATGTACCCGTTACGCGAGGATTATGAAAAGCAGATTCTGGCTTTTCTCGCTTTGCTACACAAAGAATCAAAGTTGACAATTCGTGTAAATGCCATGAGCACACAGGTGAAGGGCGATTACGACTTGGTGTTTGAAACGCTAAGGAATGCTACTAAGGAAGTTTACAAAACCGGAGTCAAGGCGTCATTCGTTGTGAAAGTCTTGCACGCAGATCTCGATTTGGGCTACAGCTATGACGGCTGAAACGCTCGAATATACAGCAGTGGCTTTCAATATCGGTTACGTGATATTGGCGGCACGTGAGAACATATGGTGCTGGCCACTAGGTATCATCGGATCGGCCTTGAGCATTTGGCTTTTTATCGATTCCAAAATTTACGCCGAGTCGGTGCTCTTCACTTATTACGTCATCATGGGTTTCTACGGTTGGTGGGCATGGAGTCGAGGAAAAAGCGATTCCGGCAAATTTGAAATCAGAACCCTGTCTATTCCAAATCACTTGGGTGTTCTGATTGGTGGATATGTCGCCACCGTTGGTTTGTTTTTTCTTCTCAAGACATTTACCGACGCAGAGATGCCCTTGCTAGATTCCTTCACAACTGTCTTTAGTTTTATTGCCACCTGGATGGTGGCCAAAAGGATTATTGAGAATTGGATTTACTGGATTTGCATCAATGCCCTGACTATTTACCTTTATTTTTCGCGTGATCTCAATGTCTATGCAATACTATCAGCGGTCTACACCGTTTTGGCGGTTTATGGGTATTTTTCTTGGCAGAAAGATTTTGAAAAACAAATCCTCCATTCATGATTCGCATTGCCATCACCGGGCCTGAAAGTACAGGCAAGTCTGATTTGGCGAAAGCCCTGGCACAGCATTTCAATACAACGTATGCCCCTGAGTATGCACGGAAATATTTGGAAAAGAACGGGCCTGAATATGCCTACGAGGATTTGGATGAGATTTGTCGTGGACAAATCGCTGAAGAACAAAAGGCATTGACTTCGGCCAAAAGAATCTGCTTCTTCGATACCGATATGCTGGTCTTGAAAATCTGGTCGAAGTTCCGCTTTGGTCGTGTTTCCAATGTTATAGAGCAGGCGATAAACGTAAGAAGATACGATCATTATTTGCTTTGTAAGCCCGATTTGCCCTGGTCATTAGATCCTCTTCGCGAAAGCCCTTCGAACGAAGAGCGGAAGGTTTTATTCAAACTTTATCGGAGTGAATTGGAAAGCGGTTGCTACTCCTATTCTATCGTAGAAGGAGAGGGGAATGAACGACTTCATTTAGCAGTCAACGCCCTAGAAAGGCTAAAGTTGGTTTAAACGTACAGAACGGGCACAAAAAAATAATCAACTACTTTTCTAAGTCAAAATCATTGATTTAAAAATTCAACC
>CAZKXG010000111.1:9932-11658 GCA_964556465.1 uncultured Cryomorphaceae bacterium | reverse complement strand
CTCTACATTAAATCTTACATACGTGTAGTTTTTCTTTACATTTAATCTTTGATTATTATAGATTAAAGAGAAATTCATTGCCATAATAAGATGATCTGTAAAACTACTTTTAATGTATAAATCTTCAATTCTTCAGTCCAAGGTTCGGTATATATTCTGAATGCCGTCGTTCCAAAAAGGTATAGGAGCAATAAGGTCATGAAGGTGTTAATTCCCGTTCTCTTGATGTTGATATTTTCCCTTCTGAACTCGGGAAGATAAATCTCCAAAAGAAACTTTGCTACCACGCCAATCAGCACTACAACGGTGGATATCATCCAACTCTGCCAATTTTCCATACTGTTGGTATTTAGTTAGTAAGACAAACTCACTAGCGTAAAGTTCAGCAGATACGTTGGAAGATCCACTCGCGTTTCTCAACGTTGTGAACATCACCATACCTCCAAATCTCTGAACACCTTGTGTTGATTGACATTCAGGCCAATTTTGAAAGGAACCTCAAGGGCAATCCTTGATGTAATGATAACATTGGCTTTTTGTGTTTATCGTACACCTAAAACAGCTGTAAATCAGCGCAGAAAGGAGCCAAGATATGGAGATACAAAAGCCACGTCTGACGAGTGCGCTTGGTATTTTGAAAGTCTGATGAGACTATCGCGTAGCCCTTGTTCATGTCAGTGGCAGTTTACCATAAGACAAACATCTTTTTAAAGAGTTGTCAATGCGCTCTGCTAACCTGCCGACGCACCTTTATTTCCGCCAAAAAGCTTACCCCATTGTGGTAGCTTGAACGTGCCTGAAATCTGGCTCACCGCTCCCGAGAAACTGGCTATGACACCTATGGCACCAATCAAGGCATTGAACATATTGGGCATGAGAATATTAATGAAGAGCAGCATGGCCAGAATAAGCAGAAGAAGCGCCAACCTGATTTGACCCCAGCTGCCATTTCTCTTGGAGAACTGTTCAATTTCCATGATTTCTTCGGTAGAAACACCGTGCCTCACAAAGAGCTTAAAACTTCTGTGAAATAAATCCATACGGTAAGTATTCCTGTTGTAGCTCAGAATTCCTTTTCTACGAAGCTTCATAAGCACGTAATTATCTCTGGCATTGAGGAGTCCATCTTCGGCCAAGTCGAATAAGATAAAACGCTCCTTGATGGAAAGTGAATGCCATACGCTGAAGTAGATCGGGGCGTAGTAGCTTTTGTTGAGGTAATCGTCGAATGACTCATGATCCCCCATTTGTCCGCTGATGGCCCTGCTATCGTTAAATCGCTCTTTCTCAATGGGCAATATAAACTCACGATAATTGCGAAACCACTCTTTTAGGTAAAGCATAATCTCGTTGCTCTCTCTTTGCGACTCGTGAGCATTTTTCATCATGTACCAGCGCTCTTCTATCTGTGTGATGGTCAGGTCTGAAAGAATCACGCTGTCTTTGCCATAGATTTCGGTTTCTTCCATATACCGGGTTAGCTTTTTAAGCCGTTCCAAGTATAGGTCTGAGATTTTTTCGGGAAACCAAAATCGGATGACAATGACCTTGGCATTGCGAATTTCTTCGGGTACATTTTCCAATGCATAGTCAGCATCGAGAAAAGAGGTGTTTCTTCCGAAGTCGATAAACCCCATATCAGATCGTTCCATGCCCATTGAGCCAAGAATCGTAGTTCGGCGGGATCTGGGTATTCCCACTAAAAACACCCGCAAGGGCGAGGCTT
>CAZKXG010000111.1:7203-9922 GCA_964556465.1 uncultured Cryomorphaceae bacterium | reverse complement strand
AGGCTTCCATTTGACGAAAAGTTTGGTATTTCTTCAAACCTCGAATCACATTGTATGACCGCACACGACCACCTTGGAGTTCTTTGGAAATATTGAAGAGAATTCGATTCAAAAACATTCGAATCAAGGCGTAAAGCCCTACAACAGTCAAAAAGAACACGAAAATTTTTGATGCGCCCCTCGATCGCTTCTTCGGATCGTCGCTCCCAAAACCAATCGATGTGAGATAGCCTTCGCCTCCGTTAGCCGGCACATAAAGCGGATCGTAGGCATACCTTTCGGCAAAGAGATTAAAGACCGGATCAAAGATTGCTGAATGTAAAGGTGATTTTACTGAGTCTATACTTGATCCAAAATACAGCGATTTAGACACAAAAGATTGCCAGGCTGTATCACGGTGCAACTCATTAACCTTTTCTTCTATAGAAAAATAGGGTTTATAAAGCGCTTCGAGATTCGACTCCTCATCTGCCAACCGTTGTTGCAATACCATACCCGACATGGTCTCAAAAGAATTCTCGGCTATGTCTTGACACTTTTCTGAAATCAGCAAAAACGGTATCACAAGGATGGCGAGAATCCAAGAAAAAATGGAAAACACGTAAGTCTTCTTTGCATTTTCAGACCTGAGAAAATACTTCAGCTTTTGGAAATAGCTCGTCTCCCTGAAGGTCCATGGGCGGTTTTTACTCTTCCTCAGTTCTCGCTTAAGGAAAAGCCCGATAAGCAGAATAACCGCAGAGTAGAAAAAGAGAATAAGCTGCTCTTTCGATAAAGACCCTCCGTCAACAACGGAATGATGTCCGTCAAACGAAAAAATAACTACAACGAGCAACATGAGAATCATGGCGAAATAGATTCTCTTTATTTTTCTCGCCGAGGCTGACACGGAATAAGACAGTAAGAGTGGCCGCAGCAATCCGAAAAGCAATACTTGCACTATTCCATACCTCACCAGTGCACGAAGGCCATATTGAAACAAAATAATACCAAGTAAGACTCCTGCGATAGAAATCAAAGAGAGCAGCAAATACGTTATACCATCAGGCCTTTCGGGGAATACCGTATCATAAAAGCTGGTGTTCTTGAAGTAGCGATAGTCCTTTCGGGAAATTTTGAAGAGTTTTTGAACGATGAGAAGAAAAATCGAGGCAATAAGCACGGCAAAACTTGCCAATGCCGAGAGAAGGGAAGTGACCCCCGTATGCCATTCAATCAAGTCGTGATTGGCAAACGTCACCAGATAAAAAGCAGGGTTTCCGTCTTCCTTGTTTAGTACCTCCTCGTTGGTACGAATGGCTGAGATGGGTGTGGCATAGCCGATGAATTTATCTCGACCAAAGTCAAATTGACCCGTCATGGGTGTTCCGTAAGTAATGGACTGATCAATGAATTCCATTCCAACTAGGTCCGTACCCAAATTCTTAAAGTTGTTTTTTGCCTTTTTGGAACTGAACATCACATTCATGTCACGGTCTATCAAGGCATATCCGAATCCTTCGGGCGGAAGAGACCACATTAAGGACTTCAAATCAACCGAGATACCGCTAATCCAAGAGGTTTGGGTAGAATCTGCCGGCTCATTGCCTTTGTAAGGGAAAGACACAACTGCTTCGGTCTGTCCTCTCGAATAGGAAAAAACCGACTCCAAGTAAAACTCACCATCGTATATACTGTTCTCTTCTTTGGAAAGGTGGTAGGCATTTCCATCGATTATCTCATTGATGTAATCGCGTTTATCGAGACGTACAAATTTTTCGAAAAAACGCTGCACCCTGGTATTTGATTGCCAATTCTGGCCAGCCGAATCATAAGGCAAAATAATGCTCTTAATCACTCCTTTATCGGTCTGGAAAAACTCATGAAACAACAAGTCCGTATTGTCAGACCAAAAGCAACTATCAGAAAAATCAAATCGGGTGGTCTTGTCGAATATGGTATCCAGCTCATTGATAAAATTGTCATTCAAGCGATGGGCATAGCGCTCCAGATCTTCTTCAAGCTCGTGTTCCACCAGATTGTATTGGCTGATTGTCGAAACGATCAGCGATCCAAAAAAGACAACGAAGAGCATAGATAATGCCGACAGGACTACATCCTTGTCGCGGAGTCTTTCCCATTCATTGATCACGAATACCTTGATCAAAGGAACGGAACCAATCAGCGTAAATGTACCGAGCAGCACGAGAATCAGGAGAAAATAATCGATTTCCTTGAGGTACTCATTGTATTCAGCCTGACTCATAAACCCGGACAGATAGAGGGTTTGATCTCCTAATTGAATGTACCTTCTAAACTCGACATAGGGTGTAGCATTGACCTGCACCTTGAGAATATTGACCCCGTATAGTGACCGCAATGAATCTGCCTTGTTCAAATCAAATTTGGTGAGCGGATTGATCAAAGATTTGTCATTGCTGAAGTAAATCTGCGATGAATCTACCGCATGTACGACCACACATTCGAAGATCTCATTGTCCATAACACCTTGGAATAGGCTGTCCAATCTGATTTGCGCCACAAGCGCTTCATTCTCTTCCATGACCACTTCGGTCGTAACCTCTTCCACCCTGGGTTCGGCGGGCGATGTCTTCGGGGCGTTGTAGGTGCTGATAGATTGAATCACATTACTCCAAGAAGTAAAAGGCTTAGAGAAAAAATCCTCTTCAGCAGGAGTAAGTGCTTTGGTCATATCAGACTCTTCGCTATTTTCCTCCTC
>CAZKXG010000111.1:0-7193 GCA_964556465.1 uncultured Cryomorphaceae bacterium | reverse complement strand
TCGCTACCCTGACCACTATCGGGCACTTCATCAGGGTCAATAGTTACCCGCGGATTGATCTGCTTTACTTCTAAATAGGCCTTTTCGCCTCTGCTTCCTGCTTTAAAAACCACCTGGGGAAAGGGATTGGTCCAATCACCTTTGATAATTCGCAGCGGCTTCACGTGATTTCCCAAAATCAAATCAATACCGTCAGGAGAATTGAGGTCAATCAAAAATGAGTCACCTCCGCATACAATTGTTTCGTAGACAACCGAATCCGTATCGACTTTTCGCTCATTCTCCCTCAAAATATCAATAAGCGCATTAGCAGCGAGTCTTTGATCTACAAACGACTTAATGAAATTCTCCTTCTCTGTCATCCCCTTATCGATACTGGTGAGGGTGCGCACTGCCTTGCGAATTAATACATCCTCTTTTTGAGGGATGTAATACTGAGAATAGTACAAATAGCTCCCGACAACGATAGCCAACATCACATAAATAAAAACAGCAGGCGTGGAAAGCTTCTTCATTTCAGTTGTTTTAATTCAATTATTTTAATTGATACCTGACTACCATTAATCTTTAACCTACTTCCATTAAGAGGTCGACGTAAGCATCCAAGCTGTGTGCTTTCTGAGAAGATTCATTGGCGCTTTTAATCGTTACAAGTCCACTTGACACCAACTTTTCGATGTTTTCTCGGTCAGCATTGGACATGTCAGAATCGTAAGGGGGTTTTTGGCCGGCCGGCAATTTGGGGAAATCCACACGCTTAAAGTTCTTGCGCTCATTCTCTGAGCTCAGCGAATCAAAGAGCAATGCTACCTGATGATTGACCATGTCAAGCCCTCCGTCCATCATAATCTCGGGAGTCTTCTTAGCCCAGTCCAGCATTCCCCATTTATGGGCATCTGAGGTAAAGCCCAATTCGGGCCGCCCACCACCCGTCCCGAGCGACAGCAAGAGCATATTCTTTGCAGTGGGGAATTTTTTGTCGGGATCATCTTTGTCTTGCCAATTGGGAAAATTGGTTTTTCGTCCTTCCGCGTAAGCACACATGGAAGGGTTGTTGGCAAATACGCCTCCGTCTACATTCACCATTTTGTCTTTTCTCGCTCCTCCAATCGAGAATATATGAGCGGGGTCAAAATAGGTTGGTGCGGCAGATGTAGAGCGAAGGACGTCTTTTACCAAGAAATCTCCTGCACTCTCGTCATCTTCTCTACTGTTGAAAAACAGAGCATCGCGGTAAGTGAGGTTATACGAAGTGATAATGCAGGGCTTCAGCAACTCGCTCAATTTCAACGAGCCCAATTTGTCATCAAAGAGTTTCTCCAAGTTTTTCGCGCCAAATTTTGAGGCTTTGAATAGCCGCTTGAGCATGGACTTTCGCTTGATGGACTTATTGAAAATCGTTTCGCCGTGCTTCACGTAGAAGTCAAGGGCATCTTGAGCTGTATACTTAGGTCTTCCGTTCTCGTCAGGCACCAACAGCAAAGCACCCAAAATAGCACCCGTACTGGTTCCTACTATCATGTCGATGTAGTCTGCCAGCCTGGCATCGGGGCCTTTAGCGGCCTGAATTCTTTGCTCCATATACACAAGAACCTGTGCCGGTATTACTCCTCTGATTCCTCCACCGTCGATGGAGAGTATTCTTACTTTATCACGCGTTGCCATATCTTTATTTTAAATTTTTCCATGATTCAAATTGAACTCCGTCGGGCCTTTTCATAGACATCAATGACCTCATCTCTGTCATGCGTCCATCCACGTATTTGTGGTTTACACCAGAGTACCAGCCCTTCTTCAAAAGCCCTTTCAGCTTCTTGCGCTTCGCCATATTGTGCTCGATGATGTGGAATACCACTTCTACCTCCTTGTGTTCTTTCACATGCGTATCAAAAACTTCCCCGATAGCGCCTTTTTTCCGCTGCAGCTCACCTTCCAAGTCTTGTTCATTTAACGATACAAGAGGCGGTGGCCCATAATGATCTGAGAAGAGAATAGACGGATGAGCCACTCCATGTGCTTTAACCAACGCGGGATACTTTTTTCGATAGCTCTCGCGCCAGCTTTTGTATGAGAGGCGAGTTCTTTTTTTTCCGGTAAGCTGGTAATTGAGAAGCCCCATGGCCTTTTGATATCGATCAAACTGATCTTCGGGCACAAAAAATGGAGATCGAATAGGGAGGTTGTGCTCTTTGGCTACTTTCAGGTAAACCTTGAAGTAATCTTCAAACCACGATAAGGTATTGTTGTGACAGGTAAGGTGCCTGATTTCGGTAATTCCTTTTAAGGCTTCTATCTGGGCGTGCAACTCACGATAAAGGCTATCGAGCTCGCCCGTCTTTTCGTCCTTGCTCGCCCGTCTTACCTTATTGTATGGTTTGAAAACTTTTCCATTTACGAAGTTCTTGGTCACTTGAGTCAAGGGACTGCCGGAACAAGTGGTGAGGTGGCAGCCAATTTCAAGGTTTACTCCTCCTCTTTTTGCGGCTGCTTCGAGTCGTTGGATTTTATTGCTCAATCCGAATCCATTCGGAAAAACGGCTACACTATTTATTTTCCCTGCCTCGGCGGCTTGGATCACTGCATTATCGATTTGGTCATAAACGCCAAAATCGTCAGCTGTAAAGATGACTTTCATAGTATAAAGGGTATTTGAAATAAAAAACTGAAGCTTGAACTCGAGAAGAATGAAATCCACCTAAAAAGATGAATAAGTCAAAAAAGCTTGAATTAACGGCTTGACAAATGCTCTCCTAAATGTTCTAGGCGAAGGGTATTTGTTCAGGTTTGGAAGGTCATAGTTAAAGGGAGGTTAGGTTAAAAATCTAATGGTTGAGGTCACAATGTAATTATTATTCGACAAAGGACTACAGGAAATTTCCTGACTGAAAGGGGGGTAAAACCCTGTAAGAATTCAGGAAATTCCCTGTATTTAATCAAGACCTCTGGGCCATTCAGAAAAAATGCATTACTTCGGATGAAACTTATAAACCTTAAACTATGCCAAGTACAAACCCTCATAGTATTGCCTACAATGATGCAAAACAAATGATCGATGAATACCGTCGTTATCCACGTCCTATAGTTGGTTCAGAAGATAGCCAGGGACAATTGATTCAATTGGATGAGCTGAGTTTTTCGAAGTCGGCACTCCAAGTTTTTGTTGGAGTTCCATGCGATTCGATTCGTATCTTTTTTGCTGTCGATGCCACGGGGAGAGATAGCAGCGGTAATTTAACTTTCCCCCAAGATCCGGCTAAGCAGACTTATACTGCAATAATAGCCGGGGTTAAAGATGGTGCGATTGTTCACAGTACGGCATTGGATAAATTGATTAAGGGACCGCCTCACCCGATTGTAAATCCTTAACTGCCGAAAGACTCTAAAAATGAATTGAAAGGGCAAATGGTTGAAGTCATTTGCCCGCTCATTTTTTTACTCCAGGAATTAGCACAGAATGACCGCCGAAGATTTTTTGAACACCTTCGTCCGCTATGGGTACGGCCCTTATTTCCTCATCCTGATTACAGGGTTCCTATTTGGCATCGTTCGTTGGAATCAACTATCAAAAGCAGGAAGAGGAGTATGGTCTATTATCGCTATTAGCTTTCTTATAGAGTCAATTGGATCTTACTTGTTGATCAATACACTTCCATCAAACAATCCTTCATTTCACCTTATCAATTGTTTGCACTTTGCAGCCTACGGATGGACATTTTCAAAATTTGCAAACAACCCTCTACTTGCCCGAATTTTTCTCTACGCGGGAGTCCTGCTAGCGGCATACTCGATTACCAATACTTTCTTAATTGAAGGAGTATACAACTACCCTACCCAAGCAATTAGCGTTTTTAACGGAGCAATGGTTTTGGGAGCGCTATTCACTTTTCGAGACATGCTTAAGCAGCCGAGTCCGGTTTCTTTACGAAGGCAAAGCGTCTTTTGGTTTGCTACGGCTACACTTATCTTTTACGCTTGTACATTCTTCACCTATGCTCTGCTTAGTTATTATGGAGAACACGGCGAATATTTACCAACGTGGGCTAGATATCTAAACCATGGGATGAACTATTACCTCTACATTTCATATATCATTGCTTTGTGGTTTGATTCCAAAAGAAGCATTCATTAAATCTTCAGGTATATGAAACGAACGGCTAACTCAATGTGCCGATGAGTACTGAAGATTTTCTAAATTTTTACGTCTTAAGAGGGTTTGGCGCATACTATTTGATTCTATTTAGTGGATTCATTTTTGGTCTTGTTCAATTCAGGCATCTTTCATCTGCTGCCAGAGGAGTTTGGATGATCATTGCTATTAGCCTCTTTCTGGAATTAACGGCGAGTTACCTCTCCATCGTTATTGACTCCTCAGCTCCGAGTCAACATTTAATAAATATTCTCCATCCTCTAGCATACGCATACACCTTCTCAAAATACATGGTCAACAAGAAGTTGGAGCGTAGCTTTCTAGTTGCAGGCATTCTTCTGGCATGCTATGCATTAATCAATATGGTGTGGGTTCATGGACTCTTCCAAAGTCCGAATGCAAGTGGTATGGCAATGAATGTAGCCGTGGTCTTAGGCTCATTGGTCACCTTTTTCAATATGCTAAAAAGACCCGGCCAAACACCTTTGCTAAGACAAGGACTTTTCTGGTTTAATACCGCTTCACTCGTTTTTTATTCAAGTACCTTCTTTTCTTTTGCCCTGAACGACTTTTTCTTAAATCAGTACTACAGCACCGGAGAATATATGCCATCTTGGGCGATAAACCTCATCAAAGGTATGAACTACTATTTGTACGGGTCGTATTTAATAGCGTTATGGCTTGATTCAAAACGAGCCACGAAGAGCTTAGCCTAAACGTGATATAGTTGTAAAAACTAAATCTCCAAACTGACCTATCGTGATGTGCTAAAAAAAACCCCGCTGATGCATCAGCGGGGCATTTAGAGCTTGATTTAACAAAAGCTCAGGTCTCATAGCCTTGGACAAGGTGCGGTTAGCGAATGAATATCTTCTTCTTTCTCTTATACTCTGAGGCAAAGATAAAGCCACTTGTTAGATCTCTCTACAGGAGATTTCCTATTTTTTTTCAGGAAATTACCCCCTTTCTCTTCAATTATTCGTCGGATAAGTCTTTTTTCCAAATGTTAATTTCCTTTGGATAAGAATGGAATCACTCCACTCATACTTCTTATCTTCGACCTATCGCAACTGATAATAGGAAGAATGCAAAGCGAAGAGTTTGTACTCATATTCGGAACTTCACTATTTTTGATTTTAGCAGGGTTCATCGTTCTTTTTGCAGTTCAATACCGCAAAGAACAACTGAAGTTTACTATCGAAAAGCAGCGATTTAGACAAGAAATACTCCAAGCCGAAGTGGAAATCAGAGAGAAGACGTTGGAGGATGTGGGCAAGGAACTTCACGATAATTTGGGTCAAATCGCTTCTTTAACTCGAATCAACTTGGCAGGAATGCGATCGGGACATAGCAATCCCGAGAAGGTCGACCAGTCTCTTTCATTGATGGATAAACTTATCACAGAAATGCGCAATCTTTCGCATCAATTGAATGAAGGCGTTCAATTAAGACTTAGCCTCTCAGAACAGATAGAGCAGGATGTAAGGCGACTAAACAACTTACAAGGTCTTGTTGTCGGTTTTAAGATGAAAACAAATTCGCTGAATTTGAGAGGAGATAAAGCCGTATTGATTTACCGCATTTTCCAAGAGGGACTGAGTAATGTTCTCAAGCATTCGCAAGCAAGTGAAATGACCGTTTGTATTGAAGAGGATGATAAAAACGTTAAATTGACCATCGAAGACAATGGCATCGGACTAAATGATGAGAATCTTAAGAAAGATGGAATTGGTATGAAAAATATGCGTTCTAGGGCTGCATTGTTGGGAGCTGAATTTTCAGTGTCCAATCTAAACCCTCGGGGAACTGCTTTATCTATAGTGCTGAACAAAGAAAAATTAAATGAGAACAATTAGAATTGGAGTTGTAGACGATCATCAACTTTTCAGGGAGGGCATTGTAAATATGATTGAGGCCTGGGAAGGGCCTTATGAAGTTATTCTTCAAGCCGACAACGGAGTCGACTTAATGAATAAACTTGAACACCTCGAAAATGACCCTCATATCCTGATTATGGATTCAGAAATGCCTTTGATGAATGGAACCGAAACTACCTTTAAGGTCAAAGATGAGTATCCCGAAATTATGATTCTCGCTTTGACCATGCTCGATGGCAGAACAGATTTTATGCGATTGGTCAAAGCAGGAATAGATGGTTTTTTGAACAAAAACACCAGTCCCGATGAAGTAAAAGAAGCCTTGGATCGACTAATCGATTCAGGCCATTATTTCAAGGGAGGGCGACTAGATGAGATGCTTCTCCTTCTTCGGACAAACGATAGTCCGTTTAAAGAAGTTCAATCTTTGACAGATAAAGAGTTGATGTTCATCCAATATGCCACATCAGAATTAACGTATAAAACAATAGCTGAGAGGATGTCTGTGAGTGAGAAAACCGTTGACGGCTACCGTTCAAAGGTTTTTGAAAAACTAGATGTCAGTACTCGTGTAGGTATGGTTATTCGTGCCGTGCAAGAAAAACTGGTGAAACTTTGATGCCTCACTCTTTTATCTTTACGACTTTCAATTCTTATTTATTTTCGAAATAATTAAGCAGGATCGATTCCATTTCAATCTCTCCTTTACAAACGGCGTCTACTTTTTCCCAAGTTTCATGAGCTACGATAGAACGCAATGGTTGATCTAACTTCACGATTCGACTAAATACCTTTTGAATCTTCTTATCCCATGTTTTGTGGTATTTCACCAAATCATCCGGATAAACCACCTTTCGCTTGGTTCCCTCATCGATGCCTCGAAAAGGAGATGCAATGTTGAGGTAGCCGTAATCATCGGTGAGTTGCTCACCCGGCTGAATGTCTCGAATGGCAATTTCAAAGTCGTAGGCCGTAGTGAGGCAATTGGAATTGAAACTGTGGTTCACAAATCGTCCGTTGTCCCAACAGAGAATCAGGTTACCTTTGTTATTGCGAAAAGTGTAAGTATCTAAAATGTTTTGGTAAAGCGGTTCCATGTTATCAAAATCTTCGGGACTGAACTCGCGGTCGAGTTTGTCGAGCACTTTGCCGTGGAAGCCGCGCAGCTC
>CAZKXG010000110.1:0-11984 GCA_964556465.1 uncultured Cryomorphaceae bacterium | reverse complement strand
GCCAATGGTGCCTCTAATCCCGGAAATAGATTTAATAAGTGTCAAAGCTTGAATTTTTCGCAAAGTTATTATTCACAGCGATTTTGATGGCTTCCCTACTGATGAGTTTTCAACGCTGAAAGTACTTTTATTCTGACTGAGAAAGGCGTAACTTTGTAGGCTGTTTAAAAAAGGAGGAAAAGCGAACAAGGATTTTTCCATGGTAACGTTGTTAACAACAAAACAGCCCCTCCAAGATTAAACGGTGAGTGGTTTTCTAAATTTGAGAATACTCATTTACCAATAAAGGCTTATGACGGAATATTCGCACAACCTTTACCCGCAGTCTGACTCTGGTCTCGTCGAGAAATTTGAGAAAATGCTTAAGTTGAGGCAAGCCTATTTCTTCGATGTAGAGGAACTGGAGTCTTTAGCCGACTTCTATCTCGAAAAGAGTAATCACCGAAAGGCTAAGCTCGCTGTGAATCATGGATTGTCTATCTATCCTAGCTCTTCCACTCTACTATTGAAAAAGGCACAAATCTTTGCGGCTTCAAAAGAGTCGACAAAAGCCTTGGAGATTTTGGAATTTTTGGAAGCTGCGGAGCCCACCAATACGGATATGCTTTTGTTTAAGGCCGTGGTACATCGAAATCTCAGTGACCACGAGGGCACAAAGTCCTGCCTTCTCAAGGCATTGGAAATTGCCCCGGAAAATAGGGAAGAGATTTTCATGGATTTGGCTTACGAGCAGCAGATTGCCAATGATTACAACGGAGCAATTGACAGTTTGAAAGAGTCTTTAAAAATAAATCCGAACCACGAAGCGAGTCTCTTTGAATTGAGCTACTGCTACGAGATGGCCAATCAGATTGAGGTTGGAGTTGAGTTTTTCCAAAAATATCTGAACAAATTTCCTTACAATTTTGTGGGGTGGTATAACCTGGCTCTTTGTTTCGATAAGATTGGTCTTTATGAAAAAGGAATTGAGGCGGCAGATTTTTGTATAGCCATCAGAGAGGACTTTGTAGCGGCCTACATCTTAAAAGGTAATCTGCTTACCTCAATGGATATGGACTTAGCTGCCGCTGAGTCGTATAAAGATTCTTTGGAATTTGACAATGAAAACCCATTGGTGTACACCGCCATTGGCGAGTGCCAAGAGAGAATGGAACTTTGGAATGCAGCAGAACTAAATTATAAAAAAGCATTGGCCATTGATCCGGAATATATAGAAGCATTGATGGGTATTGGTGCCATTCGCGAGAATGAAGGAGACTTACTGAAAGCAATCTCTTACTACGAAGAAGCAGTGAGAAAAGATGACTTTCATCTCGATAACAGACATATCCTTGTAGAGACTTATATAAAAGCCGATAAACCGGCTGAGGCCAAACGTCATTTAGAGGAAATGATTAAAGTATTTCCCGATGATGCGGAGTCTTGGATTTCTCTTTCAGATTTATCGGCGGCCGAAGGGTACAATATTGCATTGGAAATAATCGATCAGGCCATTGATAAAATGCCAGACGAATATGACCTTAAGTGGCATAAAATCAAGCACCTAATTAAGAATAAGAAACAGCAACAAGCCACGGAGTTGTTCTTGACTTGTTCTTCCGATAATCCTGAGGGTTTAAAATACTTCTTAACAATTTTCCCTGAAGCATTACAATTTCCGAATATTGCAGGCTTAATCGAAATTCAAGATAAAGCGCAGAAGGAAAATGAACTTTAATTTACCCTTTATTCCCGAACGCACCGAAAGACCGCGCAACAACGGTCTTACCATGGTGATGGACAAAGGATTGAGCCTCAGAAGTGCGGCCAATTTTCTGGACGCCAACGGAACACTCACGGATATTATCAAATTGGGTTTCGGTACGTCATACCTTACAAAAGACCTGAAGGAAAAGATCAAACTATACCACGATGCTGATATGAGAGTTTACCTCGGAGGTACCCTTTTCGAGGCGTTCATCGTGAGAGGCATGTTTGATGAGTATCGAAAGCTCTTAACTGATTTGAAACTCGAAACGGTTGAAGTGTCCGACGGATCTATTGACCTTCCGCACGATGAAAAGCTAGAGTTTATCTCGAAGCTGGCAAAAGACTTTACCGTTTTATCAGAAGTTGGATCAAAAGAAGAAGGAATCCTCATTGCCCCCGGAAAGTGGGTGAAAATGATGGATACAGAACTCAGAGCAGGATCATGGAAGGTAATCGCTGAAGCTCGCGAAAGTGGAAACGTTGGTATTTATCGTCCGAATGGAACAGCACATGTCGTTTTAGTAAACAAGATTTTGGCGAAAGTTAAATCAGAAGACATACTCTGGGAGGCTCCTCAAAAAGCTCAACAGGTCTGGTTTATTAAATTAATCGGGCACAATGTCAATTTGGGAAACATCGCTCCAAATGATGTGATTCCACTCGAAACCTTGCGAATAGGTTTGAGAGGTGACACTTTTTTCGAATTTTTGCCCGAAGAAATTGCCGCGCAGATGCGGCCATAACTACAATCATGTCGCAAATCAGCGTTCAAGAACTCAAAACCCTCTTGGATAAAGGGGAAGACGTTCAAATCATTGATATCAGAGAAATTCACGAGGTAGATTCCGGTACCATCGGTGGGGTTCATATCCCTATGGCAAACCTACTTGAGCGCACGGCTGAAATCAGAACGGACATTCCCGTTGTGATTCACTGCAAAAGCGGGTCAAGAGCATCTGCAATGGTTCACATCTTACGTACCGAAAAATCACTCGAAAATGTGATGCTGCTAGATGGCGGCATCGAAGCTTGGGCTCGTGAAATTGACCCTACCGTAATCGTTTATTGATGAGAACTCCAAAAGAATATGTTTACCTGGTCCTCAAAGGCATGGGAATGGGAGCTGCTGATGTGGTTCCGGGAGTATCAGGAGGTACCATCGCTTTTATCACGGGTATCTACGAAGAGCTGATTGATACCATCAATCGCGTCAACTTTGTCACTTTGCAGATACTCTTCAAGGAAGGTATTAAGCCTTTTTGGAAAGCCCTCAATGGCAATTTTCTAGTAGGCCTCTTCGCTGGAATCTTTATTAGCATTGTTTCACTAGCTAAACTCATTACATACCTTCTAGACACTCATCCCGTAGCCATATGGTCATTCTTTTTCGGCTTGGTTTTAGCCAGTATTCCCTTGGTAGCCAAATCGGTTCGCAATTGGTCAGGATCTCGCTACTTTGGTTTTGCCGCTGGTGCAATAATCGCTTACCTCATTACCGACTTACCACCTGTTGAAGACCCGGGAGCTACTTGGTACCTGTTCGTCAGCGGTATGATTGCCATCTGTGCGATGATCCTTCCGGGAATATCAGGAAGTTTTATCTTATTGCTGCTTGGCTCTTACTCTACCGTTCTCCAAGCTGTAAATGACCGTGATCTAATATCCATCGGTGTTTTCGGCGGTGGTTGCATTGTCGGGATTTTGGCCTTCAGCCGATTCTTGAAATGGATGTTCGGTCGATATCACGACGTGACCGTGGCTATCCTAAGTGGATTTTTATTGGGATCGCTCAATAAAATCTGGCCTTGGAAAAATACTCTGGAGTACTTCATTAAACACCAAGGAGAACCCAACGAAGAAAAAGTGGCTTTGGTCCAAGAGAATATTCTCCCAACAACGTATGAGACACTTACGGGACTGGATTCTGAATTAACAGTGGCTATAGCGCTAGCTATAGTCGGCGTTCTTATCATTTTTGTTATGGATCGGTTTGCACCCAAAAAAGCGTAAGATGAAGCGCTTTGGTCTTATTGGTGAGAAGCTTTCCTATTCATTCTCCAAAGATTATTTCCAAAAAAAATTCACCAATCTCCAAATACAGGCGACCTACGAAAACTTTGAAATCGCCGAAATAGAGGAAGTTAGAAATCTCCTCTCGACGGGGAACCTAAGCGGTCTCAATGTCACGATTCCCTATAAGGAATCAGTTATTCCTTTTCTGGATGAGATCGATCCTACTTACCGTGAAGTAGGTTCTGTGAACACGATAAAGTTCAAGGATGGCAAAACCATTGGCTACAATACCGATGTGATCGGATTTGAAAACAGCATTAAGCCTTTTCTAGAGCACGGAATGGACAGAGCGCTCATTCTAGGCACAGGCGGAGCTTCGAAGGCAGTTGCTTATGTACTGAAGAAAATCGGACTTGACTTGCTATTCGTCAGCCGAAATCCCTCAAGCCAAAATGAGATTTCATACGAAGCGTGCAATTCAAATGCGGTAGAGTGGCATCGCCTCATCGTAAATACGACACCTGTTGGCACCTCACCAAATATTTCTCAGGCTCCACCCATTGCCTATGAAGGGATTACTGATAGCCATCTCTTGTACGACTTGATCTATAATCCCCAAAAGACCCAATTCTTAAAAGAAGGTGAAAAAAGAGGGGCCTCCATACAAAATGGCTTGAGCATGCTTAAAATTCAAGCAGAGAAGAGTTGGGATATCTGGAATTCATAGACCCAGTTCGGACTTTACATCAATAAATCCCGCGTAATCTTCGGCGACTTTATCAATGTCGGCAACTTCAATCCAACAAACCTGATCTAAATCGGGTCTCATCCAAACTTCAGTGTAAAAACCCTCCGTCTCATAAAGGTGGACTCGATATGTGCCAAAGAACCGAGAGTCGATGTATCGCCCGTAATCTCGTAAGTGTCGGAATCGGCCGCCGAGATTCAGCTTTTTAAATTGACGTAGTTTTCGCTCCACTATAACTAAATACTTGAAATGGGCGGATTGTTCTATTCCTCTTGGATTTCTATCCGAATGATATCGTTTTCACGGATACCCAGAAGATCTGTTGCTCCACCTCCGCTACCTTCAACGCCTCGATTAATGGCAATTTCCAAGTAACCTTCGGAAGTGAACAGTGCGACCTTCTCTCCCTGAGGCACCTCGTTGTAGGTTCTGGAAATACGGTTCAAATCGGTATCGCCTCGGCGTATCACAATATTAAACGCTTTGGATCCCACTTCTTTTTCGAACAGTTCTCTGGTAATGTTGGTAATCACATTGCCATAAGAATCAACGTATATCGCCATGCCACGAATGTTATCGTATTCGACTACAGGAATCGGCAGCGGTCGGCGGCGATAGCTTTCTACTTCAGTACTGAAATTATCCAATTCTTCTGCAGCGGCTATTTTCGCAGCAATGCCCACAAAAATCGACTTCGCAGGAAAACTCAAGTCTTCATCACCCTGTAGCTTGATGGTACGAATCCAGTCGGGCTCTATTGTTTCATCAAAGAGCAAGGAAAAGAAACCATTGTCGGTACCAATGAAATATTGCCCTTGCATTTTAACAATGGCATAAGGTGTTTTCTTGGTCCACTCGGAAGCAACTCCGACAATATGAATGGTGCCTTTGGGAAATTCTTTCCAAACATTCTTGAGTACAAAGGCAGCCTTGGCCATATCAAAAGGCGGGATATGATTGGAAACATCAATCCAACTCACATCAGAAATCAGCCTGTATGCAGTGGCTTTCACGGCCGCCAGGTAATAATCTTTCGTGCTTAAATCAGAAGTGAGAGTGATGATTGGCATGGGAAAAAAGCGCTGTAGTCTACGCCGAAATATTCTTTATTTTTGGATTTCAAAAGTAAGAAAAAACCCACGGGCGATTCTCTTGAAAACAAAGTAAAAACAGCATATCCAAAAGCTATTGAGCGAAAGAATAATTCCAATCGAAATCGTTGACCCAATCGACATCCTCGGGGTGAACAACTCCAAGTTTCAATTCATTACGCGTCAATTCCCGAAGCTTAAAGTCATAGCTCGTGGAAATATGATTAAAGCTATAGGCGAGCCCGAAGAGATTGACCACTTCGAGCAAAAGATGAATTTGTTCATGCAACACATGGACAAGTATAACCGTCTGACCGAAAGCAACATCGAGCGATTGATGTCTGAAGATGCTCCCAGCTTGATGATAAATGCGGGTGGCGACGGAATTTTAGTTCATGGAAACAACGGCTTAAAAGTTAAAGCCAAAACAGCCAATCAACGTAGGATTGTTGAGGCAGTGGACGAGAGCGATCTCGTTTTTGCTATAGGTCCTGCAGGGACGGGAAAAACCTATACAGCTGTAGCTCTTGCGGTAAGAGCCTTAAAAGACAAACAAGTTCGTAAAATTATATTAACTCGCCCTGCAGTTGAGGCAGGTGAAAATCTGGGATTTCTTCCTGGCGACCTTAAGGACAAGCTCGACCCTTACTTGCAACCACTGTACGATGCGCTGCGAGACATGATTCCACCGGAGCGACTTCGCGACTACATGGAAATGGGCACCATCCAAATAGCCCCGCTTGCCTATATGCGTGGAAGAACTTTAGACAAGGCATTCGTCATTTTGGATGAAGCTCAAAACGCAACTATTTCCCAACTGAAGATGTTTTTAACCAGAATGGGGGAAACAGCCAAATTCGTGATTACGGGTGATATGACACAAGTGGATTTGCCAAAGAAACAAACCAGTGGATTGAAATACAGTATTGAAAAACTCACGGATGTTGACGGCGTCAAATTGATTTTCTTGAACGAAAAAGATGTCATGCGTCACCCCTTGGTCAAACGAATCATCACCGCATTTGAAAGCAATAAAACTGACAATTAATGGAAGCTCCAGCTCAAATTGACTACTCGTTTCCCAACCAGAATTCTGTTTATCATGGAAAAGTGAGGGACGTTTATGGAATCGGTGAAGACTTATTAGTGATGGTAGCCAGCGATCGAATCTCGGCCTTTGATGTCATTTTGCCGAAAGGCATTCCCGGAAAAGGGGCCATGCTTAATCTCATTGCCGCCAAGTTCTTGAGCGCTACGACAGATATTTGCCCGAATTGGTTGATGGCCACGCCCGCACCAAATGTTGCCGTCGGACACAATTGCGAGCCTTTCCGTGTGGAGATGGTCATTCGTGCTTATCTCACCGGACATGCATGGCGCGAATACAAGGCCGGAAAGAGAATACTCTGTGGTGTGTCGATGCCAAATGGAATGAAGGAACATGATCGTTTCCCCGCTCCTATTATTACTCCCGCCACTAAGGCAGAAGAAGGCCACGATGAAGATATTTCGAGAGAAGACATTCTTGCGAAAGGAATTGTACCTCACGATCACTATGTTAAAATGGAAGAGTACACGCGTGCGCTTTTCCAACGAGGGACTGAGATGGCAGCCGAAAAAGGATTGATCCTTGTAGATACGAAATACGAATTCGGATTGAAAGACGGAGAAGTGATGCTGATGGACGAAATCCATACACCCGATTCGTCGCGCTACTTTTATGCTGATGGCTACGAAGGGAGACAAGCAAAAGGAGAAGCACAGAAGCAGCTCTCTAAAGAATTCGTTAGAGAGTGGTTGATCGAAAACGGTTTTCAAGGTAAAGAAGGGCAACAAGTACCCGAAATGACTCCCGACCGCGTGGAGATGATCGCAGCTCGCTACCGTGAACTTTATGAAAAGATAACGGGAGAAACTTTCGACAGAAGTGCCGAAAGTCTTACCAAAAAAGAAGTTGAGGACCGAACGACCGAATATTTAAAGACCCTTTAAGAGACGGATATGAGTAAAGCCAACTGGATTAAAGTCAAAGACTACGAAGATATTACCTATGCTAAGTCGGGCAGTGTAGCTAGGATTGCATTTAATCGACCGGAGGTAAGAAATGCATTCAGACCAAAAACGGTGAAAGAGCTCTACAGTGCATTCTTGGATGCTCGTGAAGATACCTCCATTGGTGTGGTCTTGTTTTCGGGGGAAGGCCCTTCGGCAAAAGATGGTGGCTGGGCTTTTTGCAGCGGGGGAGACCAGAATGCACGCGGCCATCAAGGCTATGTGGATGAAGAAGGAATGCCACGACTCAATATTTTGGAAGTGCAACGACTCATCAGATTCATGCCCAAAGTCGTCATTGCGGTAGTACCTGGATGGGCCGTGGGTGGTGGACACAGTTTGCACGTTGTGTGTGATATGACCCTTGCCAGTAAGGAACACGCTATCTTCAAACAAACCGATGCGGATGTGAGCAGCTTCGACGGTGGATACGGTTCAGCCTATCTGGCAAAGATGGTCGGACAAAAGAGAGCTAGAGAAATATTCTTCCTCGGCAGAAACTACTCCGCGCAAGAGGCCTACGAGATGGGAATGGTCAACGCCGTTATTCCTCATGCCGACCTTGAAGACACTGCTTACGAGTGGGCTCAAGAGATATTAGAGAAATCGCCAACGGCCATCAAGATGCTTAAATTCGCCTTTAACCTTACCGACGATGGAATGGTCGGTCAACAAGTATTTGCGGGCGAGGCCACACGACTAGCCTATATGACCGACGAGGCCAAGGAAGGACGCGATGCCTTTTTGGAGAAGCGCAAGCCTGATTTCAAAGATATTAAGTGGATACCTTAATTACAGAGGTCAGCTGGCAGATAAGAGATTTCAGTTTTTCAGTGAGGAGTGTAGATTGAGAACATAACAATGGATTTCTTCATGTTCGGAGCAGTTTAGAGCACTGCTTAGTTTCGTCGGCCTTTAGCTCACCTCGCCCCACAAAAAAACCCTCAACAATGTTAAGGGCATTTCCAATTTAGATGAAACCATCCATTAATGATACGATTTCAATTTATCTTTTTCCTTAGCGAGAATAACCTTTAAACGGTCAAAGTTTTTTTGGGCCGCGGTTTTGAAAGTGTCTGCTTCGAATTCCACGAACACGTCCTTTCCCGGAAGGAAAACTCGAACTTCTACTTTCTTCGCTCGCTCGGGCGTTTCACGGAGTGATTTTAAGTATATATCTGCTTTAACGATTTGATCATTGTAGCGCACCAATTTATCAAACATCTGTCCGACATTGTCGATTAATTCTTGACTTGCATTAAAGTTTACAGGTTCTATTGTTTTGTCCATGGTTCTTGTATTTTCTTATTCGTCACTAATTTAGTCAATCAACGCGATCACCAAAATGATATGCATCACTAACTATTAAAAAACTGTTAATGCAAATAAGTGATTACCTCTATGATTTAACATCAGAACAGGCGGGGATTGTCCAGTGCCTCCACGAACTCATTATGGAAACTCCTGCAATAGAGTTAAAGCGTAGGTGGAATCTTCCATTCTATTACCGAAAATCATGGATCTGCTATTTCAATATCCTTCGCAATGGAAATGTGGAGTGGGCATTTACCCGAGGTAATGAACTCAGCAATCGAGACCATTGGCTGGAAGCAAGGGGCAGAAAGCAAATCTACAGTGTCAGTTTTGCGACTGTAGATGAAATCGATATGCAGCTATCGCGAGTCACTTTACAAGAGGCGCTGCTACTAGATGAGCACGTCCCCTATCGCTTAAGAAAAAAGTCATCCTCCTGATTTTCAATTAGGTTTTTTCTGCAAAACTCCATGTTTCACTTGCAGAGCAACTAGTTTCCTATGGGAATCACATTGGGTCAACCGCATTTTTTTTTCTTGAAATTGAATTTTTTCTCGAACCAAATGAAACCTTAATTCGAGCAAAGGCGTAAACGGGTGCAACAACTGCCTATAGAATTATGCTAAAAGTAAAAATCGGACTACGAGGATTAAATCCCTCGGAAAAAGTAGAAAAAGCCCAACGTGTGGTGTCCGGGATAAGCAAAAGCAAAATCTATAGCAAGAATAAAAAGTTGATTGTGGAATTGACATCGGCTCAAAACGCACTTCAGAAAGCCATTGAAATGGCCGAATACGGAGACCGAAGAGCGATCGCAGCGAGAAATCTATGCGTGAAGAATTTGGACGCCAAATTAAGGCAAGCCGCCTCCTATGTCGAAGCCTTGAGCAACGGTGACAGAAAAGAGATTGAATTAACCGGTTTTGAATTGCGAAAGCGCAACAATCAAGCTGCCGAGTTAAGTCATCCGGAAAACTTTCGCATAAAACGGACGGATAATACAGGAGAACTCCAATTGATTTGGTCACCTGTAAGGAATAGCAAGAATTACCTGGTTCAAAGTTGCCTTAAAAAGAAGGCGAAGAACACGGATTGGACAACCATTAGCTACAGCACGAAGAGTCGTTGCTTAGTGGACAATCTGGAGCCCGGGAAAACATATTATTTCAGAGTCCTGGCCATAGGTGCCGGGGGAATCGGCCCCCCTAGCAACATTGAATCAATTATGGCCGCCTGACATTACTACCCCCTTAAGCTGTATGTCGGTAAGGACAAAACGCCCGAGTTAACGCTCGGGCGTTATTTTTTACTACAAAACAGAAAAGCCCCAGTAAACGGGGCTTTTCAACGATATATTTGTTTAATCCAAACTCTCTAACGACTAATAACCAGCAAGATATCAATCGTTCGCAAGAAAAATTCGGAAAGGCAAATGTACGCAAACTTTGCGATTAAGAAGCCTCACTTTGTGCTTCTAATTCCGAAATAGCAATGTTCAACTCAGTAGTTCCCGTGGAGTATGGAGCCACCTCATATGGATTGTAGATGAGAATCAACCCCTTGGAAGAATAGCCTATATTATCCGGCAGGATAAACCCTTCTTCAGGAAAAATAAAACCTGCATCATTGAGGGGTTCATTGGTTGAAATACTGTGGTGTGCTCTGAACTTTTGTTCGGCTAGTTCCTTTAGACGAACTCCATAACGTTCCACAAAGTCAATTGGAATACCATCCTTTAAACTGTAAGACCGAATAAGGGTTGCCGTGTTTCCATGGGCCCCTCCCATAAACTCGCTGTCATTCACTTTTACCGTGAAAACGGTATCACCAATGACCGAAGACTCCCTTCCTTCTAAATAGAGATACCATGAAGTCGGATCATCAGGGAATTCGATTTTGAATAATTCATACCCCTCGATAAAACTTGCAGCAAGTGATTCCCAAGATCCCGTAGATCGAGGCTCCGGCAATCTGGACTTGATGAGCCGGCGGTATTGATCATCAATGCTAGCATTGATTTCAGCCGTAATGGTCGTGTCACCACCTTTCAAGAATGGCAAAACAATTTTTACCTCTGTACATTCTTCGCTGGTGCAGTCAGGCTCACGTTCTGAGAATTCTTGAAAAACCAATGAATACGATGGTTTTTTATCTGAGCTTTCATTCGACTTTTGATCAACAGTGTTCCCACAAGATGCAAGGAAAAAGGTGAGAAGAAGGGGGAGAATATTTTTCATTTATAAATTGTATTGAGCTTTTAAAACTGTTTTGAGTTGCACCAAGACTGAAGCGTGTGGCGCATTCGGGTGCTCATCTAAAAATTCATCGATGTCGAGCATGTACTGCTGAATCAAATCAGGATCGGTGAATACATCAGAATTCTCTACCACCGTGACCACTTCCACTGCCACCATGAAATCTCCTTGGATAGCACTGGAAATAAGTACATCCAGTTCATCGCTAGGGTAAATTCCCGCATGCCAAAAAACGGATATTATCATGGCACGCAACTCATCAAACTCCTGATCTTGCAAAGCGCTGATAAGTTCTGGAACAGCCTCCTGAGTTTTTAGTTCTCCCAAGATCTTTTCGATTCTTGATCGAATATCTGCTTCATCGGGCCAAGCGAGGTAAGTTCTAAGCAAAGGCTTGACCAGCGATGCATTCCCCTGTTCGGGAATCTTCTGCAAGGCACCAATTACATCTTTGGTTTTCGTCGAATGCAGCTGGCTCATTAACGCCTCTACCTTCTTGCTATTTGTTTTAGTCGCCATACTATTTGTTAAAAACAGCAGAACCGATACGCACCATCGTCGATCCACATTCTACCGCAATTTTATAATCATTACTCATTCCCATACTGAGTGTTTTCATCTCCACATTTGCAGGGGTTTCGGCTTCCGCCAAACGGTCATAAATCAATTTCAAACTTTCGAACTCGCTCCGCACTACAGCTTCATCCTTCGTATTGGTAGCCATTCCCATGAGTCCTTCTACTCGAATATTTTCCATCTCTG
>CAZKXG010000109.1:8598-12254 GCA_964556465.1 uncultured Cryomorphaceae bacterium | reverse complement strand
CGCACTCAGTTTCGCTTCGGATGACATTATGAAAAGCCATCGCCCCATCGTTATTGCACCGCAGTGTCCATCGGGCATGGGCTGGGCCAATTTTAATGAATCGGACTCAACCCTGAAGGCTGAACCAAGTCTACCGATGAAACTTCTCAAAGAACTCATCTCTAAAACGCTGGAAGAGATGCCCGTAGATCCCGCAAAGATATACATTACGGGACTCTCTATGGGCGGGTATGGAACCTATGACGCCATAATGCGCTACCCCGAGTTGTTTGCCGCAGCCGTTCCGGTATGCGGCGGTGGCGACCTTTCCAAAGCTGCTGATATTGCTCATATACCCATCTGGATTTTTCATGGCGCACTCGATGGTGTGGTCAATCCCGTACTTTCGCAAAAAATGCTCCATGCCCTCACCGAAGCAGGGGCTCACCCCGGATATACCCAATACCCCGAAACAGGACATTTTGCATGGATAGCTGCCTACAGTGACAGCATGATGATGGATTGGCTGTTTAAACAGCATAAGTAGCTATGAAGAATGTCACTCTTCGTAATAGAGTGCCCGATGAAAGAAATCCTTACCTATATTTGAAAGCTCAAAACCTGACCAAATGAAAAAGTCCATTCTACTCATCGGATTGCTGATCGTTCTTGGCATAAGCTCTTGCAACAACCCTTACAGCTATCTCGGTAAATCATACCCTCCTACACTCAATCCTGAAATGTTCTTCCGCGAGCAAGACGTGAACAGGGAGTACGAGATCATGGGAAAGCTTCAAGCAGAAATGCCCTCTACCATGAATATGGAAAAAGTTCAAAGAAAGCTGATGAATGAAGCAGCTCAAAAAGGGGCTGATGCTGTATTGATTGAGAATTTCGACCTGGTTACAGGCGGCTTCAGGTCTGCCGGTGTTGGCGGAGGAAAATCGGGAAAAAAGGGTGGTTCAGTTGGTGTTTCCACTTCTAGTACCGAGGTAAAAAAAGATGTGAAGATCGAGGCTACGCTCATCAAGTACAAGAACTGAGCACAAGTAAGGTATCCGTCATGGCTTCACAATAGGATAATGAACACGAACGGTCACTGAACGCCGGATGTAGTTGAATTGCATAAAAAAACCCTGCCGTAAAGCAGGGTTTTTTATTCATGCGAAAACACTGTTTACTTCTTTTTTTCCTTTGGCATCAATACCGTATCAATGACGTGAATCACACCATTACTTCCATTGAGATCTGTAGCGGTAACGGTGGCTTTGTTTCCTGCTGCATCGATGATCACCACTTTATCGTCTTCGATCATTATGGTCAATGTCTCTCCCTGTACGGTCGTCAGTACAGCTTTGTCTTTTCCCTCTTTGACTGCGGCCATCACGGCAGCTGCATCAATTTTGCCGGCTACGACATGGTACTTCAAAAGAGCACGAAGCTTGTTCTGGTTTTCTTCTTCGAGCAACTTGTTCAACACTCCCTTAGGCAGTTTAGCGAAGGCATCATTGGTAGGAGCAAATACGGTAAATGGTCCTTTACCTTCCAAAGTGGTGGTCAAGTCAGCCGCTACTATAGCCCTAACCAACACGGTGTGGTTTCCTGAACTTTTTGCGATTTCTACAAGGTTCTTGTCTTGAGCAGATACCAACCCTACCATAAGCATTAATGCACTGAGTAAGAATACTTTTTTCATGATTGTTTTTATTTTGATTTGTAAAAGAACACGAAGATAAAGAGGATGTTCAGAATTCAGGAAAATGTTGTGACCCGTCAGTTTTTTGAAATCAGTTGAACACACGATCCCGGTAGATCTCATTAGCAGAAAATCAAATCATTACTAAATTCTTACATTTAGCAATGTTTTGATTGCTCGAGAAAGGCATTCAAGACAGCTAACCAACTCTAACCCCATGAAAAACTTACTCTCCCCAAAAGTATTGGCCACCCTTGGACTGATCGCTTCGGTGTTTTCATCCTCCCCCCTTTTTGCTCAGGCAGGGTGCGAAGTATCTCTAAACCACACCGAAGGGTACACATCTACCATATCTTCCGTGGTAGATAATGGTGACAATTCATTTACCATTACCCTTACCGTGGCAAACGATGGCTGTATCGGCTGCAAAGCGATAAACAGGTACTCGATTCAAGCGGAGCCCGGAACGTATTCTGACGTAACCGTAGAAGCCCTTGAAGGCGATTTCACTTTCAACAGTCTTGATCTTGGACCCGGCATTCGCTGTTTTGCTTTCGAAGGCTTTGGTCTAATAGGTATAAACGGACTTGGAAACGGAAATGCAGGAAGCTTTTCAGTAACTTATACGCTGTCAGGTGGTCTTCAAGATCAAGTGGTCCAACCCAGAGCTCCATTTACTCCTTTACCGCTGCTTTTTACCGCAGACGACTTTCAAACGGTTTTGGACTGTTCTGACCCTATTGTACCTTACTACCCCCCTCTCGAAGGAGGAAAGTCATTCGACATCATTGGCTCTGAGCTCACCTCTCTCTACAACACATTCATAGAAACAGGCACTTACATTTCGGATGATATTTTTCAGATTGTGGATTCCAATGTGGTCATCTCCATCCAAACACAAAACGGTCAATACCTTAATGCTTTGGAGATTCTTACCACTGAAGAGTACGGATTGATAAACAACATCGGAAGCCAGACCAATAACGTGATCAGTGGCTTGTATCCGATTTCAAACCTATTACTGCTCAACGAACTTCCTAACTTATTGATTTCTGCCAGCCCTATCTATGCTCCGCTAAACAATGCCGGCTTGATTACCAGCCAAGGAGACTCTGCAATGCGCAGTTTCAGAGCACGAGATGTATTCGGGCTCGATGGCAGTGGCTTTAAAGTAGGCGTGCTATCTGATAGCTACAATACCATACTCGATGATCCGGCAACGGATGATGTGGAACGGGGTGACTTACCCGGAGAACTAAATCCCGATTACCCCCAACCCGTGGAGGTATTGGCCGACTATCCGTTAGGAATACGAACCGATGAGGGTAGAGCGATGCTCCAGATCATTCACGATGTGGCCCCCGGAGCTAGCCTCGCATTCCGAACGGGTTTTATAGGCCCCGTAGACTTTGCAGCAGGAATACTTGCTTTGGATGAAGCCGGCTGTGACGTAATTGTTGATGACATCACCTACATCAATGAACCCTTTTTTAGAGACGGAATCGTAGCCCAAGCGGTTGATGCCGTAAATCAATCAGGTACTGCTTATTTCTCGGCTGCCGGAAACTTTGGGACCAAATCTTGGGAAGGAAACTTTAGCCCAACGGACGCCCCTGCAGATTTCGAGGGCGCCGAGGCACACAACTTTGCCGCCGATTCGGAAGGAAGCGACATTTACCAAAACATTACCGTAGATAGCGGTGACTATACCTTAGTGCTTCAATGGGATGACGGTACACCCGAATTTGACAATACAACTTCCGACTTTGATATCTATCTGGTAAACAATCAAGGCGTAATCCTTTTTGGTTTCAACCGAGTAAATACGGGAGGTCTCCCCATCGAAGTACTCCCTTTCACGGTTCAAGCAGACAACACCTCGGCCAATTTTCTAATCGTGCGCGAATCAGGAACGGCTCCTGCATTCCTCAAGTACATCGTTTACAGAGGGGATGTTCAGATCAATGAATACGCTACTCCC
>CAZKXG010000109.1:7573-8570 GCA_964556465.1 uncultured Cryomorphaceae bacterium | reverse complement strand
ATTACATGATCGCTTTTTAGTTTTGATGGTGGATGAAAGTGGCGCTGGTGCAAGTGGGTGCTCCATTGATAGTTCTGTGGCTTTCGTTAAATCCTTGCAAGCGAAATATGAGGTGGATTTTTTTGATCGCATGCGCTTTTCTTTTCAAGATGGAGATATTTTCTTCAATTTTGTCGGTACTTCAGCGGCAGCTCCTCACGCTGCAGCCTTGGCTGCGCTTGTGCTTGAAGCACAACAGAAGTTCTACGACTCTTCTCTGCTACCCGAGGAGGTCAAAAACATTTTGCAGCTCTCTGCCATTGACATAGGAGCTACGGGTTATGACAGAGCCTCGGGATCGGGATTTATCCTAGCCGATTCGGCTTTGAGCCAATTGGCAAACCCCGCTCCTTTTCTTACAGGGCTTTCTTACGATACCACATTGGTGCCCGGTGTAGATACCATGGAGGTTATCATTACGGGAGAATATTTGAAAAGTGGTGCTGAGCTCTACCTCAATGGAAACCCTGTAGAAACTGATCTCATCTTATCGGGAAGTACTGAAGTCGCCGTAACCATCCCTCCTACTGCTACTCCATTTCCTACTGTGCAAATTTTCAATCAGCCCCGAGAAGGGACGAATGGCCAGGATGGTGGATTATCCAATCCGATTTTCTTTACTACGAAGGAGACTATTTTGGTGAATATCAACGATACACTTAAACCTTTCGGAGCCAGCTTTCCTGAATTCACCGCCGATTATAGTCTGATAACAGTAGACGGCAACAATCTGGCTCTTGACTCTACCGACCTTACAGAAGCAGAGATCGAAAACTATTATCAGGACAACAGAGAAAATATTCCACGCAGAGAAAAGATGGATAAAATCGGGATGATAATGAGAATCATCAAACCAAGCAAAGAAACTAAAGATGAAATAATCCGTGTTTGGAAAATATTTTATCAAAGAAGAAAAACTTATTTAGGATTAAAAGAACAAAAAATAAGTAGAACTAAA
>CAZKXG010000109.1:4409-7563 GCA_964556465.1 uncultured Cryomorphaceae bacterium | reverse complement strand
CTGACTTCGTCGGGCAGGCAGATACCCACCAGGGAGCAACGCGGGCATTTGGGGAATTGAGCCAAGCTCTGACGATCCGCTCAACCCTGAAAGCGATGTTGAAGCGACAGACACGCTAGACGTATCGCTACTCGAGCGATATGACTTTGTCTTTGCCAAGGGGATTTTGACTATTGATCCGCTTGACCTCATCATCACCCCGCGCGACACGACTTTCGTTTACAATGACTCCATCATAAACCTTTCTTTCGATTATGATTTTAGTTCCGATTCTGAGTCGGGCATAATTAGCGAAGAAGATAGCTTGGCGATTACGGCTGCTATTAAACTGCTACATCAAACACCGATTCCTGAAAGATCGGCAATTGTGAGAGGCACTGCCTTGGTGAATGAGTTTGGAGAGCCTCTGCTGAATGCGGCGCTTCTGACCAACCACGGTTTCTTTGTAACCACACGTGTTAGGGCATCGCGAGGAACAGCTCTGGTAAATGGCGAATTGATAGATCCCGAGATTTTCTTCGAAGCTATTTCCGTTCCCTCAGGCACTCAAGCTACAGCCAGAACTTCTCGTGGTACCGCCTTGGTAAACACCTTCAGACTAGTGCGCGGAACCGCATTGGTGAATACAGTTGACTCAATGGGAGCAGTAGTTGACAGCACCTTGCTTTCTGATCCTAGCTCACTCACGAACTCGTCAGGATTTTTGAGCCCTTCGTTTGTAACCGAAAACAGTAACTCGGAAACCATAACCATTTTGGGAGATGATGACATTTCTATCCTCTCGGGAGATTCCACAGGAACAGTAGAAACGATTCCGATCAATCTGGTAACCGGTACAACTGTGGGCACACACTTTTCTCTTCCGGGCGCATTTCTTACCAATAATTTCAATGTACAATACGGCGTAGGTTTGGTAACAATCTTGCCCGACACATTGGAAATAACGATAGACGAAGAATCTCTTAGTCAAACGTATGACGGTAGCCCGAAATCAGTTGATGTGACCATTATGCCTGACACGATTCCTATTGAAATTACTTACAATGGTGAAAGCGATATACCCGTTAATGCAGGCAGCTATGAAGTAGCCATCAATGTATTGGACACAAATTTTGTGGGATCAGTAATCATGACCACATTGGTTATAGAACAAGTCTCAGCTATTGTTTCTACCGGTATTTATGTCATTGACGAAGGCGATCCTTTACCTGCCTTTACCGCTGAATTTGAAGGCTTTGTGAATGATGAAGACGAGTCAGTAGTGACTTCATTGTCATTTGATGTGGTTGACTACAACGGCCTGGCCGGAGAATATGAGGTCATCCCGATGGCAGAAGCTTTGAACTACTCCTTCGAATCAGTAAGCGGTACGCTATTTGTCAATCCTGCCGGACCGGGTACCAATGTCGTTCAAATCAAATTCATTTGCTTTGAATTGCTCGATGAGCCATTGGAAGGAGGGTTTAACCTCATCGCTACCTTTGGATACCGGAACTTGAATGATTCACCGATTTTGATTCCTGCCGGTACCAACAATCAGTTATTAGGCGAGAACTTTGATGATAGTGACCTACCTGAAGTTTTCCAACCCGGAACAAATCTTTTTAATGTGCCATTTGAGGCTAGCTTAAATGCCACCGAAACTCCGCTAACTTGGGCTTTGACATCCAACAGGCCGGAAGGAGTTGAACTTCGGTTTGCCAGCGTGACCAATATTCCTTGCGATGATGACGCAAAGTCTGACTCAAACGTTGGTGTCAGCGAAAAGGATGATTTCAACGATTCAAATTCGGCGAGCTTATTCCCCAACCCATCAGCAGGAAAAGTGATGGTAAGCTTGGACGCAAATTACGCGGGAATAGAATTAGTGGAAATTTACGATCTGCTTGGAAGAAAGCATTCTTTTGATGTAACGGGTCGTTCCACTTATTTTATGGAATTGAACCTCGATGGATTTGCAGAGGGAATGTACATCGTGAGAATCGCTAAAACTGACGGATCTTTTGAATCACTTAATCTACTCATCAACCAGTAGTAGAAAGTGTATCATTGTGAACAATCTCCGGACGGTGTGTAAAATCAATCCTGATTTATGGAGACTGAAATAGCGGCAGGTACTTAGTTTAAGCTTAGAATAAAATGAGAAGGGTTCTTTTTGTAGTTATTGGTTGTTTAATCGTACTTCTTGGTTCAAGCCAAGACAGTGAGATTGATAGCCTTAATGAAGTTCTTAGGACTCCTCAACCTGATAGCTCCAGGGTGCTCACTTTAATTGAGTTAAGCGGAAACTACTCTAGGACAAATCCGGAAAGGGCAAAAGAGCTGGCCTTAGAGGCCATCAATCTAGCTCAACAAATACGCTTTAATTCCGGATTGGCTCGTGCTCACAAAGCTGCCGGAATGAGCTATTACTTTCAGAACAATTGGATTGATGCCTTAATCCAATGGGAATTGGCACTTGAGGTGTACGATTCAATTGGCGATTTGAGCGGTGTTTCTAACATGCTCAACAATCTGGGAGCAGTAAACTTCAATGGTGGAGACGACGAGCAAGCCCTGAAATATTATCTGGAATCGCTGAAAGTAGCCGAAAAATCCAATGACAGCCTGCGAACGGTAACAGCATTAATCAATATAGGGACGGTTTACCTCACCAAGCCCACAACGCATGATTTGGCATTTGAATACTATCAGCGCGCTTATCCGTTGAGTGTGAAACTCGGAGACTTAGATGCCATGGGAACATGCGCTGTCAATATCGGTGAGCTTTTTATGCGTAAAGACACCGAAACCAATTTAGATTCGGCTCTTTATTACTTTGAGACGGCACTTGAAACCTATCAGAAATCAGCTACAGGGAACGTAGCTTTCGCTTTGAAAAACATCGGAGCCGTTTATGCGCTTCGCGGAGAATTTGAAAAGGCGATAGAGTATCAAACCAATGCATATAACCTTGCAAAATCGGGTGATGGGCGACTTGAGATGGCCCAGTCTCTATTGAGTTTGGCCAATACCTATAAACTAAAAGGCGATCTTGAAAATGCCATCTCTGCTTACAGCGATGCTTATGAGCTAGCTAAGGATATTGGTTCGGTTTATGAAGTAGAAACTGCTTTCGAAGGTTTGGCCGAATCCTATTCGGGTATAAAAAACT
>CAZKXG010000109.1:3576-4399 GCA_964556465.1 uncultured Cryomorphaceae bacterium | reverse complement strand
CAAGCTTACCAATATCAAACCCTAGCTAAGAATTACAAGGATACCCTTTACAATTCGGAGATTGATAAAAAGCTCCAAGCGCAAACTCTCGCGTACGAAATTGAAAAGAAGCAAGGCGAGATCTCTCTCTTGCAAAAAGACCAAGAACTTAAAGAAGCTGAACTTAACCGCCAAAAAACCATACGAGATGGCACTGCCATATTGGGGCTGCTCCTTTTGATATTGGCCGGAGGACTCTTCAATAGATATCGCTACACCCGCAAAACGAACAAAATCATCGAAAAGGAAAAAGAACGTTCGGACGAATTGTTGCTGAATATCCTTCCTCACGAAACTGCCGAGGAGTTAAAGAAAAACGGAAAAGCGACACCGAAGTTTTACGAAAACGTATCCGTTCTGTTCACAGATTTTCAAGGGTTTACTAAAATTGCTGAGGAGTTGTCCCCCCAAGAACTGGTCGAAGAACTAAATGAATGTTTTAGTGCTTTTGATGAGATCACGAACAAGTATAAACTTGAAAAGATCAAGACCATCGGTGACTCGTACATGTGTGCAGGCGGAATTCCTACAAAGCTGCCAAATAACTCTTTGGAAATGGTAAAAGCCGCTCTGGAGATCAGAGATTATATGGTTGCCCACCACAAAGAGCGTATCAAAGAGGGTCACAAATCATGGGATTTAAGAATTGGTGTCCATACTGGCCCTGTGGTATCAGGAGTAGTTGGCAAAAACAAATTTGCCTATGATATATGGGGAGACACGGTCAATACAGCTAGCCGAATGGAAACGAGCGGAGTAATAGGGCAAGTCAATATTTCAGGGA
>CAZKXG010000109.1:0-3566 GCA_964556465.1 uncultured Cryomorphaceae bacterium | reverse complement strand
GTCAAAGACCACTTCATTTGCACTCACCGTGGAAAGGTTCAGGCGAAAAACAAGGGTGAGGTTGATATGTACTTGGTGGAGGGGTATAAATAGGGCTTTGCCCATACAACGCCATGTCTTCCTTTGATACTCAAACTTTTTTCCTGAAAGGTTTCTAAACCAAGAACCCATTGGATTCCTGAGTTGGTTCAGGAATATGTGTATCGCGGATCATTTCACGCATATCTATTTCTATGGTTCTTGCGATATTGGTAATCGGCACATCATTGAATGACCCTTCAAAAGGATTTTCCGAATAGTCCCCTATTTTCTCCATGAGGAAAAACACCCAGATCACTAGTCCTGACAAGAGTGGAGTGAGTATACACATCTTCACAAAGTCTCGTTCAAATATATCTACCATCCCGAAGGGCAGGAGGACAGCAAAAACCATAGTAAACCACAGTGCGGTGCTGGCATATTGCCTTGGAAATGGAAAGCCTTTAATACGTTCTGATTTACCCTGGTCAGCATAGAACGCGGCAATCAGATGGTGAAATTCCATATGGCGGAAATCTTCGAAGAAGTCGTTGTCTCGAAGTTCCTGAAGCCGAACAGATTGATTCTTCAATATCTGCGTAGCAGAATTTGAGCATTCCATCACTTGATCAACTTCAGGCATACTTAAGTATTTTGAGAGTTCTTTTCTCAGTGATTCTTCGTAGTTGTCGGTAATTTCAGGTGCCGGGCTGAAGTGATCCTGTGATTGTTCATGTTCCCATGGTTTAGGCTTGCGAAGTTGAAACCTACAGGCTGAGAGCCAGGCGATATGGCGATAAATCAGTTCCTTCTTTACTAGATCAGAACTCTTTCCTTGGGTAAAACTGACCACAGCTGCTCCAAAAGTGCGACTATTGTTTACGATGCTTCCCCAAATCTTTCGGGCCTCCCAAGTCCTGTCATAAGAGCTATTGTTTTTGAAACCTAGATAAAACGCAACGGCTATACCAATTAAAGTGATGGGCTGCCAAGGGAGCATTGCCTTAACTTCAAAATAATATGCGATTAAACAAACAATGGCAGAATAGATCGTTCCGAGAATAAAAGGCATTCGGGACCAATGGAAGGTAAGCCAAAAACCGTACTTTCTTTTTATGTACATCTTCTAAATATCAGTATCGCTTAATCAACTCATCCTTGTAGCACCATGCCCAGCTTTCATCGGGCTCAGCACTTATGATAATAGGGTGACCGGTCTCTGCTGCATGCTTAGAGGCATGTTGATTGGGAGATGAGTCGCAGCAAAGTACTGCTCCGCAAGATTGGCAGCAACGAAGGTGTACCCATCTGGAGTTGGTCTTTTTACATTCATCACAAGCATATTGTGATGGCTTGATGACTTCGCTCCACTTATCGAGGTGCTCACAAGATTTCATTTTCATTGGGAAAGTTATTTGGGTCCATTATCACTTTTGAGGCTCCAACACATAAGTTTCATGCAAAATAGGAATATCTGCCAAAGCCTGAAGGAGCCAATTGGAATAAATAAATACTAAAGTGTCAATTTGACAAAATCCCTCATTCTAATAATGAAACGGCCTAAAAAGAAGAATCCATGCGGATAATTTCTCGTAGGAAAAACTGATTTACATCTCTTAATACTAGCACTTTATGCAAAAATAATGTTACCTTGACGATCCTTTCAGGAATAACCCCCTGAATCGTTAACCAATTATTCTTTTTAATCGTTACTGTGAAGATGCGAAACCCCACTCAGCGAGAGTGGGGTTTTGTTTCATATGACCTTTTGACTCTTTTTTTTAAGCTACAATTTTTCAACCTTTCATCATTTGGTTGTATTCATCGCTTTTGCCTCTCGGTATGGATAGACTTTCCCAGGTCTCCCCTTTTAGCGTTCTTCCGATTAGTACCATTTGTCCTACATGATAAGCATAATGGCAAAGCTGTCGGTTGGTGGCCTCAATAACCGTATGCTCCTCTCCTCTTATCAGTATTTTTGTTTCCAACTCAGGTTCTCGCAATGCCTCCAATGCGTCGTAAACTAAATTCCAGCCATCTGTCCAGAGCTTGTATATCTCCTCCCTTGATCTCAAGGTATCTTCGAATTCTCCATCGCGATTTCGCCACTCCTTCTCCCCATCCTCATTCATAAAATCCGTCCAACGCGACATCATATTTCCATGGAGATGTTTGACGTTAACGGCTATCGAATTAACTCCTTCGCCCGGTTGATAAAATAAATCTTCATCGCGAAGTTGCTCCATGGTTCTGCGCCCCAAGGTCTCGTACCGCTGAAATTCTCGATAAGCTGAGGAAAGATATGAACTCATAATTTTCGTTTTTTTAAAACTACTCATTCTGAAATAAAGGTTTTGCAGTCCATTCATTAAATTTAACTTGCACAGAGTCTAAATGAATAGGTAGATCAATTAATCATCATGAGTGACAGCAAGCGCTACAGCACGGAAAAAGTAGAAAGCCGAATAAGAACTTTGAAGAAATATGCCATCGCAATCATTGGCTTTGGAGTATTGATTCTCGTCTTTAAAGACTACGATCAGATAAGGGCTGATGGTGCATTTATCGGAGGGTTTCTCGATAGTGCAGTTTTTATTTCACTGGGTGTTTTGACCTATTTCAACAGCGCAAAGCAAGAAAAGAGAATAAAAGGGTCATTCATTGAATTTGGAACGAAGGGATTCTCTTTCAAATCGAATCAAATTGAAAAGAATTTGTCCTTATCTGATCTCACAGATATCGAAATCAAGCTCAAGTCTATTGAGTTATCTGCGGTGGATGGATCAACTTACTCCATCAATCTGGACGATTATGCCCAGGTGAAAGATAAAAAAGAGATAAAAAGGGAATTTGAAGCGTACCAAAATCAGATTCAGTCGTGAAAGTGAAGTTGAGAAATTCAATTCTTCGCTTTTCAAGGGAGCTAAAGCAAGTTGGGCTGCCACTAATGACCATTCTCGTTTTGAGCAGCTGTGCGGATCATTCGGATGAAAGATCGAGCAAATCGAGAGATGGCAATTCCGTGAGCATATTCGCAACAGATTTCTATGAATTGCACAAGTCGGACAATGAAGAAGCTGTACTCATCCTTTATCCTGGTGCAGGTTCCACCTCAGCAGAAACAAAGCAAGAGTTTGATATTCTGCATAAAGCTGAAGCTAATAATATCTCTGTCCTTTTGATGAATTTCACCAATCACCTTTGGATTGACGAGATAGATCGTAAAGCTTTGAGAGAGGTGCTTGAGCGGGTGTTTGCAGAGCACAAACTCAACAAAAACAATATTTATATCGGCGGGATGTCAGTAGGTGGAACGATAGCTTTAAGCCTATCCGACCACTTAATTCGCTCGTCTTCCACCTTATCTCCCAAGGGAGTATTTGTAGTAGACTCTCCTATCGATTTGTATGCACTTTACGAGAGCGCTCAGAAAGACTTGGGCAGAGATGGCCTCACAGAAGAAAGGCTTGCAGAGCCGCGCTTCATTATCCGTTACTTCAAAAAAGAATTTGGCACAACAGATTCTCTCGTTCAGAACATCGCAAACG
>CAZKXG010000108.1:7222-12383 GCA_964556465.1 uncultured Cryomorphaceae bacterium | reverse complement strand
AACTGACTCAGCTCCACCCAGCACATAAGGCTTCACTTCTATAAAGCGCTCATCTCTTAACTGTTTCAGTCCACGCAATTGACCCGCTTGATTTACATCGGTAATATCAAAATTACGCCCCCAACCCTGCCATCTTGACTGTTCTCGCTTTCGTCGAATATTTCGCTCAAAGTTGATTCCCCATATCTGCTCACCCTGTTCAGGTCTATATTTTAAAGCGAAAAAGGGAATCTTAAATTCGGCAAACCATCCTTCAGCGGTACGAGTAGTTCGTACATCCCAAACGCCATTCCAAAAAGCATTCGTCGATCCACCATTGTTGAACACTTGAAGATCTGCTCGGGCAGCGTTGGGGTTAGTGACAAACATAAACCCATTGCGCTTGTCGAGATAAGTGTCAATAATGACGATAAAATTGTCGTCGAGATTATAGTCAAAGTCACGACGTAGTTCCTTTGCTACGATTCTATCTGGCTCTGAATCATAAGCCCATACACCGATATAGAGATTGTGCTCATCGTACAAAATGGCCACCTCAGTTCTTTCGGTAGCAGGCTCTCCTAAGATCAACTCACGTTGGGTAAATTGATCAACTTTTTCTGCATTTTGCCAAACTGCTTCATCGAGTTTTCCGTCCAACTCAATGCTTTCTGTTATAGGTAATGCATTGACGGAACTGCCCGTAATTCCTTGCGAAACGGCCAAATTAGATAGCACGATAGTATAGATGAAAAGAAGGATGGCTCTCCCAAACATGGCCGCGAAGATACCTAAGAGAGCGTAAAGGACGCACCTCAAATCAGATGCAAAAAGGGAATGGCCTGAACTTGAAACTCTTGGCTTGAAATTAATCTTTCTGTTTTTCTCACCTTTGCAATTCTTGTAAAAGTACAGTTTATGAAGGCCCTCCGAATCCTATTTCTACTCTTGCTGATTTCGTGTAAGTCAGGAAGTGATTTATCCGCATTTAGCTACGGCGAGTTGAGTCCTGAGCTGACCGAGATGGTCAAACTCCTTGAGGAAACAGACTACATCGGCACTCAATCAATCGGTCGAACCAATGAACCTTCTGCAGCATACGCGAACCGTGAGGCCCTGCTTTCACTAGCTTCGGAAAAAGAACTGCTCAGACTCATAAATCATCCCGAAGGTGAAGTGGCAGCTACTGCTTTTGAAGGATTGGTCAGAAAAAATTACAATGACCTTAAAAAAGAGTTACTCAATCTGAGTAAGGGCGATCGACATTTGAGCTATATAAAAGGTGACATCGTTTTCGTAATGCCCGCCCTCGAGTATGCATATGTCATTATTTTGGGAAATCAATTGGATGGAGACTACGGTGAAAATACAATAGTCAATATTGAATTGAGCGAAGAAGAAAAGGCATTCGTCGAAAACAGAATCATGGCCATTCGACAAACCTTGTAATTCAGCGGCTCAACAATATTTATAAACTCAGGTTACTCTCTTTGGGAATCCTTTTATTGATTCTGATTGTCGCCAATCTTACCTCCGCGAAATTGATTGGTGTAAGCACTAACAATAGATTTGCCATTTGTAAAATTCCACCATGACTTTAAAAAGAGGTGCGGCATTAGCCGCTTTTTTGATAGCTATAATTTCCAACTCTGCATTTGCTCAAAACTTTTTGTGGACACAAGTTTCTCCGCTATCTGCCAAAAACTCTGAGGCAGAACAGATGATTCATGCAGAAAAGGCAACTTACTACAGCTTTGAATATGACCAATCCCGATCTGCTTTGTCAGAATCCTTCAGCATGGAAATTCCTATGGCGGATGGTAGTATTCATACCTTTTTTCTAGAGGAAAATACTACCATGTCTGAAGGACTAAAGGAAAAATTTCCAGAAATCAGATCATACAATGCCATTGCAACAGATGGCAGCGGATATTTGGGCAAGGTGGACTTTTCCTCAAAAGGGTTTCACGCTATGCTCCTACATCCCGTTGAAAATACTCAATTTGTAGACCCTCTCTATCAATCGGAAAGCTCAAGCCATATCGCTTATCGAAAGAATGATTTCATTACGGATAAGCAAATGAGCTGCGCAGCGGAATTCGACCTGAAAGGTGATGGCTTAGGAGACCCCAAGTCAGGTATAAATTACAATACATGTGTTTTACGCACATACCGCCTAGCGATTGCCGCAACAGGCGAATACACTATTTTTCATGGAGGAACGGTAGCCGAAGCTCTTGCAGCTCAAGTGACTACTATGAATCGCGTAAACGGAATTTACGAACGAGATTTTGGAGTAACCATGACTCTAGTACCTGATAACGACGAGGTGGTTTTTACCAACCCAAGTACTGACCCTTTTACCAATGGCGACACCTTCGCAATGATCAATCAGAATCCTCCGGTGATCAACGGTGCAATCGGATTTGCAAACTACGATATTGGTCATGTTTTCGGCACCAATAGTGGTGGACTAGCAGGCTTGGGAGTAACATGCGATAATGGCAAAGCGAGAGGAGTAACCGGAAACAATGCCCCTATAGGAGACCCTTTTGATGTGGACTATGTGGCACATGAAATTGGCCATCAATTCGGTGCCAGACATACATTCAACAACTCTTGTAACGGAAACCGATCAAACCAAACCGCCGTAGAGCCCGGAAGCGGCTCAACCATTATGGCCTACGCCGGAATTTGCAATCCTAACGTACAAAACAACAGTGACGATCATTTCCATGGTGTAAGTATGAGAGAAATTGGATTGCGCATAAATTCGGACGATTGCCCGGTCATAACAGGATTGGATAATTTTGCTCCTGTTCTGGACAGTGTTACAACTGATTTCTTTGTTCCCGCTTCTACACCGTTTGCACTTACAGCCTTTGCCAGTGATCCTGATGAAGACGATGTGCTGACTTATAATTTTGAGCAGATTGACAACGAAATTTCAGAACAACCTCCGTTGGCGTCCGCCCCCGATGGTCCAAATTTCAGATCATTCTCACCCACAACGAATGCCACTCAGTACTTCCCCAGACTGGAGACCTTATCTGGCTCAGGATCGAATCAATGGGAAGTTCTTTCGTCTGTTGATCGCTCAATGTCGTTTCGCTGTTCTGTTAAGGACAATGCCGAAGGTGGAGGGTGTGCTCAATACGAAGATTTAGAATTTGAGGTAGTTTCCAGCGCAGGTCCTTTTGTGGTAACGGCACCTAGTTTATTGGGCATTACTTGGGAGGCATTTACTAATGAAGAGGTAACTTGGAATGTTGCCAATACGACTTCAGCCCCCATTAATGCAGACTTTGTGGATATATTCCTTTCAGTTGATGGCGGACTCACCTACCCTATTACTTTGGCCGAAGACGTTCCGAACAATGGATCGGCATCAGTAGTAGTACCGAATGTGCCTACTTCTGAAGCGCGGGTGATGGTAATGAATTCTCATGGTACTTTTTTCGATATTTCAAATTTTGACTTTACGATCATCGGACTGACGAATGGCTTTTTGATCTTGGCTGATGACACCACCAAATCGGGATGTGTAGGTGATGATCTTGTTTTTGACATCTCGCTAGAAGGAGTAGGCGGTTTTGATGAAATGATCACTCTATCACTTGAAGGTGATATCTCCGAGGTTAATGCCACATTAGCAAATGACATGCTGATGGCGGGAGAATCGACTACTTTAACTATAACTGAAACTGATGGGATTGATGCGGGTGTTTTAGAAATTTCCATCAATGGCACGGCACCTTCCTTTCAACAAAGTTTGATGGTGGAAGCTGGCTTCAATTCGATTGTTCCCGAAATTCCCGTGCTCGCATTGCCAGAAAATGAAGCCCAGTTCTTACCGACCGATCTGATTCTAGATTGGGAATCGGCTCAGTCGCCTGACGCAATTTATACAATCGAAATCAGCACAGATCCAAGTTTCGAATCGGATATTATAACTCTGGTATCGGCTGTAACCAGTGAAGTCAATGCTTCGGGATTGAACCCGGCTACAACCTACTACTGGCGAGTTATGAAAGAAACGTCATGTTCGGTCGGCGATTTCTCGGAAGCCTTTTCTTTTGGTACTCATTCTTGTTTCCCATTCATTTCGGAGGACGTTCCTGTGGACATCTCCAGCGTAGCAGGTGTGTTTACTTCTGAACTTGAGATTCCCTTTGAGGGAATCGTTCAAGACTTAAACGTGATCAATATCGAGGGAAACCACGGAAATACAGGTCAGTTAACCATCTCATTGGTGAGTCCTTCAGGCTTGGAGGTCGTCTTATTAGACGAAGTATGCAATGGAACCAATGACTTCGACCTTGGATTTGATGATTCTTCGGACTTAGAAGAAATTGATTGTCCTGCTACCACGGGTTTATCTTATCGTCCCGATGAATCATTAAGTAGCTTTATTGGTGAAAATACACAAGGGACTTGGACTCTTGTGGTAGCTGATGCCATTTCAGGAGCGGGAGGATCAATAAACAACTGGGCTATAGAAGTATGTGTTGCGAATTCCGGGTCATTTGTACTGACTAAAGACACAGAAGTAAGCCAAGTTTGTCAAGGCCAATCAGCGACCTTCGAAGTAATGGCAGAGGAAGTATTCGCTTTTGACGGTGCCATCAATCTTTCGTCGGAAAACGTTCCAGCGGGTATGACTATTGAATTTGAACCTGTTACGATTAATACGGGTCAATCCAGTTTGGTAACGATTTCAGTCGATGCTGCACTAGCAAGTGAATCTTACTTTCCCACTATAATCGGTGTATCAGGAGAATTGACCAATGAGTTGGCGGATCACCCAATTGAAGTGAACCTATCCAATCCTCAGGCTGTCGAACTCTTGAGTCCATCGGATGATGCCACGATTAGTACCATTGGATTTTTTGAGTGGGAAGAAAATGTTTCACCAAGCAGCATTTACTCTATAGAAGTCGCTACAGATGATCTTTTTACAGATATAGTAGAAACCATCGTTGGGCTGACTGAACCCTCAATTACATTGGAAGACCTTCCACCCTCTCAAACACTATTTTGGCAAGTAACTGCTGACAATGGCACTGACGACGATAGCGCCATGGGTTACGCCGTCTTTGGCGCCGCCAAGTTTGCGCTGAGCGACATGATCTCTATCCAAGGTGCAATCAACTACACCGATGGCGCTAATGGGTATCTGTGG
>CAZKXG010000108.1:0-7212 GCA_964556465.1 uncultured Cryomorphaceae bacterium | reverse complement strand
TGACAATGGCTGCGCAGCTTCAAGTTCCCTCGTCCGTAGTTTTACAACATTGGCATGCGCCACTTCTGCTGCCACAGATGGCTTACCCCTCAATATCTCTCCTATCTCGGGTATCTACTCTTCAGAGCTCGAAATTGAGCAAGCAGGCGTAATTCAAAGTATCTCGATTCCAACTATTGAAGGAAATCATTTTAGAGTGAGCGATTTGGTGGTCTCCCTTGAAAGCCCTTCAGGTAACGAGGTAGTTCTCTTTTCAAATATTTGTGCAGGTGAGCAGGACTTTAATCTCGGATTTTTAGACGGTACAAATCCTGAAATTGATTGCCCGGCTACTACTGGAGAGCTTTACGCTCCTGAAGAATTTCTTTCTGCATTTGAAGGTGAAGATGCTCAAGGAACGTGGACCCTCAATGTAAATGATGTTCAGAATGGTGGAGGTGGCCAACTTAACGCTTGGTCTTTGCAGATTTGCTATGAAGAAAATGTGTTCTCAACAAATAACACCAAGGATCCCGAGCTTTCCATATTTCCGAACCCAACGAGTGATTTCATTACGATAAGCTCCAAAGATGGAAATATTGACGAAATGTTGGTCTACGATATTTCAGGACGTTTGCTCGACCGTATCCTCGTCAATCTGGTGGGGGGCACCGATCTCGGTATCGCCAAGGTAAACGAGATTATTTCCCAGGTTTCCAAACGCTTTAATTCCCGCGAAGATATCGTCTTTGGCGCAGTCATTGACGAGAGCCGAAGCCAGGGGCTCGAAATCACACTATCACTTTAGACTTTTCCAAATATGCCAAAGGCGGGTATTTAATTGAAGTTAGAAGCCCTTTCGGCGTCAGAACTGAAAAAGTAATGCGCAAGTAATTACCCATTTGCATTGAGTTTATCAAACACTATGATTCTTTCATCGGATTACCTCTTTGATTCGTCGAATATTTTGGTTTGTGATAAAATATCCCTTTACATTAGGACCGCTCTCATTAGAATGCTCTCAGCCATATGAAAAAGAATTTTACCCTCTTTTCACTTTTTATCCTTGTCTCTTTACCTAATTATTGTTCAGCTCAGAATTACCTTGGAAGCTGGACTTTGGATTGGTCAAAAGTGATGGAAAGTGATGAACAAAATAGTAGCATGGTTTCTGAAGATATGGATGCTATAAACACAAAATCCGATAAAAACCCCGTCTGGGTTTTGAGTAAGGATTCTCTAAAAATTTACCAAAGCAACGCTCTGATTAGCTCTGCAGAAATCAAGTGGACTAGAGAAGACAGGTTTGAAATAATTGATGAAGAGAAAAAGAAGAACCCTGTTCATTATATTGATGAGATTGATGAAGGGCAAATTAAAATGCGCACGGGTTACTCTGACGCAGAGTTATACTTAAGAAGACTCTAACAAAACAATAAAAAAAAATGCGCCCGATCTGAGCGCATTTTTTTTTCAATAAACTGTAAGACTTATTTTTCGTTGTAGACGTGAATATCTCTTTGAGGGAAAGGGATACTTACACCAGCTGAGTCGAATGACTTCTTCACCTTCTCGGACATTGAATTTACAATATCCCAATAGTCAGAACTTTGAGACCATGCTCTTACGCGGAAGTCCACAGAACTGTCATTAAGGTTTTCAATGAATACCATAGGTGCAGGATCTTTCAGCACTTTCTCTTCGGCTGTGATGAGTTTCATCAAGATTTCTTTCGCCTGGTCGATATTATCATCGTAACCGATTCCAAAAGTGAAATCTATTCTTCGTGTATCATGAAAAGAGAAGTTCTTCACGGCATTGTTACTCAAATCTCCATTTGGAACAATAATTTCCTGATTGGTAGGAGTCGTAATGTAGGTGTAGAATATTTGAATTTCACGTACAGTACCCGAATGGCTTCCTGTATCGATAAAGTCACCTACCTTAAACGGCTTAAGTAGCAAAATCAAAACCCCTCCTGCGAAGTTTGCCAAACTACCTTGAAGCGCCAAACCTACAGCCAAACCTGCGGCTCCAAGCACTGCAACGAACGAAGTCATCTGAACTCCCAGCATACTAACAACTGAGATGATTAGCATAACTTTCAGTAGTGCACCAATCAACGATTTAAGAAACGGCTGAAGTGATTCATCTACTTCACGTTTGTTCATCGTCTTACCGAGTACTTTCACAATTCTTTTGATCACCCACAGGCCAACAATTAAGAAAATAATTGCCAACAACACTGTACCTCCATAGGCAATGACCAATTCGGTCAACTTATCCATGTAGGGTTCTAAACTTGATAAATCCATGTTCTTTTCTTTGAAATTTTCGGCGAAGGTAATCATCATCATCAGAAATGCCAGAAGTAATTGAAATAGATCAACTTTGACTTATACGGTTTCATGATTGTCATCAGACGTTTGAACTGTTTGATAGGTCATTCCTGATGATGGTGTACTAAGAAAAGCTCTACCTACAGTGAAGAATCGTAAGAGAATTTTTCTTCAGGCACAATAAATTGACCCTCCGGAGTGCGAATCATCAGGTAGAATTCTTTGCAGAGGAAATTGATGTTGTGGCGGAACCTGCTTTCCGAGAAGTGGCACTCCCAAGCGTGGTAAGCCAGTTTCTTAAGGGCGTTCCAAGAGTTGGCGTTTAACCCCCTCGGACGGGGAAAAGAGTTGATGTAGCGGTAGGCGTCAGATAAATTTTTCATGATGTTTGTTTTAATGATGATCCAAAGGTCAAGCGGCAGTACGTAATCTATTTACGTTGTAGAGAAAACTTAGATTTCAAGCAGTTGGAAGTAATAAAGCGCTCGATCTCTACAATTGTCTTCAACTTGAAACTTTCGCACTCGCGTGCTCAAATCGAGCCCTTGAAGAGTCAAGGGAGTTCCCAATAGCTTTGGAATTGATATCTCCAGCGACTTATTCGTCGTCATTAAGAAATCACCTATTTTTTCGGAGATAGTGATGCGCTCTTTATTATCGACGGCTTGCATCAAGATTTGATTCAACTGCTCAAACGTAAGTCCGATGATGAATTCATAGGGCCTCTCCCCCAGCCTGTCACGACAAATCAAAAAGATGGGTGGGTAGCCTTTCACCTTTGGGTTGATCAATAATTGGTGAACCAGAAATTTCTGAAAGAAGTAATTTTTACGGTAGAGGGAATATCCTAGATCTATCATTTTGCTTGATTTTGGTGCAATGTCAGATCCCGAATCGTAACCTATTTACGTGCTGACCATATTCAATTATCTTTCGCAAAAAACCTTATGAAAAAGCTCCTTTTCATTCTTTATTTTTCAGTTTCCAGCCTATTTGCTCAAGATCCTGTCGAGGTGGTTCAGGCCCAGCTCGATGCTTACAACAGTCAGGACATTGAAGCTTTTGCCGCAGTATTTGCAGTCGACGCAAAGCTGTATATGAACCTTGGTGATACAGTTCCAACAATATCGGGACGTCAAGAAATTAAAAGGCGATACGGAGAGATGTTCAAAGCCAACCCGGAGAATAAGTCGACCCTCATCGGAAGGATGACTCAAGGCAATTTTGTCTTTGACCATGAATGGATTACCGGTCGCGACAAGCCTCTAAAAATTATGGCGATTTATGAAGTAGAGAATGGCTTGATTGTCCGATGCTGGTTTCCAAGGTAGTCGACGTTAGCTCAAGCAAAAGGCTATCTACTTTCTCGAAGCTTGTCAAAAACCCGAACCACAGCGGGACATAACTCTGCATTTTTCAATGAAAGATTAAGAATCTGCTGGAAGCGCTTGCGATTGGTATGCGGGTATTCGCGGCAAGCAGTCGGTCTACTTTCGTAAACAGAACAATAATTATCTGCTCCCAAAAAGGGACAAGGGGCTGATTTAAAAACATAATCCCCATCCGAATCTAAAAACATATAAGTCTCTATTATGGCAGATGGGCGCATTCGCAGGTGCTTTGCAAGACGCTCTATATCGCGTTCTTTCATTCCAGGGCTAGTGGTCTTACAGCAATTCGCACATTTCAAACAGTCGATCTCTTCAAAAACTTCATCATGAGCGGTATGCGCTTCAGCATCCAGCTGCCGGGGATTCCTTTGCTTCAGTTTCTGAACAAGCTTTTTGTTGGCCTTCTTTTTGTTGCTACCGTCCTCTAAAATCTTCTGATACTCCATAAAAACAAAGGTATGACCAAAATCAACTTCTCTCCAATTAGTGATTTCGGGAAAACTGAAGGCACAGGACACTTTCTTTTTGCAAAAGGCTTTTCAAGCATGCTTGGATCATCCGGAGGTCCAACCTCATCTTACAGCGGTGTCCTTTGATCAAAATAAAGAAGTTTTGGCAGTTTTGAAAAATGAATACGTGACTTCCGAATTAAAGCTGACCCAGTTTGGAAAGGAAGCTGTTATATCTCACAAAACGGATTTGTTTTTCCACTCAATAGATGATTATGTCATGATATCTGGTATAGCAGCCGATAAAAACAGTATCACCCTGACCATTACCGCGGGAGTATCATTCACCTGCACTTATGCCGTAAATAAGGATAAAGTAATCAAACTCAAAAAGTCGGTTAATGAATAATGGCATTCTAGTTGACATTGTAGTAACTTTACTTGTTCAAAACTAGTGGCTATGTCATTTCGAAACTTGTCCATCCTTCTGTTTGCTTGTCTTCTATTTATTTCATGTGAAGAAGACAAACTCGCGAAATACGAAGGTATTTGGGAAGGGTCTTACATAGGTGACGAAGCAGGAACCTTGAAAATAAGAATTAAGGACAATGGCATTTCAGAGGGTGTAGCCTACCCCGAGGATGCTGAAGATGGTCAGTCATTTGTATTCACCGGTGCTGTAAATGATGATGGCGAGTTAGCAATGAGCGCCACTGTTTTCGGAAGAGTTGTGATTTATGAAGCATATCTGACAGAATCGAATCTATCCGGGTCTTGGTCTGATCAAGAAGAGAACTTCTCCGGAACTTGGGAGTGCGCTAAACGAGTACAAGAAGACCAATTTCCATATAGTCTTTTGCTGAATCCATAGGGCAAGATCTCAACACTCCGCTTTTCTGAATTGGTATTAAATATACCGATATTGAGTATAGTTTATTGGCGCACCTTATCTTTCGCTCGTGAAGTACATTTATGAAATTATGCTCGGTGTCAGTGTATTCCTTTTTGGCATGGCCATCTACTCATGGTTTCTGATGGAGAGCTTTGCATGGGAGGACATCAAGAGCACTATACTCTTTACAGTTACTACTTCTTGTTTAGTAATCGTATTCGGATCTGAGTGCTTAAAGAAGAGGAAGCGAGAGCCTCACAATCAATAGGGAGAACGCAGACATGAATGAACAATTAGGTTGTATTGCTATACCGTTGGTTCCGGGACGCCGAGAGCCAAGCGACAAAAGTGAAATGATCACTCAGTTGCTTTTTGGAGAAGTGTATCAAGTCCTTGAAGAACAAAAGAAGTGGATATTGATTCGCAATGACGCAGATCAGTATGAATGTTGGATAGATCGAAAGCAACACACGCCTATTTCTGAAAAGCTGACCTTGCGTCAGACCATACTGTCTTCAATTGCTCCGTTGGAAAGCGGAAATCAAACATGGTTTTTACCGGCAGGATCGAAAGTAAATCCCGGCGAGTTTTCAATGGGTAATCGGAAATTCTCTTTTAACGGCCCAAATGAATCCATTCAAAAAGATCCCATTCGTTACACCAATCTTTTTGTAGGTGCACCTTATCTCTGGGGAGGAAAGTCAATACTCGGTATCGATTGCTCAGGTTTTGTCCAAGTCGTATACTCCTGCTGCGGAATTCAACTGCCTCGCGATGCATACCAGCAAGCAGAGGTTGGAGAAACGGTAGACTTTGTTGAAACTGCTCAGGCAGGAGATTTGGCATATTTTGATAATGAAGAGGGACGAATCACTCACGTTGGAATCATGCTGGATGGCGAGCACATTATTCATGCGAGCGGCTCGGTGAGGATCGATCGGATTGATCACGAAGGGATCTACAATGGCGAAACCGAATCTTACAGTCACAGGCTAAGAATTGTTAAGCGAATCATTGAGAAGTAGAATACTATTTAAATAGTCTGTACCTTTTGTTTTGCATTTTAGACCGAGAAGAATGATTCCAACATTGCTTAGTGCCCAAACACCAACCCACATTGACCCGGGACAAGGAGACCAATCAGTTTATCTTTGGGATAATCCCGCTTATCTGATTCCCATCGTATTGCTTCTGGCGGCTATCATCCTATTTTTCTGGATTAGAAAAAAGAAAGAATCATCGTAACGACATCTATGCCGACTTTACCTTTATTTCCTATTCCAAGCTTTCGAGCATTAGATAGTACAGTGAAGCAGAAGCGACCTCAAATAGAAGGCTAGTGGCGATTTGCCCACTATCACTCTCTTTTGCCAAATAATAGCAATAAGGAGAGTTACCCCCGGGAAAATTCGCTGGTTCGCGAGTGGTGAAATAGATGTGGTCTTCTTTAAATTTAGCACTCAACGAAGTTTTGGCTTTTTCACCTTCTCCAAAACGGTACGTGATAAGAATTTCAAATTCTCTGCCTACTCCTTCCAATTGCTTCCCTAGTACTGATTCCTTTTTCACACCGTCAGTGATCTCAATGTAGTTCGATTGAGCCTTAACTATTGGCATTAGCTCTGAGCGATAAGGTCTAAATTGAAAAGTTGCGCCTTTCCCCGCAGGGATTAATATGCGCTCGCCCAGAGTTCCGTCAGCTAGTCTATATGCGCTTTGAACAAGAGAATTATTCTCAAAAAACAAAGTTTCTGTTAGATCAAAATAAACGGGGATTTCACTCTCGTTGAGAAAATATAGCTTGACGGGGAGTTTATTTCCATTAAAATCAAAATCTACATAAATAAGTGAGTCGGACAAGTAATAATGTTCTGAATCAGAAGTTTTAGGCAAATCAGAACTGAGATGAACATACTGGTAATTGGTGCAGGAAACCATCATTAGTAGAGCAATAATTACAGAAATGAATGAAAATCGTGATGCCATTATATTTACCCCGTCGTTGTATTTATCGAATCTTATTCGTTTATTGCACATATATTACACATAAATCAATTGTTCCATGGATCACGCACAACTTACCCGCAAGCAGAAAGAATTTTTTGATTATATCACGGACTATAAAAATGAGCACGATGTGTGGCCCACCTACCGTGAGATAT
>CAZKXG010000107.1:7530-12505 GCA_964556465.1 uncultured Cryomorphaceae bacterium | reverse complement strand
CTAAAACATCCCACAACAAACTTTCGCGGTTTAGTTCACGAAGCAGGAATACCTCAATCTTAGCACCTGTTTTTTCCTTGTTTCCGTAGAGACGAGCAGGAAAAACCTTAGTGTTGTTCATCACAAAGCTGTCGTTCTCGCTAAAGTAGTCAAGGACGTCTTTAAACATTTTGTGTTCGATCTCACCCGTTTTGCGATTCAAGACCATCAATCGGCTCTCGTCGCGGTTTGGAGTAGGGTATTGTGCAATAAGTTCTTTAGGAAGAGTGAATTTAAACTTTGAAAGCTTCATTCAAAAGGCGTTTTTATGGTCGAAAAAATGCGGCTGCAAAGTTAATGAATAAGGTCGAGTTTTCTAATGCATTTTAAACATCTTCCCGAATGTCTTGCACCAGTCGTTGGAATTCAATGGGATCGATCGCATTTTTAACAGAGTAATCACCTATCATCGTTCGGCGCAATTCTGAGAGATGAGCACCGCATTTTAGCGTCGCTCCTAGGTCGCGAGCAATTGATCTAATGTACGTTCCCTTGCTACATTCTATTTCAAACTTCACCAGTGGCAGTGATGAAGTATCTATTTCAAATTTGCTGATGATGACCGGTCTGGCCTCAAGTTTTACCTCTTTTCCTTTTCTGGCAGAAATATAGGCCCGCTTTCCGTTGACTTTTTTCGCAGAGAAAACAGGGGGCATTTGCATGATGGCTCCACGCATTTGACTTACCGCCTCTTCCACCATTTCATCTGTTATGTGATCGGTAGATTGATGGTTTTCAGTCTCGGTTTCCAAATCGTATGAAGGAGTTGTAGCGCCCAGCGTGAAGGTACCTGTATAGGTTTTGTTCTCTACGGTGAGGTCAGTTATCTTTTTGGTAAACTTTCCCGTGCAGATGATCAATAGACCCGTAGCTAGTGGATCAAGCGTACCCGCATGACCCACCTTTAATTTTTTCAGGTTAAATTTCTTGCGAATGGTGTATCGAACTTTCGCCACGGCGTCGAAGCTCGTCCAGGTGAGCGGTTTGTCGATCAATAGCAATTGACCTGATTGAAATTCTTCAACCGTAAGCTTGCCGTAATCGATCATGCGAAAAGTGAATAACCGATTGCGATTGCTCCTACCACAAGGCAGTAATAGGCGAAGTAGTCTAGCTTGCTCTTTTTGACGATGGCAATCATCCAGCGACAAGCTAAGATCCCTGCAAAGAAGGCTGCCGCAAAGCCTGTGACTAGAGCCAAGTTGTCAATATTTCTGGAGGGCTGAGCTTCAAGAAAGTCCTTGTATTCTAAAATCATTGCTCCAAAGATGACAGGTAAAACCATGAGAAATGAAAAGCGCGCGGCTCGTTCTCGGCTCACTCCCGCCAGTAGTGCCGTAGAAATTGTGGATCCCGATCTGGAAACACCGGGTAGCACGGCAATGGCTTGAGCCAGTCCTATAAGCAGAGCTCTGCCAAATGTGACCTTACCCTCTTTTGCGGGAATGCGTGTTGTACTATACAGCAAAACTGCCGTGAAGATGAGCGAACATCCTACCAAAATGAGGTTTCCTTCGAAAAGCATTTCTATTTCATCTTTAAAAAAGACACCAACAAAGAACACGGGAACCATACTGACCACAATGAATGTTGCGAATTTGGTGCTCTCATTCCATTTGAATTCAAAAAGTCCTTTGAAAAGATCGGCAATGTCATTTCTGAAAACGACAACCGTACTTAATGCGGTAGCCCCGTGCAGAGCGATAGTAAAAAGCATGCTCTCACCCGCCTCAAGGTCATCACCAATTATAGCTTTAGCCAATTCCAAATGACCTGAACTGCTCACGGGTAGAAACTCCGTAAGACCTTGAATGATACCCAAAATGAGGGCCTCTAAAATACTCATGATTCAGATGGAGAGGAAGAGTCTTTTTTGACAATGGAATAAAAAATGACCACATAACCGATCATGACCACAATCGGAGCCAAAGTTATTCGTCGAAAGCTGAAGATATCTTCGTTGAATTCCATAGGGTCTTCTGTACCACCTCCGATCATTAGGATAAACCCTAAAACAACGACTGCGATCCCGATCAACATTACTTTGTAATTCGCGGCACTTAGTGCGAAGCTTTCCTTTTCTTGATTTTCAGTTGTGCTCATCGGATTCAATAAATTTTAGATGCGTCCATTCTCAAATAACGCCTTACTGCAAATAACGTTGATATTCCTGAAATAACCATTCCCAAAAGAGCAACGAGACTGAAAAGCTTAACAAACATTATCAGGTCGTTAAACTCAAAAAACTCGGGAACTTCATGCCTTACCGCAAAGAGAATTCCCAAAATTAATAAGATCGCAATAAAGCTGGCGTACAGTCCTTGGAGGATACCATTCCAGATAAAAGGTCTTTGAATAAAGCCTCCCGTGGCGCCGACCAATTGCATGCTGCGGATGACAAAACGCTTGGAATAAATGGTAAGGCGAATGGTATTGTTGATAAGCGCTATGGCTATGAGGAGGAGTAAGGCGCTAAAGGCTAAAAGGGCCATTCCGATTTTATTGATGTTGTTTTCGATTTGACGAATCAAGTTGGGGCTGTAAACGACTTCATTAACCCCTTCTCGGGCTTCAATCTTGCCCGCAATGTTGGAGATACTATCCGGGTGTGTGTACTCCACATTCAACTTCAGATCAATCAATCCCGGCAGGGGGTTGTAGTCCAGGAAGTCCATAAATTCCTCTCCAAGATCTTTCTGAAGTTGAGTAGCGGACTCTTCTTTGCTGATGTATTCCGTAGATCGAGAATAAGCTTCAGCGTCAATTTCTTTCTTCAGTCGTATGATTTCACCTTCACTCAAGTCAGCGTCTAGAAATACTTCCACGCGAATGCTTTCTTTCACGTAAGTGGAAAGCTTTTGAGCATTGAGAATGAGGATGGATAATATACCTAGCATAAACAGCACCAAGCTGATTCCGATTACTGTTGAAACAGCGCTGGTTCGCGCTCTTCTTTTTGCGTACTTGTCAGGAGTGGAGGCCATAACGGTCGGCTAAAGTAGGAATATTTATAGTTTGCGACTAAGGCATTGAATAAACATCTTTACCCTCTCTGCTCACCCCCGATGATTTGATAACTTTGCGGCTTCTAATCGAACGGCAATGGAATACAATTTTCGGGAAATCGAAGCCAAGTGGCAGAAAATCTGGAAGGATAAAGAAATCTACAAAGTAGAGGAAGATCCAAACAAAGATAAATTCTATGTTTTGGATATGTTCCCTTATCCTTCGGGAGCGGGGCTGCATGTAGGCCACCCACTTGGATACATCGCGTCGGATGTAATCGCTCGCTACAAAGTTCACAGAGGATTTAACGTGCTTCATCCGATCGGTTTCGACTCTTTCGGGCTACCCGCCGAGCAGTATGCCATCCAAACAGGCCAGCACCCCGCCATTACCACCAGAGACAATGTGGCGCGTTACAAAGAGCAGCTACAGCGAATGGGGTTCAATTACGATTGGAGCCGCGAGGTGCGCACCAGTGATCCTGATTACTACCGCTGGACTCAATGGATATTTTCGAAGTTGTATGAAAGTTGGTACAATAAAAAGACAAATCGAGCTGAAGATATGTCAACATTAGTTGCCGCTTTTGAAGAAAACGGAACGTACGGAGTTGATGCATTTATAGACAGAGATTGGTACAAGGCACTTGATCTGAATGATTTTCCATTCGGAGAGTATTTTGCAGGAGAACTCACCGCCACGGATTGGAAGGTGCTAAAAGACCACCAAAAACAAGAAATTTTAAGTCACTACCGACTGGCTTACTTGAGTGAAACTTGGGTAAACTGGTGCGAGGCGTTGGGAACCGTTCTGGCCAACGACGAAATCAAAGATGGCCTGAGCGAGCGCGGAGGTCACCCCGTGGAGCAGCGCCTTATGAATCAGTGGAGTCTGCGCATCACGGCTTACGCCGATCGATTGCTCGGAGGCTTGGAAAAGGTAGACTGGCAGGATTCCATTAAAGACATGCAGCGCAACTGGATTGGCAAATCGATTGGGGCCATGGTGCGTTTTATGCTCGCTGATCATCCTGAACACATTGATGTATTTACCACTCGCCCCGATACCATTTTCGGAGTGAGCTTTATGGTTTTGGCACCCGAGCACGATTTGGTAAAAAACATAACCACCGATGACAAGCGCGAAGCGGTGGAAGCCTATGTGAAAAAAAGTATGGCCAAAACCGAGCGCGAGCGTCAAAGTGAGGTGAAAACCGTAACCGGAGAATTTACCGGAGCTTATGCCACTCACCCCTTTTCAGGAGAGAAAGTTCCTGTTTGGATTGCCGATTACGTATTGGCCGGATACGGCACCGGAGCTGTGATGGCAGTACCTTCCGGTGATGAGCGCGATTACGCTTTCGCCAATACATTTGACATTGAGATTCCAAATATCTTCGAAGGTGTAGATATTTCTGAAGAGGCTTTTTCAGGAAAATCAGCTACGCTCAAAAATTCAGGTTTTCTGGAAGGAATGACCTACGAGAAAGCTATGGAGGCGGTGATTCATGAACTGGAAGAAAAACGCATCGGCTATGGAAAAGTAAACTACCGTCTCAGGGATGCTATCTTTTCGCGTCAGCGCTACTGGGGCGAGCCATTCCCGGTGTATTACAAAGACAACGTGCCACATCTTTTGAAGGATGATCAGCTGCCACTGACACTTCCGCCGGTGGATAAATATTTGCCGACTGAATCGGGTGAGCCACCATTGGCAAGAGCAAAAAAAGAAGACTGGCCTATTTTTGAAGGGGATAGAATGGAGCACAACACAATGCCGGGTTGGGCAGGATCATCTTGGTATTTCTTGCGTTATATGGACCCCAAGAATACGGAGTTACCCGTTTCGCCTGCAAAGGCTGCATACTGGGGAGCGGTTGATTTATACATCGGTGGTGCTGAGCATGCAACGGGTCACTTATTGTATTCTC
>CAZKXG010000107.1:0-7520 GCA_964556465.1 uncultured Cryomorphaceae bacterium | reverse complement strand
TTTGGACCAAGTTTTTGAGCGATCGAGGTTACATTGAGTTCGACGAGCCTTTCGGCAAAATGATCAACCAAGGAATGATCTTGGGAAGGTCTAGCCTGATCTATCGATTGGACATTTTGAACTACGATATCCCTGGATTTACCAGCGGTGAAGACTTACCATCTCCGCGGTCTTTTCCTGAAATCTTTGTGTCAAAAGAAATTTACGACGACTGGAAAAAGCACGGTTACCTTACCGAAAATCGACAGTTTGTCATACACAAGCTACAGACATTGCTCCATGAACAATTGAGTGAATTTGGAGGGATGGATACGAGTAATGCCACTGCAGAATTTACTGTCACCCCACTTCACGTCGATGTGAATTTGGTTGAAAACGATGTTCTTAATATCGACGAATTCAGAAAGTGGAGAAGGCAATACGAAGATGCTTACTTCATTTTGAATCAAGACGGAAACTACCATTGCGGCCACGAGGTAGAAAAAATGTCAAAACGGTGGTTTAACGTGGTCACTCCTGACGCCCTTTGCGACCAATATGGAGCCGATACACTACGGATGTACGAAATGTTCCTTGGACCTGTGGAGCAATCGAAACCTTGGGATACGCAGGGAATCAGCGGAGTCCACAACTTCTTGCGAAAATTCTGGCGATTGCTTCACGATGGCGATGGAAAAGTCACTTTAACTGATGAGGCTCCAACCAAGAAGGAACTGCAAACCCTGCACCGCTGCATCAAGAAAGTTACCGACGATTTGGAACGGCTCTCATGGAATACCGTCGTGAGTACATTGATGATTGCCGTTAATGAACTTACAGCTCTGAATAGCAATAACAAGCAGATTCTGGAGACTCTTGCGATTTTGATTTCACCATACGGTCCTCATTTCGCAGAGGAAATTTGGGAAAAACTTGGAAATGCCGACTCCGTGCTCAAGCAGCCTTGGCCCACTTTCGAACAGAAATATTTGGAAGACGACGAGTTTGAGTATCCCGTTTCTTTCAATGGAAAGATGCGATTCAAAATGGCATTGGCAGCAGATATGCCCAAGGAAGAAGTGGAAAGAGCTGTTCTTGATTCGGCGGAAGCCGCGAAATACCTAGAAGGCAAAACTCCCAAGAAGGTGATCGTTGTGCCGAAGCGCATTGTCAATGTAGTTGTATAAGAGACAATTTTATTTCTCTGCTTGCGTCTATAGGTAAGAGTTCCGACCTTTTGGAATGGAATTTGACTTAACCCTTGCATGAAGCAAATAGCACTTCTTACGATCAGCACGCTTTTGGTATTATCGGTTTTCTCTCAGAAGAAACCGCCCAAGGCGAGTTTGGATACCCTGCCCGTAATAGCTTTACCCGCCATTGATCAAACTGCTTTTGGCGAAGGAGAGTACCTCCGATTCAGGTTACACTACGGAATTATAGATGCGGGTGAGGCTGAACTGAATGTTTACAAGAGCAGGAGGAAATATCAAGGACGCGAAGCGCTACATGTCATTGGAACCGGAAAGACGCTAGGCGCATTCAATTGGTTTTTCAAGGTTCGAGATCGATACGAAACCTATCTGGATGAGGAAGGAATTTTCCCTTGGGAGTTCGTTCGTGACATTCGCGAGGGCGGTTACGAGAAAAAACAGACATACAGTTTTCACCAACACAAAGCAGCAGTAAGCACGAATAAAGGTGATACGTTTAAGATTCCGCCGTTGTCGCAAGACATGCTCTCTTCGTTCTACTATGCGAGAACCATCGATTTCTCAAATGCTCAGAAAGGCGATGTTTTTACCATTCCGACTTTCGTCGATGGGGAAGAGTTTCCTTTGAAAATCAGATACCTTGGGAAAGAAAACCTCAAATCGAGGACGGGGACTTACCGTTGTCTCAAATTCGTGCCTGTAGTTCAGGAGGGGAGAATTTTTGAAGAAGAGGAGGATATGATTGTTTGGATTACTGACGACAAGAACAAAATTCCCGTTTTGGCGCAAGCCAAAGTATTGGTAGGTTCTATCAAGATGGAGTTGGTCGAATACCAAAACTTGTCAAATCCTATTGCAAAAATAGACTGATTCGGACTTCGATTTTTATATTCGCACCCGATGCAAGTGCGTTTCACAATTTCTCTCCTTTTATTCTCCCTTCTATTCCTTACTTATTCCTGTTCACAGGGTGAAGAACAGATAGAAGACTTAGATCCTGTGGATGTTTCTATTCAAGCAGATGAAGTACCGAAGCGCTATGGAATCGAGGAGCATGCCTACAAGATTCACGAAGGAACCATAAAGAAGAATCAGTTCTTGGCCGATATACTCTTGAGTTATGGGGTGCCTTACCGTGAAATTGCCGAATTGGAAGGAGCCAGCAAGGACGTGCACGACGTGCGCAAGTTGAAGGCCGGAGATAATTATGCCGTTTTCACCAATCGTGATAGCACCGAGAAGGCCAGCTTTTTTGTGGTGGAAACCAGCCCTGCAAATTATGTGGTCTATCAACTGGGAGATAGCATTTCAGCTTATCTGGGTCAGAAGCCCATTGAGACCAAAATGCGTGAAGCTGCAGGGATGATCAATAGCTCCCTTTATCAAACTATTGCCGATAACGATCTTCCCATCGATTTGGCTATGGAGTTGAGTTTGATTTACGCATGGACTGTTGATTTTTACCGTATCCAGAAGGGAGACTATTTCAAGGTGATTTTCGAAGAGCGTTTTGTCGAAGGCCAACGTATTGGAGTAGGAGAGGTGATAGCGGCAGAATTTGGTCACCGCGATGAGGTTTTTAACGCCTTCTTGTTTGAGGAAGAAAAGGTGAGTGATTATTTTGATCTGGAGGGAGAGAATCTAAGAAGGGCATTCTTAAAGGCACCTGTTAAGTTTTCGCGAATTTCCTCGCGCTATACCATGAAGCGATACCATCCCGTTCAGCGGCGTTTTAAGGCGCATTTGGGAACTGACTATGCAGCACCTCAAGGGACACCTATTGTGGCTACTGCCGACGGCGAAGTAATTGCTTCGGCATATGGGAAATATAACGGTAATTACGTGAAGATTCGGCACAATAGCACTTACACGACTCAATACCTGCACATGTCAAAGCGTGCTGTCAATAAAGGTGCCTACGTTAATCAGGGCGATGTAATCGGATACGTTGGTTCTACCGGCTTAGCCTCCGGGCCGCACGTCTGTTATCGTTTTTGGGTAAATGGAAAACAAGTTGATCCTTATCAGCAAGATCTTCCTTCGGGCGATCCAATTCCCGAAGAGTTCAAAGCTGATTTCAGTGCCACCAGCGATAGTTTAAACCTTATTTTAGAGCGTATAGAAATTGGTGAGGTGAGTTGACATTTTTTTGCAGATTAGGTTTATAATATAAACAAAACTATATTTGAATTATAAATGCAACACAAATGACCGAAAAAGAAAGTATTGAGATCATTATAAATATGATCGATCGAACAAAAGACAATCTAAAGCAACAGTCAGGTTTTTATTTGATATGGGGTTGGTGCATCTTTGCTGGTGCATCTGTTGAGTATGTTCTTTTGCAGTTTTTTGAATATCCAAATCATCCAATTGTTTGGCCCTTTGCTATTCTCTTTGGAGTGGCAGCTTCTATTTATTTGGGATCTAAACTCAAACGCGAAAAACGTGTAGTGTCATACGCAGATAGGGCTCTCCAGTATCTTTGGGCCTCTTGGTCTGCTATGCTTTTTATTATTCTCACTTTCCCTGCCTTTGGTGGTTATTCGTGGTCGTCATCCTATCTTTTAATAATTGCACTTTACGGAATGGGCCCCTTAGTTTCGGGAGGGATATTAAACTTCAAACCTCTCGTGTTCGGTGGGATATTTAGTTTTGTCCTTGCGATAGTCGTAATGGTCACCGGGTGGTATAGTGATTTTTCAACTATGCTGCTTTGTTTGGCATTAAGCATCCTAGGAAGTTATCTTATCCCGGGATATCTTTTAAGAAAAAGTTAGAATGGCCTTCACACCCTTAGATCCGATATTGCATTCTCAACTGAGATTGGCGGTTGTCAGCGTTTTGGTTGGCGTGGAATCGGCCGAGTTTGGATTTCTCAAGGAGAAAACGGAAGCGACTCAAGGCAATCTCAGTGCCCAATTGAAGAAACTTTCGGAAGCCGGCTATGTCAAAATCACCAAAACCTTTAAGAATAATTACCCCAATACGGCTGTTGAACTGACACCGAAAGGGAGAAGGGCGTTTGAAAATTACGTAAAGGATATTTCAGCCTATTTAGGGAAATAGGTTCTATAGCTCGGTTTTTGCTATTTTCGCGCTTCATTAAACTAATCTCATGAAGCTCGGATCATTTCTCACCACAGTCTTTGCGCTAACGTTAATCGGCGCTTACTCCCAAAACACTCAATCGCTGGTTGAGGAGACTGTAACCCATTCGGGAGTGCAGGCCAAAATTGAATTTATTGCTTCAGATGAATTGAAGGGAAGAGATACCCCCTCGCCTGAGCAAGAAATTGCTGCCAAATACCTAGCAACTCGCATGAAAGAGTGGGGAGTGAAAACGGCACCGGGGATGGACGGTTACCGTCAAAAGGTGAATTTTAAGAGGGTCACACCACCTGCCTCAGGTTCGTTTATGGTGAAAGATTCGACTTATGCCCTCGGTGAGGATATTTTATTGCTCGATGGAAGCTCAGCAAACCTGGAGGCCAAAGTGGTTTTCCTCGAATATGGAAGTGAAGAAGATTTTGCAAACGCGAAAGTTGAAGGCAAGATCGTAGTCGTTCGCCTTGGCGATAAAGGAGAGCCAAATGTCCGTAAGGCCTTTATGGCGGGAAGAGAGAAAAGAAAAAGAGCTGCAGAACAAGGAGCTTTGGCTTTGATTGAGCTGTACTCCTCTACACAGATTAGCTGGAAGATTATTAAGAACTACATCGGTGGTCCGAGCATTTCATTGGATATTGGTGAAGAAAAGGAAGAAGGACTTCCTCACCTTTGGTTGAACGACTCTGACAATACCTCAGCTGAGTTTTTTGCTAAAAAGGTAAAAAAGGCCGAATTGAATATTGGTGGAGCAACCATTGAGCGGTTTTTCGCTTACAACGTGATCGGAATGGTGGAAGGAACCAATCCTGACCTGAAAGATGAAATCGTCGTTTACTCGGCACACTATGACCACGTAGGTTTGGGACAGCCCGATGCTGAAGGAGACACGATTTACAACGGAACTCGCGACAATGGAATCGGATCCATCACTGTATTGGAAGCCGCTCACAATATTGCGAAGTACCCGCTGGATCGTACTTCCATGTTTATCTTCTTTACCGGAGAGGAAAAAGGATTGCTCGGAAGCGAATGGTTCGTGGAGCATCCCGTGGTTCCTTTAGAGAGCATTGTTATGTGCTTCAATAGCGACAATGCAGGGTACAACGATACAAGTATCACCACTATCATTGGCTTAGAGCGCACCACCGCTACGGAAGCGTTTATCACGGCTGGTGAAACATACGGATTGGGAACCATTGCCGACCAAATGCCCGATCAAAACCTCTTTGACCGATCTGACCAGGTGAGTTTTGCTGCAAAAGGTATTCCTGCTGTAATGTATACGATGGGTGTAACGGCTTTTGACGATGAACTTTTAAAGTACTATCACCAAGCGGGCGATAATCCTGATTCGGTGGATTACGACTACCTGTTCAAATTTACCAAGGCCTATGTGCATGCCTGCAGATTGGTAGGAAATATGCCTGAAAGACCTTACTGGACTGAAGGGGATAAATACTACGAGGCGGGAGAAGAGTTGTACAAGACTCAGTAAGCCTTGGTCATCTCATCGTATTCATAATGCTGAACTCCCTTCTCGGGCGATTTGGCTAATCGGAGCATGGCACCTGCCACCGTTTTCACGTGGATAGGCTTGTACTTTGTGAGCGATCCCATCATGAGCGGAGAGACGAGTTTCATACCCACTGTCCCGATTTTCTCACCCAAGCGATTCTCTTCTCTTGGGCCCAGCAATAGTGATGGATGAAAAACATGCAGGCTTTCGAAGCCGATCTTTTCTAAATCATTCTCCATTTGGCCTTTTACTTTATTGTAAAAAACGCTCGACTCAGCGTCGCTTCCAATGGCGCTTACTACACTGAATCGTTCAATGCCTCGGGACTTGGCTGCCTTCGCGAAAGTGATGACGTAATCGTGATCTACTTTGCGAAAAGCCTCTTTCGATCCCGCAGTTTTCATGGTAGTGCCCAAACAGCAGAAAGCATGGTCTGCGCTAGCGCAGGCATTTTCCAACTCAACTGATTTGTCGAAATCGACTTTCGTCCAAGCCACTTTTCCCTCTTGCTCTCGCTCTCTGCGTGTCAACGCCGTGACGGTCACGACATCCTTATCGGTTTTCATCCGATCTACCAGAAAGGTGCCGATTAATCCCGTGGCTCCGGCAATAACTGCTTTCATCTTTAGGCTTCTTTGGGTTCGATCCAATCGCCGTGTTCGCGAATGAGGTCAATCAATTCGTCCATGGCATTTTCGGAAGGAACATTTCGCTTTACCACTTCCTTCTCTTTGTAAAGGGTGATTTTTCCAACGCCTGTTCCGACGTATCCGTAATCGGCATCAGCCATTTCACCAGGGCCATTAACGATACAGCCCATGATTCCGATTTTCACACCTTTTAAGTGCTCAGTTCGAGATCGAATCTTAGCGGTGGTTTTTTGCAAGTCGAATAATGTTCGTCCGCAAGACGGACAAGAGATGTATTCGGTTTTGCTGATTCGAGTCCGCGTTGCTTGAAGTATTCCGAAATTCAATGAGTTGGTCGTTTTGGCATCCACTACATCTGATTGAACCCATATTCCATCACCTAATCCATCCAAGAAAAGCCCTCCTGCATCTGTCGAAGCGTAGATTCGAAAGTGCTCTTTTTCCAAGCCAGCGTATTTTCGTTTAATTACCACTGGGATATCCGAATCGTTGTTCATCAATTCCATGAATGCGCGTCGCAAAGCTGGCATCGCATGTTCATTCTTGGTCTCCAAGACCAAAACCGAATTCTTAGAAGCTTTGAGTTTTTCAATGAATGATGAATCGAAAAGTTCCGATTCGTCGGCGGCTATAAAGTTTACGGTTGGGCTTAGCTCACCCTTAGCCATAAATGTCTCGGCAGAGATTAAAGGATAAACCCTTGGCTTGCTCGATTGCGCTTCCCAAGCGTTTTCGTTGACTATCACACCAAGCGTACCAGGAATCTGAAAGTCCACGGTATTCTCACCGATGAAGATGTAATCTGCGGCTTGATCGCCAATGTTCCATTTGTCTAGCGGGACACTGTAGCTGTAGCCGAAAGGGAAAAAAGAAGAGGGCTTGATTTCAGCTTTTCCCGAAAGGTCTCCTACCACAATTGGTGCTTGACCATCTCCCATATTGGCTACGCGATGCGTATGGCGCCGTGTGTAAGAAAAAGGATCCAATGGGTTATGGCGGATTTCTTTTATCGCTTTGTGTCCCGTTCTATTTGCATACCGGTCGACCAAGATG
>CAZKXG010000106.1:11098-12536 GCA_964556465.1 uncultured Cryomorphaceae bacterium | reverse complement strand
ACAGGGCCTGTAAACACAAATAAAAGGCCCTCTTCGAGCAATACCAATCGTGGAAACAGCAATGCCGATCTGAATCGCGCAGCACAAAATAGGAGTCGAGGAACTCAGAATTATCAGCGCAGCAATACTCAGCGTGCAACTCAAACTCGAACGGCTCCTTCCATGAATCGCTCTACACCTTCAAGAGGTGGAGGAGGAAGAAGACGATGATTTGATTACTCTAGGTAATAAATGGCCTTTGGTCGTTAGGAATTATTTTTTCTTGTAAACCGCCTTAGTATCACTATAAGAAATGTAGTAGGTACCTTTTGGCAGGTCTGACATATCTACCATTTGCCCTTTTCCTTTTTCTAGGAGCGTTCCTTCACTGTCGTAAAGTTTGTAGGATTCTAGTTTGTCAAACTCGAAAGTGCATTTGACCTTACTCTCTTTCGGTAAGTCTTTGATAGGTAGTGGTTCCTTTAATTCTCCTTCCTCTTCTTGGGCGAAAGCACCTATCGAAAGAAAAATGAAGCAAATGGCCGCAATAAGAATTTTCTTTGTTTTCATTGGTTTAGTGATTAAGTGGCGGGTAATAAAACGGTTATACTGTCACTTTTATTTCTGAGCATTGAAAATTCATTGGTGTTTCACCCGTCACATTTGTCTACTCCAAGCATATTTCTCATTTTGTCGAGAGATTCAGATATTTCACAAATTACCCATTTGTCAACATGAAGCTGGCCCTTCGATTAAGCCTTGTTTTATTCGCCTTGCCTTTTATAGCTTTTGCCCAGTCCAAGCCTTCATTAGGCGTAGTATTGAGCGGTGGTGGAGCAAAGGGAATTGCGCACGTTGGCGTGCTCAAGGCTATGGAGGAAGCAGGCTTGCGTCCTGACTACATTGCCGGTACCAGCATGGGTTCGGTAGTTGGAGGCCTCTACGCACTTGGATACAGTGCTGATGAAATCGAGGAGATCATATTAGCCATAGATTGGAACCAGCTTTTGGCAAATAAAGTTCCTTTGAATTACATTTCCTTCGAAGAGAAAGAATACTATGGTCGCTATTTGCTCGAATTTCCTATGGAAGGACTGAAGCTGAAGTTGCCAAGCGGCCTCATAGAAGGGCATATTCTCAATGAACTTCTTCATTACTACACATGGACTTCCACTCCTTACAAAAACTTTGATGAGTTTCCGATCGTTTACCGCTGCGTGGCTACAGACGTTCGCTCAGGTGATCCCATCGTTTTTAGTGATGGTCCTATCCAAACGGCTATTCGAGCGAGTATGGCATTGCCTACCGCCTTTACCGCAGTAGACCTTGATAGTACTTTAGCTGTAGATGGTGGAGTGGTCAATAACTTTCCTGTAGACATCATGAAATCAAAAGGAGTAGATTATATTATTGGAGTAGATGTTCAAAAAGGCTTGCGAAAAAAGCAAGATTTGACTTC
>CAZKXG010000106.1:5645-11088 GCA_964556465.1 uncultured Cryomorphaceae bacterium | reverse complement strand
CCTGTAGACATTATGAGAGCGCTTGGCGCTGACTATGTGATAGGAGTAGACGTGAGCTACGTATCTGATGCTCCGGTTCCCGCGAGTATGGTAGGAATTCTGATGAACCTTGCCATGGCCCAGAGCGAGAGATCTATGCCCGATATGATAGATCTTTGCGATATCTATATTCACCCCGATCTAGAAGATAACTCTACTGCGAGCTTTGGCAATACTCAGGAGATCATGGAGATCGGTCATAAGACAGGTAAAATCTATGCCGACACCTTGAAAGCATTGGCCGTGGAAATGGGGATGAATCGAAAACCACTTTCCGTTGGCGATACTTCAGCAACATATGTTCTCAATGAACTGAACTTCGAAGGAAATAACCTTTTCAGTAATCGACTGATTAAAAACAAACTCGGTCTGGAGAAGGGAGATACCATCGATCGCGATATGGTGAGAGAGGCCATTAGGAGGGTATACGGCATCAACGGATTTTACGATGTGAACTACACTTTGAAGCCTCTTGACGGGGACGGTGCAGCTCTAAAGGTAAAAATGCGCGAAAAGCTGCCTAACTCTTTTTCAGCATCACTGCATATCGACAATGTTTTTGCTACAGGACTCTTGCTAAACTTTACTGCCCGAGACTTTTTACTTCGTGAAAGCAGAGCTGTATTTATCGGGGATATCTCAAGCAATCCCAAGTTTCGATTCGATTATTACAAATATGCAGGGCCGCAGAAAAACTTTGCCGTGAACCTAAGGTATGACTACATCTCGCGTGAAATACCTATTTACAGTGAAGGAGAGGTCGAAGATGTATTAATCAATAATCAGCAAGAAGTTCAATTGAACTTTCTTACCACTCAATCGCTCAAGCAGAGCTTTTTATTCGGCGGTTATTATTCTACCAGAAAAGACCGAACCGATTTGGGGATTTCCATACCTGAGGCCATTGGTGACATTCGAACTCAGGCCTTCGGACTACGCTTTGCCTACTTAAGGAATAGCCTGAACGATCGGAATTTCCCCACAAAAGGAGCGGAATTGTTAGTAAACCTGCGCACATTCTTTAATAGCCATTATAGGCTTAGTTTTAAAGAAGGATTAGATGGGGTGGAACTAATTCCGGGAGACTCAACTACCTTTATTCCCAAAGATGAATTGAATGAACTAATCGAATTTTTAGAACCTGAATTTTACGGAACACTGTTTATAGATTACCGCAAGTTTTATCAGTTCAATAAAAAGAATCAGCTGGTCAGTGCGCTTAGGTTGGGAGCCATTTTATCGACCGAAGAGACCGGAAAGTCCTTTAGTACCTTTAGGCTAGGAGGCCATCAACGTGTTTTGATAGATGACGCCAGGGCTTATGGTTATAATTATACCGAGATAGAGCCTGAAAACTTCGGACTCCTTGGGTTAGAGTATCAGCGGGTGTTATTTGGGAATTTGTTCCTTCGTGGAGGGGCCAATGTCATTTCCACATATCAATATGTACCATTGGACGACATGGGCGCATTTTCTTTTCCTGATATGCTTGAAAACAATACCACATTAGGTTACGGTTTGTCAGCTAGCTTTAGAACAAGGTTGGGACCATTCAGTGCCGGCGTTTCCAGAAATACCCGCGATCCTCATTACAGGTATTACTTCTCGTACGGGTTTAGTTTCAACTATTCGGATTAACATCTTTCTCGGCAGGCGAAGTAGCCTGTGTATTGATCCAAGACATAAACAGCATGTAGCCCAAGGAAACAACAATGGCACCGGTAAAGAGGCCGATAAATCCTGAGGCAATAAATCCACCTATCACTCCAAAAAAGATAACCAGCATGGGAACTTTGGCACCTTTTCCCAATAAAAGTGGTTTCAGCACATTGTCTGAAAGACCTGCGGCCAGGAAGTAGATCGTCCATAGCACGGCTGGTAGTGTATCAAATGAAGAGAACATCCAGAGAACAACCCCTAAAATGACGACAATTACCGGAAATTGAAGAATTGCAAATATCAAGGTTACTAAAGTCCACACTCCTGCATATGGAACCCCTGCAATCACCATCCCTAAACCGATAAGCAAAGTTTGAATAATGGCTACTCCTATTACACCCTTCACAACACTGCGCACAGTTGAAGCGACTAATTCCGCAAACTCGTCACCACGAACCCCAACAAGCCGTTTGAAAAATTTTCTTCCGAAATCTTCAGAACCTGAAGCTGCTAAGATTATTCCCGAAATCAACAAAGAGACCAGGAACACAAAAAGGCCTCCACCAATGCTCGCTATTCCTTTGGCGATTGATTTTGCGATGACCAGAAGTCCGTCCTCATGAGTCATGATGAATCCCTCTAAATTGGTGTACGCTTCCGTCCACAAGTCAAAGAGTTCATGACCGATTAGTGGCCATTCTTTGATTTGTTCTGACGGTGAAGGAAATTGAAAAGACTCCGACTCCAAATACGGTTTGATTTTATGAAACCCTTCAAATAGAGAGTCGAAAATGAGCCAAGAAGGCAGAATGATCAGCACCAAGCAGCCGCCCACCAAAATCCCCGCAGCAGCTTTACGCTTGCCACCCAATCGCTTCGAAATTCTGTTGAACAGTGGAGAAAAAGCCATAGACAGTATAATACTCCAAAGGATAATCGATGAAAAAGGTGCGATGATATCGAAACACCACAGAACCATTAAAACCAGCAAGCCAAGGCGAATGGCAATCTCTACCGAATAAGAGAGCGCGGTATTAAGTTTTGGGTCGTCTTGGATCATGGTGATGGCTTATATGATTAGTTGAAAAGTTCCGAGTGGAAATATATAGTTCTTGAAGCTATTTTCGCTTCTTCGGCAGATAAAATCATCGCAAGGCAGAGCAGCCGGAAAGTTTAAATTTGCCGAATGGCAAAAAAAGCAGAATCAAAAGAACGGCTGATAAAAGGAAATAAATTGGAATGCGCTGTCTGCAAAAATGACAAGTTTTGGGCGCGTGAAACATTAATGAATACACCCGGAATGACCTTCTTTGGGTTGGACTGGGCCAATAAAGCGGCGCAAAATTACATTTGCGACAATTGTGGATATGTGCATTGGTTCTTAGAGAGATGAATTTCTTTAAATCATTCCCGTATACACTGGTATGGGTATTTGATGTCGATATCGTTAGCTTTATCGTCTTGAGCAGCAAACAAAACAGACTATGAATTTTCATACACGGAAATGGGTGAAGCCCGGTGATTTGAATCCAAATGGTACCCTCTTCGGAGGGCGACTGCTGGAATGGATAGATGAAGAAGCAGCCCTCTACACCATCGTGCAATTGGAAAATCGGCACATCGTAACCAAGTTTATCTCGGAGATCAATTTCATTCAAGCGCCTGTACAAGGCGATATTATCGAAATGGGAATCGCCGTAGTGGCTTTTGGGAAGTCATCCATAACCTTGCGCTGCGAGGTGCGAAATAAGATGACGCGAGCTAAGGTCTTGGAAATTGAACGCATCATTATGGTAAATCTAGGCCCAAATGGAAAACCTGCTCCCCACGGAAAAACCAAAGTGGAATATGTAGCAGATCGTATTTCCGACTCAGATTGATGGATTTGGACTGACAACATCTTAATATTTGGTTCCTTTGACTCTTGAATAGGGAAAGAATGGTTTGCCTATTTGAAAACAGCTGAAGTAGCCGCAATCCCTTTGGCATAAGAATTAGTAAAAGGTTCAAACTATCTATGAAGAAACCGAAGCAAAAAATACCTGTAGAAAAGAAAAATCCTGAAAAAGCCCGACTGCATACTCGAAACAGAAACCGAGAGCAGTATGACTTAAACGCCTTGACCGAATCGACTCCCGCATTAAAAGACTTTGTGGTCCCTAACAAGTACGGGAAAGAATCTGTCAATTTCTCAAACCCTCAGGCAGTGCGGCTTTTAAATAATGCTATCCTCAAGCATTACTATGGAATCGACTATTGGGAATTTCCCCAAGAGAACTTGTGTCCACCCATTCCCGGAAGGGCAGATTACATTCACCACATGGCCGATCTATTGGCCGAGAACAACTTTGGTAAAATTCCGAAAGGAGATAAGATCCTGGGATTTGATGTCGGCTTGGGTGCCAGCTGTATTTACCCCATCATAGGCCTTACGGAATACGGTTGGAACTTTATCGGTTCCGATACCGATCCGAAATCCATTTCTTCAGCGCAGAACATTGTCCATTCCAATCCATCCCTTAAAGGGAGGATCGAATGCCGATTGCAGGAAAACCCAAAGGACATTTTTTATGGTGTATTGGGACGAGAGGACAAAATTGATTTCAACGTTTGCAATCCGCCTTTTCACGCTTCAGCAGAAGACGCTCAAAAAGGGACTCGAAGGAAGGTTTCGAATCTTTCGGGCAAGAGAGTCGATAATCCTGACCTCAACTTTTCGGGAGTCAACAGCGAATTGATCTACGCCGGTGGAGAGTGGAAGTTCATTCAAAACATGATTCGCGAAAGCCAAAAGTTTGCTAAGAACTGCTTTTGGTTTTCAACCATTGTTTCTAAGCAATCCAATCTGAAGAGAATCCACGCGCTGCTCGATAAAACGGATGCCATTCAGATTAGAACCATCCCCATGGGAACGGGCAATAAATCGAGCCGAGTGATCGCGTGGTCTTTCCTGTCGAAAGCGGAGCGAAAGGAGTGGAGAGAGGAGAGGTGGAAAAAAGAAGCAGCCAAGAAATAGCGCCTTCTGTTTATTTCAACTTCAGAGAATATACACCGACTTGATTAAAGAAAATGTAGATGACAGAATACGATCAGAAATTTATGCGGCGTGCCATAGAGCTGGCCATTGAGGGAATGAAGAACAACGCCGGAGGCCCTTTCGGCTGTGTGGTAGTCAAAGATGGAGAGATCCTTTCGGAAGGATACAACAGCGTGACTTCCAAAAATGACCCGACGGCTCATGCCGAGGTAGTGGCGATACGAAAAGCCTGCGAAAAGCTGGAAACGTTTCAGCTGAACGAATGCACCGTTTACACCTCATGCGAGCCATGCCCCATGTGTCTGGGTGCTATCTATTGGGCTCGTCCCGCAAAAGTCTATTACGGCTGCTCAAGAGAGGATGCAGCTGCCATAGAGTTCGACGATCAGTTTATCTACGATGAACTGGACTTGAGCATTGGCGAAAGAAAAATTCCGTTTGATCAATTGATGAGAGACGAAGCGCGAATGGCCTTTGACCAGTGGGCTGAAAAGGAAGATCGCACCGAATACTGAGAACAGGAGGTTTGCGTACTGAGTAAAGTTCAATATCCCCATTATGAGTAAACAGAAGACCAACCCAACCCAACAACAACCCAACAATCCGCTGCACGGAGTAAAACTGGCCGCCATCATGGAGGCATTAGTAGATGAACTGGGATGGGAAGAATTGGGCATGCGAATCAACATCAATTGCTTCAAAAATGAT
>CAZKXG010000106.1:0-5627 GCA_964556465.1 uncultured Cryomorphaceae bacterium | reverse complement strand
GAGATAAGGTGGAGAGGCTCTACCTGAAAGTAGTCAGCAAGAAATAAACAGAACAATGCTCCTGCGGACTTGAACCTTGAGAACTACCTTTGCACTACCGACACGACCTATCGACTCAATGAAACCCAACGACGAAAAGACTCAATTAACCCAAGAAGAAATTGAGCGTTGCATATCTATTCTCGAGACCTTAAACCAAGATACCGATCAGATTTTTGACATTCCGAAAGAGCGAAGAATAGAGCTGATTACCCAAGCCGGGCGACTGTCACGACCACAGCGCGACGAGTTCAAAAAACGCAAGAAAGATGCGAAGAAGAACGCCAAACGCAAAGCGGCTGAAAGGGACAAGCACGCTCGAAACGAAACGGGAATACGAAGTGCCCGTGAAGCGACGGTCTTCGTGGCTCCCAAAATGATCGCACCTGCAGAAGCCGATGCCTCCGAACGTGCCGAACGAACGGTAGCTCCCAGAAACTGCTATGTGTGCAAAGCCATCTTTACCAAGTTGCACCACTTTTACGACACCATGTGTAAGGAATGCGGCGACTTCAATTACGCCAAGCGTTTTCAAACGGCCGACCTTACCGGACAGGTGGCTTTGGTTACGGGGTCTCGACTCAAAATAGGTTACCACATTACACTGATGATGTTGCGTGCCGGCGCTACCGTAATTGCCACCACCAGATTTCCCGTCGACTCGGCTATACGCTATGCCAAGGAAGATGATTTTGACGAGTGGGGGCATCGCCTGAAGATCCATGGGCTGGACTTGAGGCACATTCCCAGTGTAGAGATTTTTTGCAATTACATCGAGCAACAATACGATCGACTGGATGTCCTGATCAACAATGCCGCGCAGACCGTGCGGCGACCTGCAGGATTCTACCAGCATTTGATACCGAACGAGGAGCGTTCCATTTCTGAATTGCCGCCCTCGGTGCAAGACCTCTTGTCAGACCACGAAGCCTGTCTTGAAGAGTTGGGTGCCATCAGTGCCATGGTAGCCGGTCAGGAGAAAAACCTACCCGTGTCTTGGCATGGGAGCCAGCCCGGTATAGGCCTCAGCGCTTCCGCTAAATTGTCTCAAATAGCCTACACGGTTGATCATGCGCTACCTGCGGAGGAGGTTTTTCCGACAGGTAAGCTCGATGCCGACTTGCAGCAAGTGGACTTGAGAACCACCAATAGCTGGCGATTGAAGTTGGGCGAGATTCATACCAACGAAATGCTGGAAGTGCAACTCGTCAACTCCGTTGCACCATTTGTACTCTGCAACCGCTTGGTGCACTTGATGAAAAAAGAGAATACGGGGATGAAACACATCATCAACGTATCAGCCATGGAAGGCAAATTCCATAAATACCACAAAGAGGCGCGCCACCCGCATACCAATATGGCCAAGGCTGCGCTCAATATGATGACGCTTACCTCTGCCGCCGATTTTGCCAAATACGGCATCTATACCAATGCGGTAGATACAGGCTGGGTGACCGATGAAGACCCGGTAGAGCTGGCCAAAAGAAAGGAAGAAGTTCACGACTTTCAGCCGCCGCTTGATATTGTAGATGGTGCCGCAAGAGTCTTGGACCCCTTGTTTGATGGCATCAACACGGGAAAGCACTGGTGCGGTAAATTTCTAAAAGACTACAAGCCTACGAGTTGGTAGGCTTAGCTTCAAGATGCTCTGCTCAAGTTTTTTTATCTTTGTGAGATTCAAGGCGAACCGTTTTGTCTTGAATGGTGTTAAAGATAGATGGATATGAAAAAACTTATACTCGGCCTTTTTATACTCTGTGGATTTTCGAGCTTGGCTCAAACCAATGTGAGCGTGACCATTGATCACCTTCTCAATGGAGAGGTGCTTGCTTGGAATGTTGAAGGGGTAAACAATCTCGACGAAGAATTCACTTTCAATAGACTGGAGTATTATCTATCCGGCTTCAAGGTTACTCACGATGGTGGCAATGTCACTACCTATGACGATGTGTACGCTTTGGTGCAGGGTGATGAGTCTCCGACGATCGATTTGGGCGAACTCTTTGCTGAAAACATTGAGATGATTTCCTTCAGCGTAGGAGTGGACCCTGCCAATAACAATGGAGACCCGGCTGCTTGGCCTCCGTCTCATCCGCTTGCGCCCAAAAACCCATCCATGCACTGGGGTTGGATTTCAGGATACCGCTTTGTAGCCGTAGAAGGCGACATCATGAGTACTTCGCAAGAATACAGCATTCATGGTCTGGGCAACGTGAACTACTTTGAGGTGAACCTTGAAGTGAATATGCCTGCCAACGAAGATGATGTGAACATCTATGTAAAGGCCGATACCGAGAACTTCCTTTACAACATGAACCTGGACGGTACAGTCTTTTCACACGGAGAGGAAGGTTTGGCGTTGGAGACTTTGATCAATATGTCAGAACGTGTTTTTTCCGTCAATGCGGCTCCGCTAAGCACAGAAGATGAGAACGAACTTTTAACCTTCAACCTCTTTCCCAATCCTACAGATAACGGCTCGGTACAATTGAACTTTGCTAAAAATGCCGGTGACCTCTATAACCTTGTGGTCATCGATATTCAGGGAAAAACGGTGCTGGAGCGCAGCCAAGTAAACTCGGGGTATCAACTCGATGTGAATGACCTGCATGAAGGATTGTATCTGGTGAGTTTGTACAACGATACCGAATTGAGAGCTGTTAAAAAGCTTATCGTAAGAAAGAACTAAAGCTCTTCTGTTTTGAGAAAGAGGTGGTTGTTGTGGGGCTTAATTTGTGGGGTGATGCTTTCTTGCGAGAAAGACAATGGGGATTCAAATACCCCTGATCGTTCTGAAGCACTCCTCGTCATCCCCGAGGGATTTCCATCCATGGAGTTTCCCGCCGACAATCCTTTTACCACAGCCGGTTACGACTTGGGTAAGAAGCTCTTCTTTGACCCCATTCTTTCCAGAGATTCTTCCATCAGTTGCGGATCGTGTCACCTTCCGGGAAAAGCGTTTAGCGATGAGTTTAGCGTGAGCTTGGGTGTAGATGATGCTCCCGGTACGCGCAATTCACCTTCCTTGGCCAATGTCGGATACCAACCCTACTTCATGCGCGAAGGTGGTGTGCCCACCCTGGAGATGCAAGTGCTCGTGCCTATCCAAGAGCACAATGAATTTGACTTCAACATCCTGCTCATTGCCGAAAGGCTGAACGAAAATCCTGAGTATGTGGAGATGAGCCTCCAAGCGTACAATCGAGCTCCGGACGCATTTGTGATTACCCGCGCCATATCCAATTTTGAGCGCACCTTGATCAGCGGAAACGCTCCCTACGATCAATACTTCCTTCAGGGAGATATGGCAGCACTCAACGAATCAGAGAAGAGAGGGATGGACCTCTTTTTTAGCGATGAGCTGGCCTGCGGATCTTGCCACTCGGGATTTAACCTCACGGATTACTCCTTTGCCAATAATGGCCTCTATGCGGAGTACACCGATATAGGACGTAAACGATTGACAGGGCTTGAGTCGGATGAAGCACTGTTTAAAGTGCCCTCACTTCGGAATGTGGAAGTAACCGGGCCATACATGCACGACGGTTCCATGGCTACGCTGCAAGAGGTGATCTTGCACTACGAATCGGGAGGGGAGGAGCACCCCAATAAATCAGAGCAAATTCAGGGCTTTCAGCTAACCGATGCAGAAAGGGATGACTTGCTGGCTTTCCTTCGTTCGCTTACGGATAGCGATTTCATTGCCAACTCCAATCACACACCCTAAGCGGATATGATGAAGACTTTTACATATACCTTCTTTTTTCTCATTCTCATGATGGCCGTAGCTTGCCAAAATGATGACGACGATCAGCCATCGGATACGCCCGATCCTGCGGTATATGATGATACCCCTTACGCCTTTGATGCGCAAGGTTTGCCTCCGCCACAAGCTTTGCAAGCAGATAATGAGCTAACCGTGGAAGGAGTGAAGCTCGGCAAGATGCTCTTCTTTGAGCCTATGCTCTCTAAGAACAATACCATGTCTTGCGGCTCATGCCACAATCAGAATACGGGTTTTTCTGATACGGCCCGATTTTCTATTGGCGTAGATGGTCTGGAAGGGGACCGACAAGCAATGGCCATATTCAACATGGCCTGGCATACCAATGAGTTCTTTTGGGACGGAAGGTCCAATCTATTGAGAGATCAAGCCTTGAAGCCTATCCAAGATCCGCTGGAAATGAATGAGACACTGAGCAATGTAGTCGCCAAGCTTAGCGAAAGCAATATGTACCGCGATCAGTTTATCCGTGCTTTTGGCGTTGATGAGATCACTCCGGCGAAAATGGGATTGGCCATGGAGCAGTTTATGCTCAGCATCGTTTCGGGAAACTCAAAGTACGACCGATTCATCATGGGATTGGAAGAGCTAACGGAAAGCGAGATGCGCGGATTGGAACTCTTTGAAATGGAATACAATCCCTTCTTTCCCGAGTTTTCGGGAGCCGACTGCCAGCATTGCCACGGTGGTCCAAATTTTGAAAACGACCTCTACATGAACAATGGATTGGATACCGATGCCGAGTTTCAGGACATCGGCCGTGAGGCTGCTACCGGAAACCCGGCAGACCGAGCCCGCTTCAAGGTGCCGAGTCTGCGCAACATCGCTTTGACACCTCCCTATATGCACGACGGACGATTTGAGACCCTCGAGGAGGTCATCGACCATTACAACGAGGGAATCCAAATATCGACCACATTGGATGGAGCCCTTCTGGCCACTGAGCCTACAGGACTCCTCCTCACCGATCAGGACAAGACCGACTTGGTGAACTTTTTGCACACCCTTACGGATGAGTCGCTGGCTACCAACCCCGAGTACGAAAATCCTTTTTAACGAATTATTGTCAGCTTTTGGAAGCCGCACCATACTGTTGGCAGATTCCATTAAATTTGGCGAGCATCCGATAGGGATGGACCGAATAAGCAGAGAGTAAAATGAAACAGAAAATGAAAAAAGGACAATTATTGATCGTAGTATTTTTCGCGTTTTCCATTGCGGGATTCGCTCAGGATGTAAAGCCGGAGAAGCCTGACTACAAAACCATCAAAAAGGAAATTGCAAAGAAAAAGTCGGAGTTTTACTACCCCGATCTTTTAGAAAGATACCAAAACGCCGATACCTCTATGACCTTAAAAGAAAAGAGGTACCTGTATTATGGATACTCTTTTCAAGATGCCTACTCGCCATACGGAGAATCCGATTATGAGGATAGCTTGAGAACCTTATCGCGAAAGGAGAAGCACACGGAACCGGAGCTGAAGAAAATCATTGATTTCGCAGACTCTGTCTTGGTAGAGAGCCCCTTTAATTTGTCCGCTATAAATACGCAGTTGTATGCCCTGGACGAACTCCAAGAGATATTAAGATTCAATGAGAGGTTGAGTCAAATGCAGATGGTAATGGATGCGCTATTCAGTTCAGGAGACGGGTTGGAAAAAGAAACGGCCTTTTATGTTCTCTACGTTTCTCACGAATACGCTTTACTCAGCATCATGGGATACGAATTTCGCGGTCAGAGTTTGATCGAACATTATGATTACTTGACCGTCGCCAAGAATCCCGAAAAGATCAAGGGCTTCTA
>CAZKXG010000105.1:2771-12558 GCA_964556465.1 uncultured Cryomorphaceae bacterium | reverse complement strand
AATCTGATACAATATTCTCACTGCCTCTCGGAAGTCATTTTCATTCTTTGCCTTTTTGTATGCTGCCCAGAGCTCTTCCAAAGGTGATAGTGCAGTCGGGCCTTCTTCGGCGTGATCGATTTCGGACACCTTTTCTTCTTTCTCTGCCGATTCTGCTCTATTGCGCGAGATCAAACGAACGATCACAAAAACGAGCAAAGCCGCCAAAACCGCAATGGCAAAGTACCTGAACAGAACCACCCAATCTGCTATCGGGACCATAGGTGCTCCGGGATCAAATTCGGGCAATTCGGGTGGAGCTTCGTTGAAGTCCATTCCATCTTTGCCGTCCAACCATGCGTCGCGGTCAAGCGGCGTTTGCATGAAGCGCAACTGCCCGGCCAGATGTGTGAGTCCTTCGATCATTCTTGTTCCATTCCGTAAGCTTTACGCTTGATTCCTATGGCTTGCACTCTCTCGGATAGACTAATCGCATTCTTGGCTTCTTGCGCCGAATAATATTCCAACAACTGAGAATAAAGTGTGAGCGGTAGTACCAAGGCCAGGCCAAAATGATCAATAAAGATCAAGCTTAAGACAGCCACTTTTTCCTTTATTTCGTAGTCTGCATCGATGTTCCATTGAAGGATTTCTACATAAAACCACGTGAAAGGCGAAGCTAAGAGGACCAGAATCAGCATGGACAGCAATGCGATGGCAAGAAAACTGATAAATACATGTCTTTTGGTGCCATTCAGCAGCGTCAGCATAGAACCAAATGCATTCGGGAGCGAGAGTTTTTCTGTAACGGAAACAACCAACCAGAAAGTGAGGAATGGAATAGCTATGATACCCAGAGCTGCCACCAGCCATTGATTAGTTAGGATGCTCAATTCGAATAGAGAAACAAGCACCAATATTTTTAATAGAAGCGAACCGTTAACTGTAATAGGAGTATCCGGGTAGGCTTTTTTGAATAAGAAGAGCCCTACAACTGCTGTGGCTGAGATGAACGCGCAATTGAGGAAAAAACTCTTCGGGAAGATGGAATAGTCGTGAAATTGATATGCGCTGAAAGGGTCAAATTCGCTGATAGTAACTATATCTAAACCTTCAGAACCATTTAATAGAAAGAAAGCGAAGGCGTAGATCACGGACAAACCCGCTGAAATTCCCAGGATCGAAAAGAAAGTTTTACGATAGACCATAAAGGTCGTTGTGAAGATTTCCCTTGTTTTTCGAAGTCCGTATAATTCGGGTAACTCTTGACTTTCGGGAACGAGTTCTTCTTCGTCGAGACTGTGTCTTGGCTTTCCGCGAAAGCGAAGCGAAGGATACCACCAAAAATAAGCTGCGACAAAGGCAAAACACATAAAGATGAAGCTACCTCTCAGGATATCGGGCATTTCGGTGAGGCGAGTAAAGAACCCTTCAATAAAACCCGCTGTAATGAAAAAGGGGATTAACCCCACCATGATTTTAATACCCCTTCTTGCACCAATGATGAAAGACTGACGCCTCGGTAAAGTGCCTGGAAATAACAATCCTCTTCCCATAGTAAGCCCTGCACCTCCTGCAATTACTATCGAGGAAATCTCTAATGCTCCGTGCATCCAGATGGTTAAGAAGCTTTCCTGAAGTAACTCTCGCTCAACAAAAAAGTACTGGAAAGTTCCAACCATGATCCCATTATAAAGCATAATTACCAAGGTGCCGACTCCAAAAAAAGCCCCTAAGACAAAGGTTCGAAAGGCGACCATGATATTATTGATCGTAATCTGAAAAAACATCCCGAACTCTTCGCTGGACTTGTAAACGCCCATAGGGTCACCGTTGGCAATGTTCTCTTCGGTCATCTCCACGTATTCAGAACCGAGAATGACTTGAGCAAAATCAGGATCATGAACTGCAGAAAGAACACCAATGGCCATAGATGCCAGAAAAAAGAGCAGTGAGACATTCAATTCTCGTTTGGCCTGGTAGAGCGCCAGAGGTAGATCGTTGATCCAAAACCATGTAAATTTTTTTGATTTATCTCCGCGCTGTCGGTGAAGCTTGAGGAAGATACTTTGCGCCAATCCGTTTAAGTATACACGGATGCTTCGCTTTGGATAGTGTGTGCGCGAATACGAAAGATCTTCAGTAATCTGAGAGAACAGATCGCTGAATTCTTCAGGGTTCACTTGAGATTTCGTTTGTGACGCCTTCTCAAATCGGGCCCAATTCTTCTGATTCTGCTCTACAAATCTTTTCTCACGCATTTATTCAACTCAAGCTTTCGAAGGTATCTAATTTCCCTCTTTTCGAAAAAAGAAATTGTCTCTTAGTCTTGGTTTTTATCATTCAAATCAAATTCTCTAATTTCGACACGATGAGGAAGATTAGTATCACCACAGCACAAAACATCGTTATCGACTTCAAATTGGCCACTATTGGCCAGCGGTTTTTAGCCTTTGCAATAGACATGATCATTCTGGCAACGGCATCTACTTTTTTCTCCATCTTTCTATCCTTCATCCATCCCGATTTATTGATGCTCAGTGGCTTGCTTTTTCTACTTTATACCTTGGTTATGGAGCTGATATTTTCGGGGCAAACTCTTGGCAAGATGGCCCTAAAAATTCGAGTGGTCTCCATTGAAGGCAAAGAACCAAATCCTTTGGATTTCGTCATTCGCTGGTCATTTCGCATTATAGACATTTGGTTCAGCATTGGTGCGCTGGCCGTGGTCATGATCAGCACCTCTACCAGAGCGCAAAGACTGGGAGGAGTGCTTAGCAATACTATGGTGGTCAGCCTCAGCTCGGAGTCGGGTCTCTCGCTTCGCGATATTTTGCGAATTGAAGATCGTTCAAAATACGAGCCGCAATATTTTGATGTCATCCGTTTTAGCGAGGACGAAATGCTCACCGTCAAAGCAGTACTCGATCGCTATGCTAAGTATAGAAACAAAGCTCATTTAGCCCTGCTGGAGACTACGTCCACTCGCTGCGGAAAAGTACTGGAACTGACTAAAATTCCAGATAATAAAATCGAGTTTTTACGCACGCTTATAAAAGACTACATCGTAATCACGCGCAGCTAATGGTCTTACGAAAATATCCGCCTCAAGAAACCCTTGATCGAATAAAAGTTTGGTGCGACCGTCAGGAGAGGGCTCACTCTGAAGCACGAAAAAAGCTAAACAGCTGGGGAGTATATGGCGAAGAGGCGGAGAATATTCTGGCGATTTTGATCAGTGAAAACTACCTCAATGAAGAGCGTTTTGCCAGAGCCTTCGCACGAGGAAAATATCGAATCAAGGCTTGGGGTTGGAAAAAAATAGAAATGACCTTAAAGGCAAAGGGAGTTTCGAGCTTTAGCCTTAAAGCTGCTTTTGACGAGATAGATCAGGATGAGTACTTCGCAGGAATGATCAATCTGGCAGCCAAAAAAGAGCGCTTAATGTCAGAAGCTCATCCCTTTCGGCGGAAGCAGAAACTGCTGCAGTTTTTAGTCGGAAAGGGCTACTCGTATGACGAGGCAAAGAAAGCCGTAGAAGAAGTGCTCAACTAGACCGCTCACCTTAGCATTTGTGTTATTTTTGTCGCCATGATTACAGCAGACAATATTGCAGAGCTTGCTGGGCGCCTGGAAGCGCTAAGGGGGTATCTTTGACATACCCGGCAAGCAATTAGAAATAGAGGAAGAGGAAAAGCACACCTTGGACCCCAATTTTTGGGATGACTCCAAAAAGGCTGAGCAAATCCTGAAAAAAATTCGAAACAAGAAGGTTTGGACCGACGCGTACGCAGATGTAGAAACCAAGATTGATGATCTTCGGGTTCTTTATGATTTTTTCAAGGAAGGCGAAGCTGAAGAATCTGATGTGACCGAGCAGCACAAAGCTGCAGTGGAAGCATTGGATGAATTAGAGTTCAAGAATATGCTCTCTGCCGAGGAAGACAGCATGGACGCCGTGATGCAAATTACTGCCGGTGCCGGTGGTACTGAAAGCTGCGACTGGGCCTCAATGCTCATGCGCATGTACATCATGTGGGGCGATAAAGGCGGTATGAAAGTCAAGGAACTCGATATTCAAGAAGGAGATGTAGCCGGTATAAAGTCTGTCACCCTTGAGTTTGAAGGAGAGTTTGCATTCGGCTACCTCAAAGGAGAAAACGGTGTGCATCGCTTGGTGCGCATCAGCCCGTTTGATTCCAATGCCAAACGCCATACTTCATTCGTATCGGTTTATGTTTATCCATTGGTAGACGATACAATCGAGATTCAAGTCAATCCGGCCGACATAACCTGGGATACTTTCCGCTCAGGTGGTGCAGGAGGGCAAAATGTGAACAAGGTTGAGACCGGAGTGAGGCTTCGACACAAACCTACGGGGATTGTCATTGATAATACCGAAACCCGCTCACAGCTCGGGAACAAGGAAAAAGCCATGCAGCTTTTGAAGTCACAACTCTACGAGATGGAGATAGCGAAGAAGATGGAGGCCAGAGACGAAATTGAGGCAGGCAAGAAGAAAATTGAATGGGGATCGCAGATTAGAAATTACGTGATGCAGCCCTATCAACTGGTGAAAGATGTGCGCACGGGACACGAAACTTCAAATGTCGATGACGTCCTCAATGGAGATATTGACGAGTTTTTGAAGGCTTACCTCATGGAACACGGAAAAGCTTAATTATGGCCGAGAAATACACCATTTACCACAACCCAAGATGCCGAAAGAGCCGAGAAGCTTTGAACTTTCTGATCGAAGAAGGTGTGGATTACGAGGTGGTTAAGTACCTGGATAAACCGCTGAAACCTGAAGAGATAAAATTGCTTTTGGCAAAGCTTGACCTGAACGTAAGCGAAATTATTCGCAAAGAGGAATCACTGTACAAAGAAAAGTACAAGGGTCTCAACTTTACCGACGACGAGTGGCTGCTGGTTTTGGAAGAAAACCCGAAATTAATGCAGCGACCTATAGTCGTGAAGGGTAGCAAGGCCGTCATTGGCCGGCCATTGGAAAATGTAAAAAACCTATTGAAATAAAATCATGGATTACCGAATAGAAAAAGACACGATGGGCGAGGTGAAAGTCCCTGCCGACAAATATTGGGGTGCGCAAACAGAGCGCTCTAGAAACAATTTTAAAATTGGTCCTGAGGCGAGTATGCCGCTGGAAGTGATTTACGGCTTTGCCTATTTGAAAAAGGCGGCCGCCATTACAAATCACAAAGCAGGAGTTTTAGCTGAAGAAAAGATGGAGCTCATTTCTACAGTATGTGATGAGATTTTGGAAGGAAAACACGATGATCAGTTTCCGTTGGTGATCTGGCAAACCGGATCGGGAACCCAAAGCAATATGAATTGCAATGAGGTGATTGCCAATCGCGCTCATGTTTTGAGCGGAGGGCACCTTGGCGAGGGCGAACGAAAAATACACCCGAATGACGATGTCAACAAGTCTCAATCGAGTAATGATACTTACCCGACGGGGATGCATATTGCATCTTACAAGGTGATTGTAGAAAAGACGATTCCCGGGGTCGAAAAGCTGAGGGATGTGTTGGTATCCAAATCTGCCGAGTTTATGAATGTGGTGAAAATAGGGCGTACTCACCTGATGGATGCTACACCATTGACTTTGGGTCAAGAGTTTAGCGGGTACGTGTCTCAGCTCAATCACGGTCTTCGTGCTTTGAATAACACGCTGACACACCTGAGCGAATTGGCTTTGGGTGGTACAGCCGTTGGAACGGGAATTAATACGCCCGATAATTATGCGGAGAATGTAGCGAAGGAGATCGCTGACTTAACCGGACTGCCTTTCATTTCTGCCGAAAATAAATTTGAGGCACTTGCTGCTCACGATGCTATGGTAGAAACTCATGGTGCCTTGAAGCAATTGGCTATTTCACTGAACAAGATTGCCAATGACATTCGAATGTTGGCTTCAGGACCTCGAAGCGGTATCGGTGAGATCATCATTCCGGCTAATGAGCCAGGGTCTTCTATTATGCCTGGTAAGGTAAACCCCACTCAGTGTGAGGCTTTGACAATGGTTTGTGCGCAAGTCTTTGGAAATGATAGTGCAATTGGATTCGGAGGAGCTCAGGGCCATTATGAACTCAATGTTTTCAAGCCGGTAATGGCTGCTAATTTGATTCAATCGGCCAATTTAATCGGCGATGCTTGTGTGTCATTCACCGAAAACTGTGCCGTGGGAATTGAGCCTAATTACGAAGTGATCAAGCGGCACTTGAACAACTCGCTTATGCTGGTTACGGCTTTGAATACTCATATCGGTTACGATAAAGCAGCCAAGATTGCCAAAGAGGCTCACAAAAATGGGACGACTTTAAAGGAAGAAGCCGTGAGATTGGAGTACCTCACGGCCGAAGAATTTGACAAGTGGGTAGATCCACTTAAAATGACGGGATTGTCTTAAGCGAATTTCGCGTTCTTCCCCGTTTTCAAATCCGTTACAATTTGTTTGATCCGCTGTTCCTCTTCCTTCGGGCAGAGGAGCAGTACGTCTTCAGTATCTACCAGAATATAGTCGTCAAGTCCTTGAATGACTACCAACTTGTTTTCAGGAACGTTGATCATATTGTCGCTACTATTGTAAACAACTACGTTCTTTCCTACAATAGCATTGTGGTCTTTGTCTTTTTTCACGTGTGTGAAAAGAGAGCCCCAAGTTCCGAGGTCGCTCCAGCCAAAATCGCTTAACACGACATTCACGTTTTTGGCTTTTTCCATAATTCCGTAGTCAAGAGAAACGCTTTCGCAAACAGAATATATTTCAGCAATTTTTTCCTGCTCCTGATCGGAGTTCAAAGCCGCTGCGCCCTCTTCAAATAGCTCAGTGACTTCAGGCAGATGTTCTTTGAATGCTTCGGTAATACTGGTTAATGTCCAAATGAAGATACCCGAGTTCCAGTAAAAGTCTCCGCTTTTAATGAACTCAAGTGCCAAGTCAAGATTTGGTTTTTCCGTGAAAGTTTTCACCTTTCTCACTTTATCATTTACAGCATCGGTGGCATCTGTAAATTGAATGTACCCATAGCCGGTATCAGGTCTTGAAGGCTTGATGCCAAGTGTTACCAAATTCCCGGTCGTTTGTGCTTGATCGAGCGCCGTTTCAATGGTGGCGAAAAATGCCTGCTCCTTTAAAACAAGGTGGTCAGAAGGAGCAACGATCATTCTTGCGTTTGGATTCTTTGCACGGATTTTTTCATTGGCATAAGCTACACAGGGTGCCGTATTTCTTCGTGAAGGCTCGCAAAGAATTTGATCATAAGAGATTCCTTCAAGCTGTTCTTTCACCAATTCTCGGTACTGATCATTGGTTACGATGTAGATGTTTTCCTTCGGACAAATGTGAAGGAAACGCTCAAAGGTTTGTTGGATCAGCGTGCTGCCTGTGCCGAGAATATCGTGAAACTGCTTTGGATAAGAGGTTCGGCTCATTGGCCAAAATCGGCTACCTATTCCCCCTGCCATTATTACGCAGTAATTGTCTTTATTTACCATATCGTATTCGTTCGTTCTAAGTCTTTGAAGCTGTATTTATGTCGAGGGTAGAGTTGATACATACCTTTAAAACAGCTGTCGCGAAAGTAAGCGATAATTTGAAAAGATACCGGGATGATACGTTATGAAATGGTAACGAGTGGATTGACTTTTGCCCTCGAAGAGATGAGGTATTGCTTCCCATCAGCCATTCTGCGGCATAGAACTCGAGTCCTGCGGAGCAGCGTATATTGGTAGCGCTCACCTCTGAATTCAAATAGATCATTCGGAGCAAGTGTCCCCAAAAACTCGCCCTCTTCTACGTCGTATTCAGCAAGTGCTTGGCTCAAAATCGGACAGGAGCAGCTCGATGCTTTTGGCCTTGAAATGTGCAATTGAAGAGACTTAGAAAGGTCAGCGGGAAAGACCCCTTGATCCACAAAAAGCTTCAGCATTTTCGTGTAAATATCTTTCCACTCCTTGCCATGTGGGGCGACTTCTCGGCCGTGCTTCAAGTAACAGCCCAAGTGGGCAAATTCGTGAATGGTAGTGATCAGAAAAGAGTAGGGGTGAAGATCTCCGTTTACTGAAATGCGCGGAGCCTTACCATTATGACCCGGCCTGAAGTCGCCAAGCTTTGTTTGGCGAGGTTTAGAGATCACGAAGATCACATTGAGTTCGACTATCCAATTGGCAATAACTTTAGCCGTTCCTTCAGGTAATTTGGGAGCTAGTTTTTTTTCGAAATGAAGGATGGAGTCGTCAGTTGCCATATTCTAGGCAAGTAGCATTATTTCTTGTGAAACATTCTGGCTTGTCCATTTCGGGCAAGTATCACATTTCTTCTTTTTATTGGTAGTACAAGATGATGCCAACGCACCGATGGCGATAGCAATGGAAGCAATAAATATTCTCTTTTTCATTTGATTCCAAAATTAGAAAAATTTGCAGGGATAGTTTTCGTGGGTGTTCATTCGGCTTATCAACGGTAGAGTAGGAAAATTAATTTTATCCTTTGACGTTCGATTTGATCAAGCGACTTACCTTTAACGATACGATTTGAACTTGTTTTTTCACATAGGGCGATACTTTGAATTGATCTGGCGTAGCTTTTCTCGACCTGAGAAAGTTTCGATCTATCGCACACAATTTGTGAAAGAAATAGATGGGATTGGTCTGAGCTCGATTGGTATAGTTGCACTCATGTCCGTCTTCATGGGGGCTGTTATAGCTTTGCAAACAGCCTCCAATATGGATAGCCCTCTTCTACCGGCCTACACTGTAGGTTTCACTGCCAGACAATCCATTCTTCTGGAGTTTTCTCCGACCATCATTGCACTGATTCTCGCGGGAAAAGTAGGTAGTAATATTGCCTCGGAGATTGGTACAATGCGCGTAACAGAACAGATTGATGCATTGGATATAATGGGGGTAAATTCTGCCGCATACCTCATCTTACCCAAGGTATTGGCAGGACTTTTTATTTTTCCATTCCTGATTATTATCTCGATGTTTCTGGGGATTTTCGGAGGATGGTTCATCTGTATTTCAACAGGTATCGTTTCCTCGAACGATTACGTCTATGGGATTCAATATGACTTCCACCCGTTTCACGTATTCTACGCTCTCATAAAGACGGTCATTTTCGCATTTATTATTACTACCGTTGCTTCCTATCATGGATACTTTGCAAAGGGGAGTGCACTTGAAGTAGGGCGGAGTAGCACAAAAGCGGTGGTTTACAGCAGTATATTAATATTGATTTTCAATTACATAGTTACCCAACTTCTTCTGATTTGATCGAAGTTAAGAACCTATATAAGTCTTTTGGTGATAGTGAAGTGCTCACGGATATCAGCTTTACCTTTCTCAAAGGGAAGGTGAACATGATCATCGGTCAGAGTGGTAGTGGTAAGTCGGTTTTGTCGAAATGTATAGTAGGATTGCACCAACCTGACCAAGGCGAAGTCTTATACGACAATCAGGATTTCTTGAAATTGGATCTCGTCGATAAAAAGGAAATCAGGAAGAATATTGGAATGCTATTCCAAGCTAGTGCACTCTTTGACAGTATGACCGTTGAGGAGAATGTAGGATTTCCCCTCAAAATGTTCACCGATAAGTCGGCAAAAGAGATTAAGAAGCGAGTGGATGAGTGCTTGGACAGAGTCAATCTGGTTGACAAGAATAATCTTTACCCGGCCGAAACGAGCGGAGGAATGCAGAAGCGTATTGCCATAGCAAGAGCTGTGTTGGCCAACCCAAGAATTTTAATATTGGATGAAGCAACTTCTAACCTTGATAC
>CAZKXG010000105.1:0-2761 GCA_964556465.1 uncultured Cryomorphaceae bacterium | reverse complement strand
GCAAGAGCTATTGCAATGAAACCTGCTTATCTGTTTTGTGACGAACCGAATTCGGGGCTCGATCCTAAAACATCGATCGTAATTGACAATCTTATTCAGGAGATTACTTACGAGATGGACATTACGACCATCGTGATCACCCATGATATGAACTCTGTAATCGAAATTGGCGATCATATCATGTTCTTGTACGAAGGGAAGAAATGGTGGTCGGGCGATAAGCAGGACATCCTTCGTTCGAAGAACAATGAGCTCAATGAATTCGTCTACGCTTCGAAGTTTATGAAGACTCTTCGCGAGAAGCTTAACTCTTAGAAGGGTCGCTCCATTTGCATTGTCAACCTTCCCATCGGGGAATGAATACTCTCCTTCATGATGCATGGCACACTAGCGGATTCGCTAAATTCGTTGGAATTCATTAACCACTATTCATTTTAGCCCATTGTCATGTTAAAGATTGCGTCAAAGTACTTGGTTGTTTTTTTGGTTTTACACACTTTTTCATCAGTAGCTACTGCTCAAGAAGTCGGTGATACTATCGTAGTCCAAACACTGAACTATGCCAGTACTACCAGAGATACTATGGTGGTCTTCCCTGATTTTTCGGGGCTTACTTTTGAGAAGGTGTTGATGCGCTACAATATGCGCTGCAAGGATGCAGCTGTGAACACGTCAGGAGGAAATAACGTGGCCTGCGGAGAATGGGATTACAGTTGCAATACGTATTTGACGGACTCTACCAGAACAGACTCACTAGGTACTACCCACCCTGATTTCGTCATTACAGGTTTCAGCGGTGCTATTTACAATTATACCACAACGCCCACTTATTCCTATTTTCAGTCTACTCAGCAGGAGGTTACCTATACCGAAGTGTTATCAGAAGTGGTTTCAGAGATTGGTAATGGGTTAATTCCAAATGAAACTCCGCTGAAAAATAGTTTGGGAGATGCAAAGACTCAATATCTGTACACGGCCGATGAGTTGACAAGTGGCGGACTGGCTGCAGGTGTTATTACCGGTTTAACCATAGATATCGGAACATTAGGTGATGAAATTGCAAATCTGAGAATTGGGCTGAAAGAGACCAACGCGACCGAGCTTGACCCTGCTTCTCCTGAAATAGACGGCTTTACCAATGTCTATTACCTCAATACCACGTTTGATGCTGAGGGAGAGCACCAGTTCAATCTGAGTACAGAATTTGGCTGGGACGGTGCCAGTAATTTAATTGTCCAATTCACCTACAAAGATGCCGATGGATCAGGGTCAGAAGTGTTGTCTGAAACCATCGAAAATCATGGATTGGCATCTGCATCAGATGATTTTTATCTCGATTTCAACGGAGAATCATACGTCGAATTGGAAAATAGTTTCCCACAAGTCACAGATCAGATCACGATTTCTTGTTGGGTGTATGGGAATGAAGATGTAATGCCCTCCAATACTACTCTATTTGAGGGTAGGGATCTTGATAACAATCGTCAGGTTAATGCACACCTCCCATGGGGAAATAGCCGAGTTTATTGGGATTGTGGAAATGATGGCGCAGGATATGATCGAATAGATAAGGAGGCTGCCTTGGAAGATTTTGCAGGTAAATGGAACCACTGGGCCTTTACTAAAAACGCCACGTCGGGAAGTATGAAGATCTACCTAAACGGCTCCTTGTGGCATTCAGGAAATGGCAAAACTAAGCTCATTGATCTCCAAGAGTTGAGAATTGGACGATCGATTACTTGGACCAATACTTACTTCGGAAAAGTTGATGAATTCCGCGTTTGGAACACAGAGCTTTCAGCAAGTGAAATAGCAGATTACATGTATTCACCCGTATCCGAGTCACATCCGAGCTATGCAAATCTGATGGCCTATTACACTTTTGATCAAGGTGTGGGAGATATTGCAGAGGACATGACGGGCAATCACGAAGGAGTGCTCGTTGCGTCACCTCTATGGCGACAAAATGAAGGTCAAGAGATTCGGAAAAACTTTTCGTTGGTAAATGAACGGCCCAATATCAAGATCATTCAAGGCGAGTACATTACTTCTGTCGTAGAGACAGTGGTTTTGGACTCCACCATAAATGCGGTTAATACCGTTACAGAATATGGTGTCAATGGAACCGACTTGGAAGAGATAAGCGTGAACACTTATTACGAGGCGGGAGACATGCCGATAATTGATGAATCAGGCGATCAGGTGGGATTAGTAAATGTACCGGCTGAAAACTCCATTGAAATTGGTGAATTGTTCTATTACCGAAAGTTTCCGATGAAATATGAGATTATGTCCTTTGTAACACCATACGGTATAGGTTTGGATATGACGCCCGTAGGTAAAACATGGACTTTTGATCTGACCGATTTTGTGCCGATTCTAAACGGATCGAAACGTATGACTCTGGAGAGGGGAGGGCAATGGCAGGAAGAGATGGATATTCAGTTTCTGTTCGTAGTTGGAACACCTCCGAGAGACGTCATTGATATTCAGCAGATTTGGAAAGTCGATCAACGGAATTACTCCGTTATTTCTGATGATACCTTTTTTCCGCCAAGAGATGTGATGACAAATCCTCAAGGATCTCAATTCAAAGTACGATCCGCTATAACGGGACACGGTCAGCAGGGAGAATTTATTCCTCGTACGCACTATGTTGATATTAATGGAGGTAGCAATGAGTTTTCATGGCAAGTTTGGAAAGAGTGTGCTGCCAATCCACTTTATCCGCAAGGAGGAACATGGATATACGACCGTGCAG
>CAZKXG010000104.1:11935-12564 GCA_964556465.1 uncultured Cryomorphaceae bacterium | reverse complement strand
CGGAAGACGAGGCAGGAAATTCTACCTCCTGTTCATTTAACATTACCGTTCAGGACATCACACCTCCTACCGTTGACTGTCCTGATTCCTTCCTCTCGTGCGATTTGAATGTGATTTTACCCGTTCCTACTGCAGTCGATAGTTGTGGAATAGCATCTATCGTTCAAACGGAGGGTCCCGAGAGCGGAACTGTCTTTCCGATTGGAATCACCGACATCAGTTTTGAAATAACCGATGTAAACGGGAATACGGTGACTTGCTCATATGAAGTAGAAGTGGCAGCTCAAGCCACCCGACCTGAAGCGGGAATTGACCGAAACATTTGTGGCTCAAACTCTACGACACTTTCAGGAAACAATCCTGATTTTGGTGTAGGCCTTTGGTTCCAAATAGAAGGATCAGGAAATATCGTATCACCGGAAAGCGCAGTCACTGAAGTAACCAACCTTGGTACTGGTCTGAATACGTTTGTTTGGTCGATTGACCCTGAAAACGGATGCGATGTACTAACAGATACTGTGGGCATTTTCGTGGAAACGGGAGTCATTGTAGATGCCGGAGAAGACCAGACGATCATTTTGGGAAGCAATGCACAATTATCGGGCTTTGGCTCTCCGCCTGATGGCACG
>CAZKXG010000104.1:11546-11925 GCA_964556465.1 uncultured Cryomorphaceae bacterium | reverse complement strand
AGCCCTCCTGAAAGCTTAAGCTGTTCTGACTGTCTTGACCCAATAGCATCGCCCACGGAAACAACCGTGTATTTTATGAATTACGAGACGCCATTGGGTTGCGATTTAACGGACTCTCTGACCATTAAAGTCTTTATTAAAATCCCGAATACCATCACGCCTGACGGAGATAACGTAAACGATGTGTGGAATATCCCTGAAATCGCTAAATACCCGGATGTCACGGTAAAAATCTTCAATCGCTGGGGAGTGGAAGTTTTTTCATCCACAGGATACAATGAGCCTTGGGATGGAACTGCTGAAGGCGATGAATTGCCGACAGGGTCCTACTACTACATCATCGATTACAATCGAGAAGGGAAAGAGAATTTGAACGGAA
>CAZKXG010000104.1:0-11536 GCA_964556465.1 uncultured Cryomorphaceae bacterium | reverse complement strand
TCCTGCTGTCCTTCTTCGCCTTTAACATGGCAAATGCACAGCAACTGCCGCAGTTCAGCCAGTACATGAACAATCCCTATGTACTCAATCCTGCAGCTTCGAGCCTTACCCACGACATTGACATTGCTCTGGGCTTTCGCCAACAATGGGCTGGTTTTGACGGGGCACCTCAAACCTATTACGTTGGAGGAACGATCAACTTGGGTAAGCAACCTGCGGCTCCGGGAAAGCTCTACTCCATTCCGATCAGTCACCCCGGGTTACTGAAAACCAAGCCTTCCGTTCGGTATGGAAAACACGTAGTAGGTGGGCTTATTGCTCGTGATGAATACGGAGTTTTCCAAAGAAGCTCGGTGATGGGAAGCTATTCTTACCACCACCCGATTGGAGATGATTACTGGATTGCAGGGGGATTGAGCCTTGGCTGGTACGGGTTCAGCTTTGACCGAAACGATATCATTTTGGAAAATGACTTTGACAATACATACAATGATTTCATAGCCAATGGATCAAATTCAAACATCTTCGATATCAATGCAGGTGTTTACCTCTACAGCGACAGAGCTTTCTTAGGTTATTCGGTTTACCAACTCGGTCGAAACGAAATCAACCTTGGCAATGAACAGTCGCCGCTGAATCTCAGTGAAGCCCGCCTGGAGATGCACCATTACGTAACATCAGGCTATCGCATTACCGTGAGTGAAAAGATTGACTTGACTCCCAGCTTTATGTTAAAAATCAGGCCACCCGCTCCCCTATCGGTTGATATCAACCTGATGGCCGAGTGGGATCGTCGATTCCGACTTGGAGTTTCCTACCGAAATCAAGATGCCGTATCAGTAATTCTGGGAGCAAATCTCACCGACTTTATAAGATTGGCCTACGCCTATGACTACGTTACTTCCGAGATCAACGACCTAAGCAGCGGAAGCCATGAGGTCGTTCTCGGATTTCAGTTTAACCGAAAAAATAAGAAGTAATGGCTAGAAAATTATCGCTTTTCACTTTAGGGGTAATGCTGCTTAGCCAAGCTTTTGCCCAGCAAGACACCATCAGTTTCAGCACCCCGCAAAAACTGCCGAATTCTATCAACTCTTCGGCCGAAGAAGGGCTGCCCATTTTAAGCAGCGACAGAAGCACACTCTATTTTGCTCGTACCTTTCATCCGTCAAATGCGGGCGGAGTATACTCCGGTCAAGATATCTGGATGTCTAGCCTTACGGATGGTGAATACACCAACGCTGAGTCGGTAAAATCGCTGAATGACGAATGGAGTAACGCCGTAGTAGGAGTCGCAAATGATGGAATGAAACTCTATCTCCTAAATGAGATGACTACAGAAGAAGAATCCATTCCGGGCTTATCGACCAGCGAATACAATGCAGTTGAAAAGATTTGGTCTGAGCCTGTAGCCGTTTCTATCCCTGACTTAGAAATATTAGGCACTTTTTACAGCGCATATGTTGCTGCTGATGAGTCATTCATTCTATGGACACTCCCCACCTCTGATGTAGACAGCCTGGGAAATGATCTTTACGTAAGTGAAAAAAACGGAGATTCTTGGGGAGCGCCAATGAGCTTGGGCGCCGCCATCAATAGTACACTTAACGAAATTAGCCCCTTCTTCGATCCGGTGACCGAACTATTGTTCTTTTCTACCAATGGACGCGGAGCGGACGATAACTACGACATATACTACTCCAAGCGGGTGGCGCAAGATTGGTCCAATTGGACCTTGCCTGTAAAAGCTGATTTTAACTCTCCGGCTTTTGACGCTTACTTTTTCATGGCGACAGACAGTACGGCCTACTTTTCGAGCAATCGCAATGACTCTCTTTCCAATCTCTACGTAACCGAAGTGAAAATTGAATCACTCATTGAAGAAATTGAGGAAATCGTCGAGGAGGTTGCCGATAGCCTAGAAGTGGTTGACAATGATCCTACGCCGAAACGGGATCCGGTGCTTATCATTGAAATCGATGGAGAAGAAACGAAGGATAGAACGATAGAATCTCTGACCAGAGAAGAGATGCTGAATAAAAACACGGTTATTCGATTCGTATACTTCGAGTATGACAAGTTCAATATTACGGCGAAATATGTCGAAGTACTTGATGACGTTGCCAGGGTATTGGACGAGAATCAAGACATCCGCGTGCGTATAGACGGACATACCGATGCCGTAGCCTCGGAAGCATACAATCAAACCCTGAGTGAAAATCGAGCCGCATCTACCAAGGAGTGGTTGGTCATAAACGGTGTGGAACCAGATCGAATCAAAACACAGGGCTTTGGGAAAAGCCAACCTTATGCATCTAACTTGACGGAAGAAGGTCGTTCTTTAAATCGGAGAGTGGAGATTTTCTTTGAGAGAGATAACTAGCGGCGATTTTTCTTTTTCTTCTTGCCTTTTTGCCTTTTGTGAAATGCTCCCTTAAAGTTGGGGTCGGCCGCTTGCTTGTAGCCGTCTAGCTCGCGAGCAAGTTCTCGAGATTCACCCGGGAGCTCCTCACCGATTTCCACATCTTGGGGCCAAGGCTCGAGTGGAATAAATTCGCCTAGAAAGGTTTCAATTTTTTTGATCAGAAACTCTTCAGCTTTGTTTGCTAAAGTCAGGGCTATTCCCTCTTTGTGAATTCGAGCAGTTCGCCCCACACGGTGGAGATAATCTTCGGGAACTTTCGGAACTTCGAAGTTAACAACGTGACTCACATCGGCCACGTCTATTCCGCGGGAAGTTACATCGGTGGTCACGAGCACCCGCACTTCCCCTTTTCGGAAATCTTCCATCGCATTGATGCGGGTATTTTGGGCTTTATTGGCGTGTAGAACACGCACGTCTCCTATTTCCTTTCGGGAAAGAAAAGCAGAAACCCTAGTGGCTGAATCTTTGGTGCGGCAAAAGACGATCACTCTATTCCACTCTTCTTTTTCAAAAAGGTGCAACAACAGGTTGAGCTTCGAACGAAAGTTCTCCACCCGCATCCATCGCTGGTCGAGCTTCTCGACGGGCTTCTCTTTCATGGAGCCTTCTACTCGGGTTGGGTACTCCAAAAATTCATCGGCCATGTACTTCACCCTTTCGGGAAAAGTGGCCGAAAAGAGGAGGTTTTGTCTCTTTGTGGGGATCACTTCGAGCAAGGATTTGAATTGACTTAAAAACCCCATCTCCATTAGACGGTCGGCTTCATCAAGGATAAGGGTCCGTACCGATTTCAATTCAACATACCCATAGCTGTATAAATCCAGAAATCGTCCAGGTGTGGCCACAATGATCTCACAACCGTCTTCCAGCGACTTGGCTTGAATGGTTTTGCCCACACCCCCGTACAGACAGATACTTCTGATATTTGTATTTACCGTGAGTGCCGTAAGAACGTTGAATATCTGAATGGCCAATTCTTTGGCAGGAGCCATAATCAAAGCTTGAGGTCTTCCATCGCCTGCTTGTTTGATTTTCATGACCAAGGGGAGCAAAAATGCCAATGTTTTTCCGCTACCTGTCTGAGCGATTCCCAGCACATCTTGCCCCGAAATGGCGGGTGGAATACCTTTTGCCTGAATCTCGGTAGGCGCGGTGATTCCCATACTCTCCAAAGCATCAATGAATTGGCGAGTGACTTTTAGCTCTTTGAATCCGTTTTGCATCGGTCAAAGTTAAGTTTTCGCAAATTACGGAGGTTTCCCAAGGAAGAAACCTTCCTTAACCATAGAATACTTACTTTCGCATGCCTACAATCAACTATGCCAGCAAACGGTACATTTGAGGATATTCGACCTTATCGGGATGAAGAAGTTCCTGAAGTTATCAGCCGAATTCTCCGAGACAAAAGCTTTACGAATCTCCTTCGCTATGTCTATCCCGACGAGCCTCTTGAGCCTATCAAGGAACGTGTCGCATCGGTGAAGACGATTGCAGATTTTCAAGCAAGAGTAGCCTACCCTGCCATGCGAAAGCTGGTGAATGAAACCACCGATAGCATTTCGGTCAGTGGCCTGGAGAATATCAAATCAGAAGGGGCTCATCTTTTTATCTCGAACCACCGCGATATCATTTTAGATTCAGCGATTCTCAACATCATGCTATACGAGGCAGGGTTGGGAACCTTTGAAACGGCAATTGGCAGCAACTTGCTGGAAGAAGAGTTGGTGAGAGACCTCACCAAAATGAATAAGAACTTCACCGTAAAGCGGAATACCACAGCGAGGGAATTCTACGAAAATTCGGTCAATTTATCCAATTATATTCACCACTCGATTTGTGAGAGAGATACGAATGTGTGGATCGCGCAACGAGAGGGAAGAACAAAAGACGGAATCGACAAAACCCAACCAGGACTTTTGAAGATGTTGAGCATCAATTGCGAAAAGCCTTTAAGTCAGTGCTTTCGCGAATTGAATATTACTCCTGTTGCTATTTCATATGAATACGACCCTTGTGATGTATTGAAGATTCCAGAGCTAAAAGCATTGGCCGCAGAAAAGAAATACGAGAAACAACAGGGAGAAGATTACAACAGCATCCTTACAGGTCTTACAGGCTACAAAGGGCGAATTCACCTCAGCATTGGCAAGCCGTTGGATGAAGAGCTAAATCACCTGATAAACTTCACCAGCCCCAATGATAAGCTCAAGGAGTTGGGTGAAATAATTGATCAAAAGGTATACGGTCAGTACAAGCTTTGGCCAACCAATTACATTGCTTTTGATCTTTTGCAGGGTAATACAAGTTCTGCCCACTACACAGAAGAACAGAAAGGTACATTTATGTCCAGAATGGAGAAGCAATTGGAGATTCTTGGATTGGACTCTGAAGAAGATCGTTACTTCCTTCTCAACATGTACGCCAACCCCGTAAAAAACTTCAATACAATCAGTACTGAAGATTGAGCTTAAAAAAGTACTTCAAGCTTAATCCGTAAGAGAAAAGATTGACTTCGTAAGCAGCCTCGTCGAAAATGGGAAATGCAGCATAGCGCACTATTGGTTCAATTCGAATGGCAGATTGACGATCAATTGCCAGCTCCACTCCGGCACTAACGGAAGCAGTCAGATTGAAATCAGCAGGATTAGATTCGAAATCAGTATCGAAAGACTCTTCCTGACCCGATTCAAAACGATAAATACGCGTAGAGGACGATTCGAGTAAATATTCGGGGGTTAAGCCAAGTGCCCAAGTGAACCTTACTTTCTTTCCATCGGAAACGTAAGCCAGTCTCAGAGGAATCCCAACTGCCAGAAATCTATTCTGCGTTTCGATCTCTTTTGTTGATTCAAAACCCGGGTCTTGGGAATTTACGAGTCCGAGTGCCAAAAGTGATTCGTAGCTCAAATCTTTCACAAAGGAGTTGTATCCGTCTCTGGAAAAACTGACACCGGTTTCAAAATACATGTTCCGAGCGAACGGTTTTACGAAAAAAGCCTCGGCAGTCACTCCAATGATCGATTCGCTCAGTGCGTTACTCTCATCGATGAATTCATCTATACCGGGGACGAAGTCAGTTTTTACCAAATTTCGGTAAGAAATCTCGGGTGAGATTCCAACCCCGAAATTTTGTGCTTTCGTTTCCGAAAAAGTAAAAAATACCAGAACTCCGCTTATAGCAATAGATTCGAAAAGACCTTTCAATTTCATTATTGGCGTTTTAAAGGAGGTAATATAGGAAAACGCTCCAATAAAAATTCAACCAAAATCCAGAAAGGAATGAACGGCTAAACGTTATTAACTCTTTTCCCAACCAAGAATTTCGTCAATGGTATTTACGGAGACTGCGTGGTAATTTCCACGTGCTTTGGCATAAACTTTTTCTGCCCAAATTTTGTGCTCAGGTGTTTCGGCCAACTTCGTGTAAAGCGGCTTGAGAAACTTTCTACGGCCTACTTTCATAAGAAACGTTTCCAGCTGAGGAAATGCTACTTGATAATCATTCTCAATAGCCTTCTCAAACCAAACTGCGGCTATCTCGCTATTTTTCGAATCTGTCAACTTGAATGCTTGATCCAAATCCGCCAGACGCTCTTTACCTGCATTCTCCGGTATCCCTCTTAAAAAGTGAAGCCATTCATGGGTGCTCCATTCTGTCGCAGGTAAGTCTGCTGCAGAAATCAATCCATCTATCCAAGCGACTCTGATACTATCTACCGAATCAAAGCGAGTAGACTCAGGAATAGGGTGGCCTTCCGGCAGACCGGAAGAGTAAATCCACTGATCCAAGTCGGGCTTCTCCTCCAATTCATTCAGGAGATTGGCATCTAAGTATTCTATAAATGACTCGGTAGTCATTGTACGGAACGCATTCTTCTCAAAGTAATTTTTCAAGAAAGTATCGAAGCGTTCCCTTCCCACCATTGATTCTAGCCATCTTAGGAATAAGTATCCTTTTTCGTAGGCGATATCGGTCATACCGTCATCCGGGTTACGACCATTTAAATTGAGTTTCAGATGCGTATCAGCACTTTCTTGTCCTAGCTCGGCCAGTGTATGCTGTAGGTCTTGGTAGCCCAACTCATTAAGCATATCGGCATAACTCTCGCCATAAAGCGATTCCATAATACGCTTTTCGAAGTAGACGGTAAAACCTTCATTCAACCAAAAGTCGTCCCAGGTAGCATTGGTCACTAAGTTCCCACTCCAGCTGTGTGCCAGCTCGTGCGCTATCAAAGAAGTCAGTGAGCGATCACCGGCAATGATTGTTGGAGTTGCAAAGGTAAGCATGGGGTTTTCCATTCCCCCGAAAGGGAAACCGGGAGGAAGCACCAAAACATCGTATCGACCCCAGCTATAGGGACCGTATAGCTCCTCGGCAGCCAAAAGCATCTTTTCCATGTCGGCAAATTCATACGCTGAAGCGGCAAGCATTCCGGGCTCGGCGTATACTCCGGTATGCTCACCGAGCGACTCAAAGGCGAGGTCACCAACAGCCAAGGCCATCAAATAAGGAGGAATCGGCTTATCCATTTTGAACTCATATACGCCTTCTTCATTTTTTGCTGTTGGGTTCTCGGCGCTCATCAATGCCAACATGCCACTTGGTACGGCAACCTTTGCATTGTATGTCACACGCACTGCAGGAGAATCTTGAATCGGAATCCAAGACCGAGTCAGAATAGCTTGACCTTGAGTAAAGAGAAATGGAGCCTTTCCATCGTTGGTTTGCTCCGGATCCATCCAAAGTAGAGCCGCTGCATCGGGAGAAGTAAAATAATCAACTGCCACCTTTTTGGTCCCCTCTTTTAATTCAATGATCAGTTCATCGCCATAATCATCGCCCTCTTTCAGGTTATACCGTAGCTCTTCTTCCGTATCGGCATCACGCGCGGCGGTAATGGAAAGACCATCTGCATCGAGGATCAAGTCTCCCTCTGCATTTCGCTCCAGATCATAAACTACCGTTCCCGAAATTTTTCGGTCTTCGAAACTCACGGCCAAGTCCAAGTTGAGGTGAGTAACCGCTACTTCATTCGGTTTTGAAAAACTGTGTGTATCATCCGCGTAATTGGTTTCCATAGGTTCGGTTTTTTCGATTTCAACGGAAGTATCTTGAGTGGATTCACAAGCCATCATCATGATGGCCAATGTGAAAAAGGCAAAATTCAATTTCATAGTTAGTTGGGTGGATTTAATTCTGATTCTTCCGTCAGATTCAATATGTTATTATCTGGATTTACATCAGCCAGGCGTTTTGTAGAGTCTATCTCAATTCTCTCAATTTCGCTTGAAGCTCTATCAATGGTAAGCGTATAGTCGGGATTTGTCCAAGGCCAATCTTCGGCTACTGTAAAATCGACAACGTCTGGTGATGGCTTGGCTCCGCGCATCATCCGTAGAGGGATATTGATCATTTCAGTGGAACCGTCTGTGTAGTTGATGTAGAGATCAATCGGCATGGGGAAGTTTCCAATTCGTTTTAAGCTGATTTCTGTTTGGTCTCCATTGGCTCGGATTCCCTCTATGGCATAATCTACCACTTCAGTAGTATTGAGCATGTAGTTTAAATACCATTTCAATTCCATTCCACTGACTTTTTCCATTACATGAACAAAGTCATTTGGACCGGGATGCTTAAAGCTCCACTCGTCGAAGTAGCGAAGTATACCTTTGTCAAGGTTTTCCTGACCCAAGACGTATCCCAACTGAGCTATAAAAAGTGCCCCCTTGGAATAAGCCGCAGCTCCATAGGCGTAATTCGTATTGTAATGATCGGCCATTTTTGACATAGGCTCCTCCAGACCACTATTCGCAAGAGCGATGTACGAATCGTAATACCTCCCGCGTCGGTTATCCTCGTCGGGATTGAAGAGATGGCTCATTACTTTGCTCGAGGCAAAAGAAGTGAAGCCTTCATCCATCCAAGGGTACATTCCCTCATTGGTGGCGAGCAACATTTGGTACCAAGAATGCATCACCTCGTGAACGGTCACCCCTACCAAGCTACTGAATTTTCTTTGGCCCGTAATTAAGGTGGCCATCGCGTACTCCATTCCTCCATCTCCTCCTTGAATAATCGAGTACTGAGGATATGGGTACTTACCAAAGTGCTCAGAAGCATAGTCGAAAATTCTTGGAACATACTCCTTCAATTTTCCCCAATTGGTCTTGAGGTCCTTTGTGTTTTTATAGAGGTAGTGAATCACGGTGCCGTCTTTTAAGACCTGCTGATCATGGGCGTATTCCTTATCTGCTGCCCAGACAAAATCGTGCACATTCTTAGCTTCAAAGTGCCAAGTGAGCATCGATCCTTCCGGACGTTTCATTTTCTTTTCGGAGTCTTGGTAGCCATGTCCTATTTCTTGCGGATTTATTAAAACCCCCGTGCCTCCTAAAGTGTATGCACTATCGATGGTAATCTTAATATCAAACTCTCCCCAAACTCCATGAAACTCTCTTCCGATGTATGGATCTGCATGCCATCCCATCTCGTCGTACTCGCTGATTTTAGGATACCATTGGGACATGCTGTAAGCTACTTCCTCTTTATTGAATCTGCCTGATCGGCGAATTTGCACAGGTACTTGACCTTGGAAGCTCATGTTGAATTTCGCCTTCTTTCCCGGAAGGATGGGCTTGGCCAGATCTACTTCCAAGATGGTCCCGCTTTCGCGAAAAACTACGGGTTGTCCATTTTGCTCCAGCGAAGAAACACGGAGAAAACCGATTTCGTTTTCGCTCAACTGAGCAATCCGATCAGCCACTCTGGGATCAGGGTCTTCAATAGTCGCTGATCTTACATCCATCATACTACCCGGCTGGAAAGCATTGTAGTAGAGATGGAAATAGGCTTTGAATAAAGTATCGGGAGAATTGTTGAAGTAGGTCAACTCTTGTATTCCGTCGTAGCGATGATTCGAGTCATCAAACTCGATTTCCATCGCATATTTTGCTTCCTGCTGCCAATAAGTATTCTGCGAGATGGCTTCCAAACAGAAAAAAAGAAGCGCAATTCCGATTAGTATTCTCATGAAATTTTTTGAATTGGCCACAAATATACACTTTCGCCTGCCTCAGGAAAGGTGTGTAAAGCAAGAGAAATGTTAAGGAAACTGAAAAGGCCCTTATCTTCGCAGTACATTTCAATTTAACCACAATGAAATTACCCCGCACATTTACGCTGAAAGAAATTGCCGAACTAGGAAATTGTGACTTCAAAGGTCCCGATAGTCACCCCATCACAGGAATAAACGAAATTCATGTGGTGGAGCCCGGTGACATCGTTTTTGTGGATCATCCCAAGTATTACGACAAGGCACTGCATAGTGCTGCAACGACCATCATCATTGATAAAGAAGTCGAAGCTCCGGCAGGAAAAGGTCTTTTGGTTCATCCTCGACCTTTTGATGTATTCAATCAACTGAATAAGCATTTTATGCCGGTGCAGAATTGGGACAATCCGGAGCCACAAATTGATCCGACGGCAACGGTGGCACCCGGAGTCGTAATCGGACACCGGGTATCAATCGGTGCTAATACCACGATCCACGCCAATGTGGTCATCTATGACAATGCCGAGATTGGCGATAACGTGGAGATTCATGCCAATACGGTGATTGGCGGTCATGCCTTTTATTACAAAAAAGATGAGCGCTTTAACAAGATGCACAGCTGCGGAAAAGTGGTGATTGAAAATGATGTAGAGATCGGGTGCGGATGTACGATTGACAAAGGTGTTACAGGTGCTACTACTATCGGTAAAGGAACAAAAATTGATAATGCGGTGCATATCGGTCATGATACGGTAATCGGCAAAATGTGCCTCATAGCAGCGCAGGTGGGAATAGCCGGCTGCGTAATCATAGAAGATGGAGTAACACTGTGGGGGCAAGTTGGAGTACGAAGTGACATTACCATCGGGCGGGATGCAGTAGTTTTGGCCCAAACGGGAGTTTCGAAAGGATTGGACGGAGGAAAAACTTATTTCGGCAGCCCCGTAGCCGAATCAAGAGAAAAACTAAAAGACCTCGCCAACACCCGAAAAATTCCCTATATCTTAGATGAACTGAAAAAGCTTAAGGGTTGACGGACAAATCCAAGAACAAACAGCTGGAAAAGCTGGAACAACGGATTGAAAACTACGAGAACAGGATTCAAAAGAACAAGGATCGAATCAGCAGATTAAACTCCAAGCTGGATATCCTTCTTGAAACGACGAATGCCATCAATAGCAACAAGAGTACGGAAGAACTCTTGGACCAATACCGAAGTACCGTAGAGCACGATTTACAGATCAGAAGACTCGTTCTTTTTATGCAAATAGAGAACATTTGGAGCTGTGCATTGCAATATGGCGTGGACGAGGATTACGGCGAAGACATTGAATTATTTCAAAGGATCAGCAATAAAAATGAGGTCGTTTATTTGCGTGACCAAGAGAACGAGAAGCTCAGAAATTTCGATTTTCTCATTCCGGTTTCAAACGACGACAAGCCTCTCTGTTACGTATTGATTGGCGATATCGATGAAAATGAGATTCGCATGAGTCCGTCCATCAAGCACCGAACTTTTATCCAGACACTCACCAATATTGTAGCGGTAACCATTGAAAACAAAGCCCTTTTCAAGCGCTCTCTAAAACAAGAAAGAATAGACACCGAGCTGCAACTAGCCGCAGAAATGCAGGCGCTCATGGTAGGAAGCGGAAGTCAAGAATATCCTCTTTTTGAAGTAGCCACTTATTATCAGCCACACCAAGCCATAGGCGGAGATTTTTGTGATTTCATCCCCCTCGGAAAAGACGAAGCCTTCTTTTGCATGGCGGATGTTTCGGGAAAAGGAGTGAGTGCGGCATTTCTTATGGCCACCATCCAAGCGCACTTAAAAGCCCTGATCGAGCATACAAACTGGACACTTGAAGGTTTAGTAGAGCAGCTCAATAACAAAGTCAACGAAATGTCTCGAGGAGACCGTTTCGTAACGGTGTTCTTTGGCTACTTTCACTATCCGACCAGGATGCTCCATTACATCAATGCGGGGCACAACCCGCCCTTCGTCATTTCATCAGGAAAAGCAACATTCCTGGAAGAAGGAACCGTAGGAATCGGC
>CAZKXG010000103.1:11809-12681 GCA_964556465.1 uncultured Cryomorphaceae bacterium | reverse complement strand
CCACCCTTTGTCATTTCATCAGGAAAAGCAACATTCCTGGAAGAAGGAACCGTAGGAATCGGCATGCTTCCTGAGCTGCCATTTGTCAATAAAGGACAACTAAAGCTTTCGCGAAATGCTCTGCTGGTGCTAAGCACAGATGGTGTGCTCGAACTTGAAAATGCCGAAAACGATGAATTCGGGAGTGAGCGTTTGTGCCAATTGATGATGGACAAAGAACCGTATATGGAAAAAGCAGACGATGCCATTTCTCACATTGTTCACGCCATGGATCTTCACCGAGGCAGTATGCCCTACTTTGATGATACAGCTTTACTCTGCTGCAGATTTAAGTGATTTTTTTCTGTGGTAGATTGAAATGGCCACCAATACACTCATACTACCCCATATAGGTATAGAAGCCTTATCGGTATCCAAAAAGTTGTTCAGAATGCCATGCAGGTAGTAGGTCGTTAGTCCAAGCACAATGCACATAACAACCCCTTTCAGATATGGATCATGATCCATTTGATAGTAGAGTTTTATACCTATGTATATACTGACAACTATAATGATAAGTATTGTCACAGCTCCTAGCATACCCGACTCAGACATAGGGCCCAAGTACTCGCTGTGGGCATTTCCTCCATCTCCTTGATTGGTAGAAATAATGGTTTTATCTGAACTCTTTTGGTACTTGGCGTACTCAAACATGTAAGTACCCGGACCATGACCGAATACCGGTTTATCCAAAAACATTTTCCAAGCGCTATTCCAGCGGTTCAATCGCTCTAGGTTAGATGCATCGCTGCTGATGTTGGTAATGGATTGGACATGCTCGGCAAAACTATCGGATGAGTCTTGTCTGTTCTTTTCCAATTGATGAATGATAT
>CAZKXG010000103.1:0-11799 GCA_964556465.1 uncultured Cryomorphaceae bacterium | reverse complement strand
CCCAAATCAATTGATGCAAGCTAAGAGCCTTGGCACGTGAAAGATGAAAAAGCACCATCGGGAAAAGCAATGCCATAATAGCTCCATACGAAGTGTGGTCTTTAAAAAACGGAAACATTACCCAGTGACCGGCCTCCTCTGAAAATCCATGAGTTGCATGAGCAGAGAGAGCATAGATTATTGTGATTGTCATGCTACCTATCAGTACCAGATAGAACTTCCTGATTAAGTCACGATCTTGAAAGAACGAATTGATCATAAAATACATGACCAAGACAAACCACAGCCTGGAAATAAGGTATTTGAGTGATACGATAAAATCTACGGAAGTGAAAACCGTAATAGCCAGCCAGGCAAGATTGAACAGAATGGCCAAGGTCAAAGGGTGACCAAGAAACTCCTTTTTTTCGCGGTAACCGCCCAAAAGCTTAACGATATAAAGCAGCATCAATGCAAATAGTAGCGGCTCTGTAGGAAAATAAAAACCTATCCCGCCAAAAGATGCCAGATCCTCAAAATTGAAAGACAGAGGTGTGGCAAATACTATGAATAAGAGGAGAAATTTGGTGTTGTAGAAGAGCAAGTACCCAACAAAAATAGCGATAGGGAGAACAGCAAGAATATAGATATCCTTGGTGAAAGCTACTGCGTTGACCAGCACGTAAAGTGCCGTCAATATGCCGATGAGCTTCTTCTCTCGACCCTCTATGCGGAAGGTATTTTGCAAGTTGTTAAGATTGCTTTAGCAGTAAAACCATAACCAGCGTAAATAGCAAAGCAGAGATCATGGTAATAACCAAAACCAACCATCTTACAGGCCAGAATTTTTTGTCTGCTACTTCTGGTTCGACGATAAGATCGGTGTAGGTCAAATCCCCCTCAGCCAAAACCTTTTGTTCCAAGTACTTTTTCGAGAGATAATCGTACTGCATGGTTCCCATGTAACTCAAGTTTTGGAGCATACGAACCAAGCTACCTTTTTCTTGAGTACTGGTGATCAATTGTGCAAGATCCTCGTTGACTCCCGCAGTCCCGTTTCGCGACAACGCATCGACGTATCCCCGCACCAATTCTCTGGTTTGACTACCGTAGTCAAGTACATCATTTTCCGTGCTGATTCGAGAAATCAAAGACTCCAGACTATCTAATACAGTTTTTTGGTAAGTCAGTTGTTTCTGAAACGATTCGGCAATCAGATTTGAACGTTCATTAATAATTTGGTCATATTTGATATTCACTTGACGAATAACTTCATCGGCCATATCCTTGGCCAGTTGAGGATCTTCAGCAATAACTTCGAGCATTACGGATTCATACTTGGTCTTTGAGACCCTTACATTGTTTCGGTACTCTTCGAGCAAATAAAACCTCGAGTTTTCGGCATTCCGTTCAATCTCATATTCCGTGTAGAGGTCAAATCTTTCGATAACAGAATCTCTGACTGACGAAGCTTCAAAGAATTGAAGCAATTGCTCCGTTTCTGATTCGTCGGCATACACCTCAATATTAGTGGGGTATACCACAGCTGTACTCTTGTACTTTGGAGTCATAAATACAGGTAGTGATATTACTACCCCTACAATAGCAGAAAGCACCGCTACCAAAATAAAAAGTCTAAGATTGGCTTTTACGACACCGATCAACCATTTAAAGTCAAAACTCTTCGATTCCATCAATAAGTTATTTGGAAAATAAACGGCACAAAAGTAGCAATATTAGCCCTCGTGCAATTTATTCGTTGCTTTTCAAAAGACGAACGAATTTGTTGACTGAAAACAAACCTGTTACAAGCAATAACACTCCACCAACAAGAGCGGAAATGAGGAAGCGATAGAGGGCATTTTCAGCTATGAAGTCCTCAAGGAAAAGATTGGTACCAACCGCTAGAACTCCGTACAAAACAAACTGTAATAGCAATTTAGTATTTACTCCAAATTTGAATCGGACCACCACACTAAACAGTTGAGCAATTCCTGCAAACAGCTGAGTTGCCATAGTGGCAATGGCGGCCCCGAATGCGCCATGGATTGGAATCAAATAAAAATTCAGGATCAGGTTTAGAACCAAGCCTCCAATAGAGATATAATTCAATTTCTTCAAATCTTCATCGGCAGTCATCAAGGTGCCATAGACGTAGAACATCCCTACTCCAACAAAACCAATCATTAACGCTGAAAAAGCTTGGATTGAGCTTTCAGTGACATCCGGATACCTCCATTCCAAAACGAAACCGCCGTGGAAATAGAAAAGAATCGCTGCCGCCAAAGAACTACCCAGAAGTAGCCGTGTCGCAGTATCAACCATTGGCTTGAGAGGAGACCCCTCCTTTAACATTCGAGAGTAAAGAGGCAATAATAAAACTGCAAAAAGATAGGCAAACATGGATGCCGCTTCAAAAAAACGAAACCCTTGAGTATACTCGCCCGCAGAAATACTTCCTTCAGGGCCTATCTTTTCGAGCATTATTCCATCAATTCGATTGTAAAGCCCTGCTATTAAAGTAAAGGTGGCGTATGGAATACTCTTCCTAAATATTTGAATCGCAAAAAGCTTATCGAACTTAAGTTTAAGCCCTCCGATTTTGCCCCTAAGCATGAAAATGGAGACCAATAAAGTGAGTACATAGGCCAAGGTCTGCAGATAGACAAACCACTCTATTTTGAATTCCTGATCGGTTAAGTTGGTAAAGAGGAAAATGGAACAAAAAGCAATTAACAGGGCCCTGTCAAGCACTGAAATGATACTATCTCTGGAAAAAAGATGCAGGGCAGCAAGGTTTGATCTCCCAAAGAGGATAAAGGACACCAATACTTGATTCAAAGTCAAAAGAGCGAGAATCTCAAAAGACTCTTTTCCATACCCCAGAGCCAAACCCAACCCAAGCGTGAGCAGAGCATATCCAAAGGCGAGATAGGCTTTGATGGTAAAAAGCTTTGTGAAATGCTTCGAAACCAGCTGGATGTTCTGAGAAATATTTCGATTGTTGAAGTTGTTTATCCCCAGATCGATAAACATGTTTAAAATAAAACTGATATTTAAGAGGCTAAAATAAAGTCCATAGGCATCCTTGCCCACTCGGATTTGCACTTCGGCATCAATTCCTAGTAGATAAAATGGCTTTACGATTAAGTTTAGAAGAAGTATCAGTCCTAAACTGGAGAGAAATTTTCTTTGCATTTCGCCTTATCCGGACCCACAACATTACAAAAAAATTATCTTTGCTCGCCTATCTTAAAAAATGCGCTCTACTGCCGAAATATTAGGACACTACCTTCCTCTTGTTCAGGATTCTGAATCGAAAGATTACATCACAATTCATTCAAAACGATTTTCATTTTTGATTAATTTCATTTTGAAATCGGTGAATTCAGAAAATGGAGAAGGTCTGAAAGTCATGGATATTGGGCCTAGTTTCTTTACTGATGTTCTTACCAAGAATCTTCCTCAGGCAGAAATATACACCATGGGATTTGCCCATGCCGAAAGTCGAGGCGGACACTTCCCTGAGTTTATCAAAATAGACCACTCAAACTTCCACCAATTTGACCTGAACAAGACGGATCAAGAGTCAGATTGGATCACCCCGCCAAAGATGGATGTAGTGATCATGGGCGAGGTTCTTGAGCACCTGCACACCAGTCCAATTCACGTTCTTTCATTTATCAGAAGTTTTTTGAAACCGGGAGGTCTCTTAATTTTGGGAACTCCAAATGCGGTCTGCTTGGAAAACAGGTTGAAAATGCTTTTTGGTAAAAATCCCTTTGAGTTAATCAGACTCGATAAGCATAACCCCGGTCACTTCAGAGAGTATACCGTAGCCGAATTGAAAGCGCTCGGACAAGAGGCCGGATTGAGACTGACCGATCATGAAACGAGCAATTATTTCGCAAGATTCACTAGTAAGGGTAGGTTCTTTGATAAGCTGACAGATCTTCTTCCTCAATCATTTCGAAGAGGCATAAATGCCGTTTACACGCGAGACTAGGAAAGCGCTTTTTGGATAGAGCTCCAAAGTCCTTCAGCGGCATTTTCCCAAGTAAACATCTTGGCTCGTTCTTTTCCAAAAGCAATCAAAGATTCTCGCTTTGAAGAATCTTTCACAAGCGTTTTCATCGCCTCAGCGATTTCATCCACAGAGTCAGGGTTTACCATTATTGCTCCTTCTCCGGCAACCTCGGGCATTGATGAAGTGTTTGAAGTAATGACCGGCACTCCTGATTTGAAGGCCTCGACAATGGGTATACCGAAGCCTTCGAAGAAACTAGCATAAGTGAGTGCAAACGCTCCACCGTACAGGGCAATCAATTCATCCATTCCTCTCCGACCAAGGAAAATCACGTCATCTCGAAAGCTCGAGTTCCTCAACACCTCATCGATCTCATTATCCCACCAAAATTTCTCTCCCACAATAACATATTTCAGATCACTGTTGTGTTGGTCTTTAAACTTCAGAAAAGCCAACAATTGGTTTTTCAGATTCTTTCGGGCATGAATCAAACCTACAAACAAGAAGTACGGAGCTCCCGCGGTAAACTGTCTTCGAATCGCTTGAATTTCGGAAAGAGTGTGAACCCGAAAGACATCATTCACACCATTGTATACCACATCAATTTTATCTGCATTCACCCCATAGCGTTGTTCAATATCTTTCTGGGAATACTTAGAAACAGTGGCGATACGCCGAGCTTTCTTCGCAAATCTGGGAAAGAAATGGAGGTAATACTTTCGAACAAGGAAAGGAACAAACTCCGGATGTTTCTCGAAATTCAAATCGTGAATAACGGAGAGTTGCGGAGTCTTTGATCGCAGCGACAACCATCCGTCAGGAGATAGAAACAAATCAGGTTTGTATTTTTTTAAAACCCGGTATACCCCGAATTCAAAAAACAAATACCACAATATCGGATGACGAGACTGAGGGTGTGCCACAACGGCCTTCACATTGTCTGAAAAAATAAAATCTTTCGAAGGCTTGCGATCGAAAATAAAAATGAAATCAATCTCAGGGTGCGCAGTGGTGATTCGCTTTAGCGTTTCATAAGTAAACCAGCCTATACCCTCCATTTTATCTTTGAGCAGAAGCCGGGTATTCACCGCTATCTTCATGCGAATAGCTTTTCAGAATTAACCATGCATTTCAATTCGGCCCCCGCGCTATTTGTCCATAGATCGGCCTCGAAAAGAGTGAAATACTCATCAAGAATCATAGAGTGCTGGCTTTAAACAAAGGCTGCAAAGCTAAGAAAATCATGCTGACAAAACAGGTGATAAAGAATGCTTGCAAGGAGGGAAACTGTTTGGATCAAATTGACGAAATTTGCAAACATGTCCACAGGTTTTGGTGATTTTGGTAGAAGGAAGGAATTCGATAAAGACGATTACTACCTGAGCGAGGAAGGCTATATTGTCTTTACTGCAAAGTACCTTTTAAAAAGAGGGTATTGTTGCCAAAACGGATGCAAGCATTGCCCTTATGGCTTTGACAAAAAGAAGGGACGATTCAAATAAAAATCAAGATGGAAACTTCAGTTCGAGAAAATACACAGGCTTTTAAAGATCTTATCTGCGAAGGGATTCCCGATCACTTGCCCGATGCAAGACCTTACGATCCTGATGCAAATCACGCTCCGAAACGAAAAGAAATTCTGACTGCTGACGAAAAGAAATTAGCCTTGGAAAATGCCCTTCGGTATTTCAATCCTAAGTTTCATCCCATTTTGGCTCCTGAGTTTTACAAAGAACTCAATGATTTCGGCCGTATCTATATGCATCGATTCAGGCCTCATTACGAGATGTATGCCAGAGCCATATCTGAGTATCCCGCTCAAACAAAACAGGCCGCGGCCATCATGCTCATGATCCAAAACAACTTGGACCCAAAAGTGGCACAACATCCTCATGAGCTCATTACCTACGGAGGAAACGGTGCGGTATTTCAAAACTGGGCGCAATACCTGCTCACAATGAAGTACCTCTCTGAAATGACAGATGAACAAACATTGGTGATGTACAGCGGTCATCCGATGGGCCTATTTCCATCAAGTAAGAATGCACCACGGGTAGTGGTGACGAATGGAATGATGATACCTAATTATTCCAAGCCCGATGACTGGGAAAAATTCAATGCATTGGGCGTAACCCAATACGGTCAAATGACGGCGGGATCGTACATGTACATTGGCCCTCAGGGGATCGTTCATGGCACTACTATTACCGTATTGAATGCGGGAAGAAAAATTTCTAAGCACGGCGAGGGACTCGAAGGAAAACTATTCGTTACCAGCGGCCTGGGAGGAATGAGTGGAGCTCAACCAAAAGCGGGAAACATTGCGGGTTGTGTTTCAGTGACCTCAGAGATCAACCCGAAAGCGGCTTACAAAAGACACGAGCAAGGCTGGGTAGATGAAATCATCACCGAAATGTCTGATTTGGTAGAACGAGTCAAATTAGCCAAAGCCAATAAAGAAATCGTATCAATTGCTTACATCGGAAATACCGTAGACGTTTGGGAACAGTTCTACGAAGAGGGAATTTTTGTGGAGCTAGGTTCAGACCAAACCTCATTGCACAACCCTTGGGCAGGTGGCTACTACCCTGTAGGATTGACCTATGAAGCAGCAAACCAAATGATGGTGGAAGATCCCGAAAGGTTCCACTCTGCCGTTCAAGAAAGTCTGAAGAGACAGGCTACTGCCATCAACAATCACTCGGCTCAGGGCACCTATTTCTTTGATTATGGAAATGCCTTTTTGCTCGAAGCAGGAAGAGCCGGTGCCGATGTTATGGCCGATGACGGAATTCATTTCAAGTACTCTTCTTACGTGCAGGATATTATGGGTCCGATGTGTTTCGATTATGGCTTCGGTCCTTTCAGATGGATTTGTGCCTCCGGTAAGGATTCTGATCTGGAAAAAACGGATGCCATAGCTGCAAAAGTTCTGGAAGAAATCAAAGAAAACAGCCCCGAGGAGATTCAGCAGCAAATGGCGGATAACATTCGCTGGATCAAGGCAGCGGGAGAAAACAAGTTAGTGGTAGGCTCAAAAGCTCGCATCCTTTACGCAGATGCAGAGGGACGCGTAAAAATTGCGAAAGCTTTTAACGAGGCCATCGCTTTGGGCGATATTGGTCCCGTGATTCTAGGTAGAGATCACCACGATGTTTCGGGAACGGATTCACCTTACCGGGAAACCAGCAACATATACGACGGGTCGCAGTTCACGGCAGACATGGCTGTTCAGAATTTTGTTGGAGATGCTTTCCGCGGTGCGACTTGGGTGAGTTTACACAATGGCGGCGGCGTTGGCTGGGGCGAGGTAATCAACGGAGGATTCGGCATGCTTCTCGATGGCAGCGCATCCAGCGAAAAAAAATTGAAAAGCATGCTTCACTGGGATGTAAACAACGGAATAGCCAGAAGAAGCTGGGCCAGAAATGACGAGGCGATTTTCGCTATCAAGCGAGCTATGGAAGAAGAGTCGAAACTGAAAGTGACACTGCCTAATAAAGTAAGTGAGTCGGTATTAAATAATCTTTAGATTCTTAGAAATAAAAACGAATACCGCCAAATACATCAAGCCGATTGAAGTCTAGTGAATTAACGGTTATCCCTTGATCTACCATTTCTTGAATTGGGCCAATATTTACAGCCACCCCTATTCCTAGTGCGAAATTCTGAGTTATAAAATAATCCAAACTGACTTCTCCTTCTCCTCCTAAGGAATTGTCGCTAAAATTAATTTCGCTGTCAAAGCCCTCAAAGTCGCTTTGTAGGAAGATTATACCTAAAGCAATTCCAAAATTCATCTGAACCTTAGCCCCAAGCGTTTCCTTGTGCATACCGGATAGCCCAATAAACGTTGCTCCGATCTCCTCGCTTACCCTATCAGTAAGTTCCATTCCATTGCTGTTGTCAATCAAGGTAAAATCAGCTGAGTGGGAAGTAAAAAAGTGATTAAACTTTAGTCCAATTCCAAAATTCCCTTTAGGGAAATAGTGAAATGTAAGGCGCACATTTTGACCTGTTTGCAACTCTTCATCGAATTCTCTCTGCTGACTACTTGCTCGCTGTGTAGTCGATGAAAAACGCTGAGACCAACCATAAGAAAATGTCAAGCGTATGTCACCACTCGCTTCCTGATTCTGAATCGGCACACCCGTATTAACAGAAGCACTGTCAGCTACTGATTCTGTTGTATTCTGAGCGAACAACGAATGAGAGCCCAGAATCAGCCATAACAAAGACAGGGCGAAAATAGACGGGCCTTTGGAGCACGGTGCCCCGTAGTACTTGTGAATGAGATTTGACAGTGATAATTCCATGATTTTGCTGCAATGGACCATCAAAGAAAAAGAAATGAATGTAAAATTGGACTGTAGCTAGCGGATCGGTACAATTGTTTAGATATAATTGGAGACAGTGGTTTCATCAGAGATGAAATCGAAGCCCTGTAAAGAAGCTAATGCGCCCCAAACCCTCGGGATCATCCAAATCAAGTGAATCTGTTTGGCCATCTATGGTTACATCTACTTTGGAAACGGTTCCTATGGCAAAACCAACCCCTATACCAATAGCGACATTTGGCGCAAGTAGATATTCTAAACCGAAATCCCCATTCAATCCCAAGCTTGTTCCTTCATAGAGAATGTCTGTATCGACTATGAATTCTTCTTGCCTGAAGCGTAAATATCCTATTGAAAATGAATAATTGATCAAAAACGAGGGATCTTGGAAATAGTATCGCCCCATAATCGATGGACCAATAAACAAAAGAGAAACTTCTGTATTGAACTCTCCAACTACAACGGAATCGGGGTTTTCATCAAACTGAAATTCGGCTAGCACACCATGAGAAGAGTTAAAGGTGTTGACCGCCGCACCGACGGCAAAATCGGGTGAAACAAAAACATGAAACCTTCCTTGAAAACCTCGTCCACCGCTTAACTCTGAATAATAGTCTTGAAGAAACTCCGGTAGATCGTTTGATATCGGCGCCGTGCGTCGGGCAAAAACATATGACCCTGAGATGTGCACGGAAGTGTGATCCACCGTCCTTCTCATGGGGGTCCGAGTACCCATAGAGCCAGCACTGCTTCCACTTCCCGAGTCAAGTGGCAATGGCTCTTCATAATAGCCAAGAAGTAACTCTTTCACTTCTTCGCTCGGCATAAGAACTGACTGAACGCCCGACTCTTTGATGTATGAGAAGTAAACATATTCAGCATCTTGCTTGGTCACCTTACACTCAATACTATCAAGAGTAGTAGTAACAATAAGGTCTTGCGAAAATACACTTCCGACCATCAACGAAAACACACTAAAAAGAAAAAATCGTCTCATCTCCATTTATTATTCAACACATGATCAATTGTGCCCGTTTGATCTCAAAGTGTTCTTAGTTGGCCGAATATACATCAACTGTTATTCGATGGCAAGAACTCCATAAATCAGGCCTTTTGTGCTCAGTTATTCGAATTAAGGTGCCCCCCATTTTACGAGTTTCTTCATTGATAAGCTGCATTACGTAATCGTAATTGCATTTCATTGTAAACCCTGATTCACCAACGTGTACGGTACCCAGATGGGCATAGCCGTCGGGAATTTTATCATCTATAGTCAATACTTGTACCTCTTGATCATAGGCCGTTGTTGATCGCGACTCCATTACGCTCACGGATACCTTTGGTCCGCAACTCGCCAGGGTAAGAATGGCAATGGTTAATATGCTTATGATTGAATATCGTCTCTTCATTGTGTGAACAAAGAAAAGAAACATGGGTGAATTTTTTAGAACTCAGCGGAAATTTTGGCTTACATACTACGTTAGCGCTTCATATCCTAATAGCTGGTTTCATCCAATTTCACCTTACCTCTAAAAGTATAGAATACAAAGGCCGTGTATGTCCCAACCAATGGCACACCGATAGCGGCGAAGGTGAGCATGATGCCCAAAGATTTTTCTGAAGAGGCTGCGTTGTAAACGGTCAAACTATTTTCAGGATTATTAGGCGCATAAATTACCGTAGGATATAGTTCTACTGCCACAATAATGAGTAGCATGGCCATTACCAATGCCGAAGAGAGAAATGCAAAAAGATATTTTCGTTTTGAAATTTGACGTGTGATATTGGCAACAGCCAGCATCATAAGTAATGGAATGATAAACATGACGGGGTGCGCACTGAGCTGGTCGACCATATGAGGAAGATAAAGTAGCGTATAAATGGTCACGATAACCAGGCTCATGACAAAAAATATCGTGGAATTCTTGACCAGGACAGTTAACTTATCGTAGAGTCGATCTTCCGTTTTCATGGTGAGGTAAATCGAGCCGTGCATCATGAACAAGGCTACCGTGGTAATGGCAACCAAAATGGAATACGGATTGAGAAAATCCAACCAGCTACCACGAAAGAGATGATTTTCATCCAATGGTATACCGAGAATGATATTCCCAACAACCACTCCGAGAAGAAAGGCTATCAGAATGGAGGACAAACTGTAGGCGACGTCCCAAAATTTTCGCCATGATTTGCTCTCCTCCTTTGATCGTACCTCAATTCCGATGGCTCGAAAAATAAGCACCACCAAAAAAAGCATAAACGGAATGTAAAAGGCTGAAAACATGTTGGCATAAATAATGGGAAAACCGGCAAACAATGCTCCGCCACCGATAACCAGCCATACTTCATTTCCATCCCACACGGGACCGATTGCATTGAGCGCAATTCTGCGGCTCTTTTCTTTTCTGAAAAACAGGTGAACAGCGCCTGCACCCAAGTCAAAACCATCCAATATGGCATATCCGGTGAAAATGCCTCCTACCACAAAGAACCAAAGCGTAGGGTAATCAAATCCCAAAATCGTTTCCATCAGTTCTGTTGGTTTACGGATGAGGCCATTTGACTATGACGCGGACTATGCTGACGCAATTCAGGATCATCGGGACCATTTTTAATTTTCTTGTTCAATAAGTAGAGGAACAAACCGAAAAGCAGCAGGTAAACTAAGGTAAAAAGCACCAGAGAAAAAGCCACGTGATTTGCCGTGACCGTTTCGCTCAGGGCTTGGCTTGTTCTCAGGTGGCCGTATACCACCCATGGTTGTCGCCCCATTTCAGCTGTGTACCACCCGAATTGGTTGGCAATTTGAGGAAGCAAAACACCGGGCACAAATATCCACAGGAGCCATCTCTTTTCGTATAAGGAGTCTCGATACAAATGAAAAACCGCATAAAGGCTCAATCCGATTAGCAACATTCCTATGCCAACCATAATATGATAGGTCTGAAACACCGCATTGATCAAATCGGGATGATCTTCCTTAGGAAAGGAGTTCAGACCTTGAACGGGCGTTTCGACATCCTGATGGAGCATAAAGGTCAATCCACCCGGAACTTTCAGCCCGGTGGTTTTCTTCTTTTCTGCATCTACCCAGCCCATGATGTATAAATCTGCAACAGCCAGACTATCGTAATGTCCCTCCATCGCAGCCAATTTTATTGGCTGATGTTCGGCTACCACCTCGGCGCTTTGGTGACCTGTAAAAAGCTGCATCAAAGAGGACACCACCGCTATTTTCAGAGCGATACCAAACGCTTTTTTTGAGAGCTCTATATTTCTGCCTTTCAGAATGTAATAGGCATGAACGCTCATCACCAGAAATGCCCCGGCAAGAAAAGCGCCGATCCAAACGTGGCTTATGCGCTCGATGGAAGAAGGATTGAACACCATGGCCCAAAAATCCGTGATCTCTGCTCGGGCTTGCATCCCTTCCCCTACAATATGAAAACCTGCGGG
>CAZKXG010000102.1:5435-12795 GCA_964556465.1 uncultured Cryomorphaceae bacterium | reverse complement strand
CATTGCCACTAAAACGTGCAAGAATGCGGGTAACATGCTTATGACCAGATCAGCCTTGGAAATCAACTCCATCCGCTGCGCGTCATTTTTGGCATCGAGTTGAATCAACTCTACATCTGCATTGCCTACCAGAGATTTAGCAGCTGAAGGGTTGGCATCAGCAATGATAATTTTCCACTGATGTTGTCCCGATCTTTCGATTAAATAATCCAAAAGTGAAACGGCAGATCTCCCCGCTCCGAGGATCAATATATTTTGCATATTGGCAATTCTTTTTTCTAGAAAAAACGAAGTTATGACTCTATGGTAACCCATCATAAATTCTCACGTATCTTCTTTTCAACAGAGCTATTGCATAACTTGATTGGAGCATTTGGCACGAGCGTTGCTAATCACTGAACTGAAAAAAGTTAATTTAGCTTCTGACCTCTTAAACATGATTAAATCTTTACACGGATATTTTCAGAAATCTTTGAATAACCAGTCCTATACCGACGGTCATTCACAATTTCAGCGCAGAGGCTACGTGAATAAATTGCAACTTTCTTCTTAACACAAGAAATGCCTCAATTCAAAACATACAACGTTCAACTGATCAGAAAGCTGATCTATTGCATGGTCATAGGCTTCATACTATACGGATGCAATGGCTCTAAATCACTTTCAAAGAAGGCCGTAAAACTTGAAGAAGCGGGACTATACTCAGATGCTGCACTCTTTTATTACAATTCCCTACTCAAAAATCGAAATAACGTGGATGCCCGTATTGGCTTGACCAAAATGGGCCAGCGAATGCTGAATAATAAGGTGACGAATTCACCAAAACCAAGGCCATGGGAGAAACCAAAGAAGCGGTTTACTCCTACTTGGAAGCCATGGCTTACCACGATAAGGTGGAACGTTTGGGAATAGACCTCACCTACCCTCGCTACATTACCGATGACTATGAAGATGTAAAAGCCGCATACATCAAAGAGCTCTACAATGAAAGCAACGAATTGATGGCTGATAAGAAGTTCAATCAGGCAACCATCTTACTGAAGGAAATAGAGCAGTTGGAACCTGGTTATAAGGATGTTTCAGCTCTTAAAAACACTGCCGTCAACGAACCGCTTTACATCGCAGCAGTGCAGCATTTTGATGGTGGGAGATACCGATTGGCTTATTACGAATTTGATGAAATCTATCGGATTGATCCCAATTACAAAGATGTAGCAGTGCTCAGGGATGAGTGTCTCGACTTAGGTAAATTCCCCGTGGCCATCGGTGAGTTTAAAAATAGTTCTAAGCAAAAAGGAGTGAACGATAGGCTGACTGCCTTTGTCATTACTGAGCTGTCGGCGATAAATGACCCCTTTTTGAAAATTGTTGAAAGAGATAACTTGGAGTTGATTCTCGAAGAACAGAGAATGAGCCTGAGCGGAATAGTCGATGAAGGAACTGCTGTAGAAGTTGGAAACTTGCTAGGTGCAAAAGCGATTATCACAGGAACTGTCATTTCCTACACGGAGCGTAAAGGACGATTGAAAGTTTCTGAAAAGAAAGGATTTGAAGGTTACCGAGTAAAACTTTACAATAAAGAGACTGATAAACACTACTACCAGACTCGATACAAACCGGTTACTTACAAAGAGTACTATAATGCGAATGAAGTTTCCATCTCGTTCCAGTACAAGGCCATCTCCCTGGAAACGGGCGAGGTTCTGTTTTCTGACATTGCAGAAAAAAAGATTTCGGATGATGTGTACTATGCCTCATACGATGGTGAGGCCACGAATTTGTACCCTGCCAATGACGACGGTGTGATCACATCACGCTCAGACAAAAACCGACTCTTAGGTATGTTAAGAGCCGAACGGACACTGCAAACCGTAGATCAATTAGCGAACAGTGCCTACTCAAATATCGCTTCTGACCTTGCCTCAGAACTCACAAAACTTATGCGCCAATGAGAGTTCTGAGCTATCTATTCTTTTTTACGGTCATTATTTATTCTTGTTCGAGCAAGAAAAAGGCTGCAACGAAAGAGAATTTTGCGCCTTCGCCTACCTGGGTGCAAAGCAGACCAATCACCAATTCTTATTACGTTGGAATTGGAGTTGCCAAAAAACGCCGGGAACTGATTTCAGAAGCGCAGCTAAGGAGAATGCCTTAAGTGATTTAGCTTCAGAAATAAAAGTAAACGTCAATTCCAATTCACTCCTGTACACGCTTGAGCGCGAATACAAATTTGAACAAGAGTTCAGAGAGACCATCCGCACAAGCACCAATCTTGATTTGGAAGATTTTCAGCTTGTAGAACAGTTTGAAGATGCCGATGCATACTGGGTTTATTACCGACTCGATAAATCTACATACGCAGAAAAGCAACGTCAGAAAAAAGAATCGGCTGAATCATTGGCATTGGATTTTTTGTCAAAAGCCCAAGCTGCAGAATCAGACGGACGCTACTCCGAATCGGTCGACTATTACTTGAGAGGCCTTCAAGCCATCGAAGAATTTTGGGCTGATAAAAATGAGGCGACTTTTCGTGGTCAGGAAATACTAATTGATAATGAACTTTTTGCAGGTCTCAAATCCATGCTCGATGGAGTGGTAATGAATCTCAGCAATGAACCAAGACTCACATTTCAAAACAGTTACCAAACCCAAGCAGAACTATCGGTGGCTGATTCAGAATCGGGTCAACCGCTTTCGGGGGTTCCGATCAATTACGTTTACCAAGGCCAATATGGGAGAATAAAGGGCTCCCTCTCCACCAATGTGGACGGGAGAATAACCATTCCCATTGCAGAAGCTGAAAGGTCTACCAAACCAAACATGCTTTCAACCGAAATCGATACTGAACAACTTTTTGAGCCTTTTAAAGGAGATCGCTTTATGCAAAAGCTTACCGAATCTTTGAGAGGCATAAATATCTCTTCGCCTATCATCTATTCTCCACCCTTGGTGCACATCGATGCTGATGAAAGAAATCTGGGAAACGAAATCAGCGGTAAACCTATTAGCGCAGCGATTATTGCGTCTCTGAATAGAAAAGGTGTGCGGTTTACCAGAGATCCCAACAAAGCCGATGTGATTATTGAATTAAAATCTGATACGAAGTCTACGGGTGAATCTCAAGGGTTTTCCACTGTAAGGCTGGAGCTTGATGCTAATGTGATCGATGCTCAAAAGGACGAAAGCGTTTATAAAATTTCGAAAACGGATGTCAAAGGAGTTGACCTCTCTTTTGAGAAGGCCGGACTCAAAGCTTATCAAAATTTTACCAAAAACATAGAATCAGAGCTAATGAGAAAGCTCGCAAACGACTTATTTTAAACAAAATAGCCATTTGGCACAATTTCTGAATAAACTAAAAACCTAATACGGAAACAATGAGAACAATTGCACGAAGCACCGGAATTGCGAAAACAGCCTTTTTATTTTTAGCAGTAGGATTAGCCTTCACGGCATGCAAGAAAAACAAAGAAGTGGCAGCGCCAGCAGGAGAAGTTTTAATTAACGAATACTGCGCAGGAGAAGAGTATTTCAGCAACGATGAATTCTTCAGATCGAATGGTTTGGGAGAAAGCATGGATCAGGCCACAGCCAAAAAGAAAGCTTTCAGTAACGCTCGTGCTGATTTGGCTTCGGCGATCAACACTACTATCCAAGGAACAATCGATAACTACGTGAATTCTCGTGAGTTCAATAACCGTGAAGAGGTGGAAGAACGATTTGAAGGATTGACTCGTGAAGTTTTGGATCAAGAACTAACAGGAACTAAGACGATCTGCCAAAAAGCGGTGAAAGTTACCGAGACAGGAAACTACAAATACTATGTGGCCATCGAGCTGAGTGGACAAGACTTGATCGGAGCCATGAACGACAGACTCTCGCAAGACGAAAGGTTGAAAATAGACTACGACTACGAGCAGTTCAAAGAAACCTTCAATCAAGAAATGGAGAAATTGAAGAAAAATTAATCCTCGACTCTATGAATCAGGGAAGGCGATCCAAATGGGTCGCCTTTTTTTGTTCTTGACTACTTTTGACGCATGAAATCAACCCAAAAGTCAACAATTGCCGTCGGCGCTTTTTCGATGGCAATGGCAGTAATACTCGGAGCCCTCGGTGCGCATGCTCTGGAGCAACTAATATCACCTGAACAACTCGACAGCTTTAAAACAGGTGTTCGCTACCAAGCTTGGCACTCATTGGCACTCATCCTCCTGGGATTTTCAGGGAGTAAATTGCTCAACCAAAAGAGTTTAAAGATTCTCTCCTACCTCTTTACAGCAGGTATTGTATTCTTCAGCATCTCTATTTACCTATTGAGCACACGAGACTTGTTGGGCATTGAATCTTGGAAATCCATTTTGGGTCCAATTACTCCCGTTGGTGGTCTTCTCCTCATCGCGGGTTGGCTATTTTTAGGTGTTCAAGCCATTCGAGGAAATAGGATACTACCAAATCCGGGGTCGTGAATTGACTCAACCGTTTTATGCAAAGAAACTTTTACACGACCATACCTGTCAAAAGTCAGTAACACGGATTGCCTTTTCTAGCCTCAAACCTTTATCTTTGCTTTGAAACACCAAACTGAAGAATTAAACCATTTACTATGAATAATTACGGAAGAATTCCGGAGAAACACGATCTCTCTTATCTGGGTTTACAAAATGTGGGAAGCGCATTTTGGAATTTAACTCCTGCCGAATTGGTAGAGGAAACATTGGTTCTTGGCTTAGGGTCGCTCTCAAATACGGGTGCCTTAGCAATAGACACAGGTGATTTTACCGGACGGTCACCTAAGGATCGATTTATTGTAGAAGACGACATCACACGTGATGCGGTATGGTGGGGAGACATCAATAAAAAATTCTCACCCGAAGCTTTTGACAAACTATACGACCGAATGTGTGCCTACCTAACGGGCCGGGAGGTCTATGTAAAGGATGCTGCCATTTGCGACGATCCGAAGTACCGTGTACCGGTGCGAGTGGTTACTGAATTGCCCTGGAGCAATATGTTCGTCGACAATATGTTCTTGCGATTGACAAACGAAGAAATTGACAAGAATGACCCTGAATGGAATATCGTTTGCGCTCCGAACTTCTTTGCAGTTCCTGAACTTGACGGTACGCGGCAACCAAACTTTGCCATTATCAACTTCACGCGCAAAATGGCGATAGTAGGCGGTACGGGATATACGGGTGAAATTAAAAAGGGCATGTTCAGCATCTTGAATTTTATTTTGCCTCACCAGAAAAATGTCCTGGCAATGCACTGCTCTGCCAACATTGGAAAAGACGGCGATACAGCCATCTTCTTCGGACTATCGGGAACAGGAAAAACAACACTTTCATCCGATCCCGAAAGAGGATTAATTGGTGATGACGAGCACGGTTGGTCTGATGACAGTGTATTCAACTTCGAAGGTGGCTGTTATGCAAAATGTATTGACCTTACCGAAGAGCAAGAGCCCGAGATTTATCGAGCAATTAAATTCGGAGCGATTTTGGAAAATATCGTTTTCAAAGAAGGCTCTTCAGAACCGGATTATACCGATTCGACCAAAACAGAAAATACACGTGTAAGCTATCCGATTCACCACATCGATAACGCCGTTCAACCAGGGAGAGGTGGTGTACCAAAGAACGTGTTCTTCTTGACTGCTGATGCTTACGGGGTGTTGCCTCCAATTAGCAAATTGACTCCCGCTCAAGCATCCTACCATTTCATTTCCGGTTATACGGCAAAAGTTGCGGGAACTGAAGAAGGAATTACTGAACCTGTTGGAGCATTTTCAGCTTGCTTTGGTGCACCTTTTATGCCTTTGCACCCGGGAGTATATGCTGAGATGCTCGCGCAGAAGATGCAAAAAAGCGGAGCCAATGTTTGGCTGATCAACACAGGCTGGTCAGGTGGTGCCTACGGAACAGGAAGCCGAATCAAGTTAAAGTTTACCAGAGCTATGATTCATGCAGCTCTCGATGGGCATCTTGATAAAGTTGATTACCACAATCACGAAATATTCGGATTAGCTATTCCGAACGAATGTCCGAATGTTCCTACTGAGATTTTGAATCCGAGAAATACTTGGGCTGACAAAGATGCTTACGACAATAAAGCCAACGTGCTTGCAAGTAAATTTGTAGACAATTTCAAAAAGTTTGAGTCCGGCGTAACTGAAGAAATTCTTAACGCGGCACCTCAAGTAAAGGAAAATGCCTAAAAGCTACTAATCATTCAATGAAGCCCCGTGGAATTTCCATGGGGTTTCTTTTTCCAACTTAAATGCACTTCTTCCTAGATCCTGAATTCGAACCAAAACATGGCGTCCTCAATCCTGAGGAAAGCAAACACGCTGCACGGGTTCTTCGGCTCAGAGAGGGCGATGAAATTCTTATCGGCGATGGAAGAGGCACGCAATACACCGCGGAGATCAGTCAAATCTCGAAGCAAGATTTAAAGGTGAAGGTCTTGGAAAAGAAAAACTTTCCCAAACCACTTCATCGTGTGACGGTAGCCATTTCGCCTACAAAAAATCTCAGCCGATTTGAATGGTTTCTAGAGAAAGCCACCGAATTGGGGGTAAGCGAAATCATTCCACTGATTTCTAAACGAACGGAGAGAGCGAGAATCAAAGATGAACGTTCGGAGAAGATTGTTCTCAACGCTGCGAAGCAATCTCAAAGAGCTTTTGTCCCCATCCTTCACCCAATGATAAGTTTCGAAGACTTGCTGAAATCTGAAAGCAAGGGAGGGTTGATCGCCCACTGCATCAGTGGAAAAAAAAGGGAAGCCATTAAGGTGAATCCTGGAGGATCTGAAACGCTTATTTTGATCGGCCCCGAGGGTGATTTCACGCTGGAAGAAGTAGAACGCGCCGAAGCAGCTGGATTTAAAGGTGTAGTACTCAATGAAAACAGGCTGCGCACCGAGACCGCGGGAATTTTGGCGGTGGCAATGCTTCAAATGTCTTCGCGTTAAGTCTATATTTGAATGAGCATGAAAAAACTAGTCTTTCTCTTCGTTTTGATTTCGACACCCGTCATTGCCCAAGACGGATCATTTTCGCTGGCCGTTCTGCAGTACCGTGGTGGCGGAGATTGGTATTCCAATCCGACCTCTGTTCCCAATCTAGCTGAGTTTTGCCGTGAGCAACTCAATATGGGCATTGGGGAAACTAAGTATGTGGAAGTAGGAAGCCCCGACATATTCAACTATCCGTTCATTCATATGACCGGACACGGGAATGTGGTTTTCAATAGCAACGACCGTGAGAATCTTCGGCTTTACCTACTTGGAGGAGGATTTTTGCACATCGACGATAATTATGGAATGGACGCTTTTCTCCGAACTCAGCTAGAAC
>CAZKXG010000102.1:1338-5425 GCA_964556465.1 uncultured Cryomorphaceae bacterium | reverse complement strand
AAGTTTTTCCTGAGAAAGAGCTTGTTGAAATCCCGTTTGATCACCCCGTTTATCATCAGAAATACGATTTTAACAGCGGTTTGCCCAAGGTACATGAACACGATGGAGCAGCCCCAAGAGGCTACGGGATATTTCACGAAGGACGGCTAGTCTTATTCTACAGCGTGGAGTCTGACCTGGGCGACGGTTGGGAAGATCCTGCAGTGCACAACGACCCAGAAGAAATACGTCAAAAAGCGCTGAGAATGGGAGCCAACCTAGTTCAATATGCCTTGGTAGGCGAGAAAACTGAAATAACACCGTAAGAAAATGGCAACGTACGACTCCAGGCGAGCCGCATTTCGTCACTATCGACAAAAAGCATTTCACTACCTCTTTAATACTTCCACGTTCATTGGCAATGTCATTATTGCTCTTGGAATAACCTATTTTGTTACTATTCCCGGTGCTTCGCCGGAAATGAATTACGTCTTTTTCATTCTCATTCTGGCTGTCGGTTTATGGCTCACCGAGGCTATTCCACCCTTTGCAGTGGGAATTTTTATTATCGCCTATCTCGTCTTTGTCTTGGGCTCAGATTACTTTCTGGAAGCACCAATGGACGTATCGGTATACGTGGGCACATGGACGAGCAATGTCATCTGGCTCTTACTCGGCGGCTTTTTCCTTGCTGAAGGAATGCAGCGAGTCCAGCTCGATAAGGCGTTATTTCAGTTTACCGTAAAACGCTTTGGATCTAAGCCAACCAGCCTTCTTTTCGGCCTAATGATGATGACTGCTATAGCTAGCATGGTGATGTCAAACACAGCTACGGCGGCCATGATGATCACAAGTATTCTGCCTTTGGCGAGAAGCCTTGGGAAAGAAGCGCCGATGACTAAAAGTCTCCTCATCGGTATTCCCGCCGCCGCTTCGGTAGGTGGATTGGGAACCATTATTGGGAGCACCCCAAATGCCATAGCGGTTGGTGCTCTAGAAGGCGCAGGGATAAAAATCGAGTTTCTCACTTGGATGGCTTTTGGAGTTCCACTAGCACTATTTTTGGTCTGGAGTTTTTGGGTCTACCTCAGCAAAAGGTATGTACCTCAAGTTAAAGAGCTCGACCTCAGCTTTATGGAGAAAGAGGATGAGGCTCATCCCGTAGAGAAGCGGGAACGAAATATCATGATCTTCACTTTGGTATTTACTGTTTTCCTTTGGAGTACTGAAACGCTACATGGAATACCCTTGGCAGCTACTTCGGCTGTGCCCATTGTAATTCTTACGCTAACGCGAATCATTCGAGCAGACGAGGTGAGGTCTTTGCCTTGGGATACCTTGATGCTCGTTGCAGGTGGACTCGCTCTAGGTCACGCCATTGTGGATGTTGGACTTGCCAATGTGTTTATTGGATTGCTCGAAAGCATCAATATGCCCATGATCGTTTTGGCTATTCTATTTGGCTATTTGACCTTGGCCTTGAGCAATGTGATGTCAAACACGGCGGCTACCTCCATCTTGGTACCCATAGCGCTTGGACTCTCAGGTACCTATCAGCTTTCGGTACCATTGATTGTGGCGCTGTGCGCTTCCTGTGCACTTTTTCTGCCCGTCTCTACTCCTCCAAACGCCATTGCCTATAGCACAAATTTGCTCGAACAAAAAGACTTCCGAATCAGTGGCGGGTACTTCTTTGTGCTGGCGCCGGTAGTTATATTTCCGCTGGCGGTGTTGGTGGCTTATTTGATGAGTACGTATTAAGAAGGGTAGTATTAAGTATTAAGATATACAGGTACAATCAGCCACTCATAATACTTCGTACTTTATACTTAATACTTCAACAAATCACTCCACCCCTACAACTATACTTGCTCGATCTCTTCCCGCCGCGCCAAAGTATCCCAAAGCGATATCATCAGGATCAGATACGTTAGCGATATTCCCTCGAATGGGTGATGGAGGAGGGTCAAAAGGCCCGCCTACAAAGGCTGTTTGAGTTTGCAAAAGTTGTAGGAATTCACGAGCGTCACGTGAGATCCGCTCTTGAATGATCGTCACCGTGTCAAACTGGGAGTAGAGTTCATCCGTCACATTAAAATCGGGAATAGGGTTGCCATCCACAAACTGATCATCGGTCACGAAAATATCGAACGGTTCACGCGCTTCTTCTCCGTTCAGAATAGAACGCCAGCGGTAGTTGTCACCAAGACCGGCAGGCTCGATGGTGAAGATGATTACATCGTAAATATCATCGAGATTCTCCCCGTCGTCCACATCGGGTTCGTCTTCCGAAAATTGCCATTCGATTGCCAAAATCGGAACGGGTTCAAAAACCTCTTCGAAAGTGGACAAATAACGCTTTCCGTTTTCCAAAAGAATCTCAAGTTGATAGGAACGCCCTACAACTCCTGAATCAGGATAGGTGTATACACCCGGACTCGTTTCGGGAAGAAGGACTTCCGTTCCCTCATTATCGCGGATGAAGACCGTAGCATTGATCGCGGGAGCAGGTTCTGCATCATCAAAGTACGCTGCCGTTGTGGTCAGAATTACATCATGAGGTCTGTCCTCATTGGTAATCCAGCCTTCTACTACCAGAAACTCATCACCTTCAGGTAAGTCAAGTTCTACTACGTCTTGGCAAGAGCTTAGCAGGATTGTAGCGGCAAAAAACGGAATGAGGATTCTATGCACTGTTCGTTTCATGTCGATTAAAATTTGAGGTTATAAGTAACACCGGGGATGATGCTTCCGAAGATGCTCAAACGCACGGCCTCGGTTTGAGCAGGATTGTCTTCGTTTTGTCGGAAGAAAATACTGTAAGGGTTTCTTCTCGCGTAGGCATTGTAAACGGAAAAAGTCCAAGAGCTCTCCCAAGAATCGGGTCGATTGAAAAAGAACAAGACTTTATCCTTTTTTTCGGGAGTCAAGGTGGCAGAAAAATCCAGACGGTGGTAGGCGGGCGTTCGCGCGCCGTTTCGATTGGTATAGTTCGGCACTACGATTCCTTCGTAGACGTATCTCGAATCGGGATACGTAATGGGACGCCCTGTCATAAAGGCAAAGTTTCCGCCGAATTTCCACTTATCGCTGAGCTTGTACTGAGCCACCACGGAAATGTCATGAGTCTTATCGTAGTTGGAAGCGTACCAGTCGTTGCGGTTGATTCCATCAACCTGCAGCTCGCTTCGGCTCAAGGTGTAACTCACCCAACCCGTCAATCGACCTTTTACTTTCTCGACTTGAAACTCCAGACCGTAGGCTCTTCCGATGCCCTGAAGAAGTTCCGTCTCTACATTGTCATTGAGCAAAAGCTCTGCATTGTCCTTGTAGTCAAGCAGGTTTTGGTAATCCTTATAATACACCTCCACTGAAGCTTGGTATACATTGTCCTTAAAATTGCGGAAGTAACCAACCGATACTTGGTCGGCGATGGCCGGATCGACATATTTGCCGGCAGGTGTCCAAATATCAATTGGCGTTGCAGCCGTAGTGTTTGACACCAGATGAATGTACTGTCGCATGCGGTTATACCCCGCTTTAATCGATGACCTTTCGGAAAAGGTGTAGTTGATCGCAATCCTTGGCTCAAAACCTCCAAAGTCGGCAATCACCTCTCTGTTTCCGAAATTTACGGTATCGACAATGGCTAAATCCGAACTCGGGATGTCATCTTCGTACATAAAGACATCCCGCTCACCATAATTCAAAAAGTGACTGTAACGTACGCCATATTCAATGGAGAGTCGCTCGTTGATGGTTTGCTTGTTGCTGATATAAGCAGCTGCTTCCAAGGCGTTTTCACCTTGCACTTCGATTACATTAAAAATGGATTGCTCACCAATTCCTTCGGCACGTCCGGGAGAGAAGCTGTAGAATGTAGCATGCGCACCGAATTCTATCGTATTACTCACATTCGGGAAGAAAGAGAAATCAGCTTTGAGCGCCGTGTTTTGAATTCCTGCTTCCCACTCAAAGGCATTGACACCTTCGGGTACGCCGAGTGAATACTCGTAGTCGCTATAAACAGCCGAGAAATTCGAAAACAAGCGCGGGTTGAAGAGGTGATTCCAGCGCAGAGTAGCTGTATTGTTTCCCCAATAACTTT
>CAZKXG010000102.1:0-1298 GCA_964556465.1 uncultured Cryomorphaceae bacterium | reverse complement strand
AAAGAGGCGGTTCTTTTCGTCAATCTTGTAATTGAGCTTGGCATTTACATCATAAAAGAAAAGCTGGTCCCCGCGGAAATCTTCGTTGAAAATCGGCAAGAGAAGATCACCGTATGAACGACGACCGGCAACCATAAAGGACATCTTGTCTTTAATGATTGGGCCTTCGAGTAATAATCGGCTAGACACCAATCCGATCCCCGCATTTCCTGAAAACTTTTTTGAGTTTCCTTCCTTTTGACGAACGTCTAAGACACTGGAAAGTCGTCCTCCGTATCTCGCTGGAACTCCTCCCTTGTAGAGCGTCAGATCCTTAACCGCATCGGCATTGAACACCGAGAAAAATCCAAAGAGGTGAGAAGAGTTGAACACTGTGGCCTCGTCCAAAAGGATTAGGTTTTGATCGATATTTCCACCTCTGACATTGAATCCCGTGGCTCCCTCTCCTACCGTAGAAACACCGGGCAAAAGCTGAATGCTTCGGATGATATCGACCTCTCCCATAAATTGGGGAATATCCTTCACCATTTGAGCGTCCATTTTCTCAACACCGATATCGAGACTTCGCACGTTTTCGTTTGCTTTTTCAGCAGTGACTTCTACTGTTTGCAGAAGCTTTCGGTCTGGCTCCATCTCGAGATCAAAAGTCTGATCGGTATTTAATTCAACGGTCTTAGTAGTAGCGGCGTACCCTATATAATTGAAGGTGATGTTGTAAGTGCCTTCGGGCAATGAGATGGAATAAAATCCATACACATTGGTGGTGGTTCCCGAGGCAATCTCATCGACGTAAACCGTCGCACCGATCAGGCCTTCGCCGTTCTCAGAATCGCGCAGGTAGCCGCTTAGGGTATACTTGGACTGACCCATTGCCATAGCACTGGAAAGCACAAGAAGAAGGGTGATAAATCTCATGTCGCTTACTTGGTTCGTTTTGGTTCTTGCTTCTAGTGACACTTAAATCCTAAAAGGTTGCACGGGAAACGTCAAATTACTGTTTGAATTGCCGGCAAAGGTGAAAGAATAATAGGCAAGGGAACCAACTTTTGTATGAACGGCCGCCATAAAGTTATGAGCGGCATCGGTCTGAGGGTTAATTTATTCCGGCGATAGATTATCAAGTGCCAGGGAAATATTTTTCGTTATCTCCTCCCCCCTCTCAAAAATCATAAAGTGATTCCCGCCTTCGATCATCGTAGTATCGGTGATCTTTGATGCGGGAAAAACACGGTCGATTGTTCCGTGAATGCGAATCGTCGGAAGCTCGTTTTTCGGTGGTTCCCATTCGAGGATAGATT
>CAZKXG010000101.1:10725-12952 GCA_964556465.1 uncultured Cryomorphaceae bacterium | reverse complement strand
AAGAGAGAGGCGTTCACGTGGTTTTGATAAAAGACTTTTTTCAAGGTCTCGGTGTCGTAGTGCTGAGATTCTCGGGCCAAGTTTACTCGAAACGGATTCACCAAATAGGTGTCCACCCTCCAGCGAGATCCTTCGGTAACACTCGGGATTCGATAACCTCTTTTTCGGTTACGAGCAATACTCTTCTCTAGTTTGGCTTCGAATTCAGCCTCAGAAAGTCCCGTGATTTTAAAGATGTTTTTATTGGTGGGAAAGAAGTATATGATTGCCAGGGCAATGAATAGCGCATTTCCAAAGAGGAACGCCGACATATCCAAGAAGATTTCCAGACTATTCTTGAGTTCAACCGTTCGCAGAAAGGAAGAAGAACACCAGATATAGGTGATCATGAATGCAACAGGGATAATGAAATTGTTGATGCAAAACTTAAAGAAAGGTCTCGATAGCGTTCCTAAAAAAGGGAAGCGGTGCGCGTGATTGATGTAGGTATAAATATTGAATGCCATAATAAAGGCACCCAGAGAAAACCCAAGAATCATAAAGGAAGTAATTCCTACTTCGCCTTGATATTCTGGTGTAAGGAAGAGAGAGGGAATCCCCAACTTGTTGGCAAACGTGCGCGTGGCAAATGCGAAAAGCACGATCCAAAACAGCATCAAGAAGTGGTTTCGCTTCAAGTGGAGCAATGCCAACTGAAACGGAAAAAAGTACCAAAATCGATTTTGCTTTTGCCTGTTTGTGGGCTTAGCTACCATAGGGGGTGTTCTTCTAGTTACTTACGCAAAATCACCTACTTCGGTTATCCTGCTTTAAACGATTGCCTTCATCACTTTTTCATTGATTTCTTTTTCTTGCTCATCGGCTGCCTTTTCCAATTTTTCAACTTCTGAAATGGTTTGATTTACAAAGTCTAAATCCTTGAATCCTTGTAGGTTGATACGTACATTCATTGCGGCACCTTTTACAGCTGCTCGGGCACACATGGCTCCAACACCCGCATCCGTTATGGAATTAGGGTTACCAATTTCGGTCATCGCTTTTATCACACCAAAAGACTCATTTGCCAATCGAGCCACTTTCAAAGGAACTTCCGCTGCGTATTTGGTGGCATCCGAGATCGCTTTTTTTCGCGCTGCAATCTCTTCGGGCTTTTCTTTTGGCATTCCGAAAGCCTTCATGATTTCGTTGAAGGCTGCCGTATCTTCATCTACCGCCGCAATGAGTTTTTCTTTCAATGCTTGACCTTTTTCGGCCCATTGGGAGAACTCATGCCAGCGATTATCCCATCCGCGCTTATGCGATGAAAGGTTGGCTACCATAGTGGCAAGTGAAACGCCTAAACTTCCTATATAAGCCGAAACACTTCCACCCCCTGGTGCGGGGGATTCCGAAGCGGTTTCATCAGCAAAGGCTGTCAAACTCATATCGACCAATTTCTTCGCCGATTCATCCTTGATCATGTATTCGATCACTTTTTTGTTTGGATCGAAAGGAGTCAAGTCATCCAAGCCAAGACTCTTTATGGCAATCTTAACTTTCTCAGATTCCGAAATTCCCAATGAACGCTCCTGCTTTCGCAGAAAATAATCTGCCGCGTCGAGCAATGACTGAAGAGGTACCAAACCTACGATTTCCGATCCCGTTACACGAATTCCGCGCGCTCTCGCTTTCTCCCATGCCTCGTCAAATGCTTTGTGAACGGGCGTGATTTTGATATTGGTTAAATTCAGCGAAAGCTGGGCAATGCCGTATTCCTCGATATACCAGCCGATTCCTTTTACCGCTTTCAGCGTGCCCGGAATGCGAACGGGTTCACCGTTTTCGTCGGTGATGACTTTGCCGGTAAGGCCGTCCCCATCTTTTTTCACTCGTCCTGCTTCGCGGATATCGAAGGCGATGGCATTGGCTCTCCGGGCAGAAGTGGTGTTCAGGTTGACATTGTAGGCCACCAAAAAGTCTCGCGCCGAAATGGCAGTCGCTCCAGTTCTTTTCACCGAGTCGTTGAATTCGGCGGGGCCGAAATCGGGCTTCCATTCAGGTTTACTCAGTTTGTCCAATCCTTCGTATTCACCCGATCGGCAGTAGGCCAGGTTTTTGCGCTTAGGTTCTTTGGCGGCATTCTCGTAGAAATAGCCTGGTATCCCCAGTTCTTTCCCTACGCGTTCACCTAATTTGTGGGCGTATTCGGCCACTTCCTCCATCTCAATTCCCGAAATGGGAACCAGCG